>DATJTE010000134.1:0-39544 GCA_035503715.1 Rhizobiaceae bacterium | reverse complement strand
ATTTGCTACACCCGGAGCGGGAGGGTAAGGAGATTCTTGACGGGCTTCGCCGCTCGCTCGGATCGGATGCATTCTCCGCACAATATCAGCAGCGACCAGTCCCGTTAGACGGCAATATCTTCAAGAGGAGCACATTCCGCTTCTTCCGAAGCCTTCCTGACGAGCAGCTGATGCGAACCGTTCAGAGCTGGGACACGGCCCAGAGCGGATCACCCAATGCCGACTATTCGGTTTGCACAACGTGGAAGGTCTACGGACAAAATTTCTATCTCGTCGATCTCGTGCGCAAGCGGTTGACCTATCCCGAGCTCAAACGAACCGTGGTCGAAGAGGCCGCCAAGCACCAGACCAACTATGTTTTGATCGAGGATATCGGTGCCGGCCAATCGCTCAACCAGGATCTGATTAAGGAGCGCCCGCCTTACTGTGGCAATCCGATCTTGATCAAACCCAAGGCCGACAAGATCACTCGCGCGGCCCAGCACTCAGCGACATTTGAAGCGGCTCAGGTCCATTTCGCGGAGAATACCAGTTGGCTCGACGATCTTGTCCTGGAACTCATGCAGTTCCCTGGAAGCCGGCACGACGATCAGGTCGACTCCATCAGCCAGTTTCTGAACTGGCAGATCCACGAGCACATCGACTATGCGATGAACATCAAGGTGAGATGGCCGACGTGACATCGGATCGTCCAGAGCCGCAGAGTGTTCAGTTCTCCAGTACCACAGACGTGACACGCCAGCCCTTTGTCTCGGGCTCGTAGTTCAAAGTCGCCACGTAGTTTGACCGGACCATTGCGCCAAATCCGTTCTGCGCGTCGACATAGGCAAGTACATGGAACTTGCAGTTGCCAGTGTGTTCGGCACGAATCGGTGTCCAGGGAAAACTCGCTGTTGACGGCGCTTTTAATCGCGCCCGGACTGCGTCTTGGCTCACGGCGAATGCCTGGATTTCGGCCCGGCTACAAGCGTCGAGACGCGCCGCTTTCGCATCCTCCTTAGCCTGCTTGGCGGCTTCTGCAGATGCCTTCCGTTGCTCGACGATGCGAAGTTGCTCCCGTCGTGCCTCTTCGACCAATCGAGCTTGGCGCACCTCAGGGTCCTCAAGTGCCCGCAGGATATTGCCGAAGGCGCTCATGAATAGGAGCCCAACGAAGCCCCAGAAAAGGTAATCCTTCTTCGTCAGCTTCTTCCGCGGCTCAGTGTGGCCTTTGTCAACGGCTGAATTTGTGCCTCGTGTTGCAAGCGTCCTGAGTTCTGCAGTTTTCATGGCGGCGGCTCCTCAGCTGCCAAAAACAACCTTGATTGTGCGGACCCTCTTAGGGCCTGCACGCCACAGACTTAGCTCGGCATATCCTAATAACTGGTGTCATAGAACGTGGTTTCTTGAAGCAATGGGTGTTCGCTTTCATGGATGGATGTTCGCTCACTCGTGGCCTGGAATCTGCGGCGACTGCGCGTTGCTAAAAACATCTCGCAAGATGAGCTGGCACTGCTTTCCGAAGTGGAGCGCGCCTATGTCGGCCACCTGGAACGCGGCACGAAAAATCCGACGATCGACACGCTGGCCAAACTTGCCGCGGCTCTCGAATGCGAGATCATGGAGTTGTTTCGAGCGGTGCCGAGCGGTGCTCGGGCGCTCAAACCCTTAAAGGGTGGGCGCAGGAAGAGCTAACATGATGGGCGGCGTGGAGTGCGCTTCCCTCTTGCGGTACCAGGTCTAACCCGAGTCGGCTCGCGCGGCTCTCACGCTGTTCGAGTACCGGCGACGCTGATCTAGGAAACGATTCACGACGGACTCACGCCGTCAAGCGGAGCCTGCCCGCATGGGTGGGGGCGGGTCTCAGATCTGCTTCGGGGGATGAGCGCTAAGAGTAAGGCTGGCTGGTTCGTAGCTGGGCTTGTTGGCCTCGCGTGGATCAACTCGTCGGTCAAAGAACCCGATGGACCTTTAACGCCGGCGCCAAAGACCGAGGTCCGCCGGGATGACGTATCCAAGAAAGTCGATCCGGCAAAGCCGAGTTCTAAGCAGGTCATAGCTGCTCCGACGGTCGCTCGCATCATGTTCACCACGGCGCGAGTTCGAATGCGGCAAAGCCCTGACACCAATGCAGCGATCATGTTGACGCTTGAGCCAGGGGTGCGCCTTCACTCGTATCGTCGCAGCGGGCTCTGGCACGAAGTCAACGTGCGCGACCGTATAGGCTGGGTGCATGGCGACTATCTTGCTGACAAAGAACCCGTCGCGGTTGTCAAACCCGCGGCCGCACCACCGGCCCCTGTCATATCTCGCGCTCCCGTGAAATCGGCGCCTGAGTCTCGGAAAGGCGAGCCGCTCCGAGAGCCCTATGTGGGGACCTGCGACTGTCCATACGACCGCAAGCGAAATGGTGCCCGATGTGGCGGCACAAGCGCCTACAGTCGTCCTGGCGGGAAGAGCCCGCGCTGCTACGTTGGCGAATGGTGATGATCACCGCAGGGATTTGGCAATGGCCGAAGACGAAAAGCGCATCATGAAGGTCACGCTGCTGGCGTACAAGGCGACCATGAGCGAGGTGATCGATCATTATATCGAGGCAAACCCACGGATTAAGGATGGAGGCGACGAGCTAATCTCGCTTGTCGCTAAGGCCATCGAAGCCAAATTTGAAGACCTGTGCAACGGTGAGGCCGACGACCTGCTGCGGAGCTGGCGAGTGAAAGCGATCAACTGAGGTGTCGCAATACGTTCCTGCCACCACGGTGGCAGCAATCTTGTCCACGCCCTCTCAGAATGACTGAAACTCCCCCCATCAGAAATGGAGTCTGTCATGTCACCTTTCATTTTCCCTGCCGTTCTCGCCCTCACCATTGCAAGCGGATCAACAGCGGCGTTAATCGCCGTCATTCGCAAACCACGGCCTGGCAGTGCTCAGGCTGTTGTCGTCGAGCGCCTGGCGCAGATCGCTGTCATCGGGGCTGCCGCGATCGCGGCGCTGCTTGGCGGATGATCGGGGGCAAGGTAGCGTCCTGCCATGTCAGACGCCGAATTCGAGCGGGCACTAAAAGCCGCGGCTGCAGAGCTGGATGTTGACCGCGACCAGGCGATGCGAAGAATCGTCCATGATTGGTTGATCGCGAACGCATACCTTCGTGTGCACGAACTGGAAGAAGACAGCGAGGTCGCTGGTCACTCATGAATGACAATCAGCGCCCGCTACCGCGATGGACAGGCCGTCACGGATTCTGGATCGGTGTGGCACTAGCCCTCTCGGTAAGTGTTTTGTTGAAGCTGATCATTGACTGAGCGCGTACTCCCCCGACGAACTTCACCATGCGTCGGCTTATGCCTGCGCCTGCTCGCCAATTAGATACGACAACCGATCCTCAATGGATCGCCAAGGTTGGGCGAGGTCGACTGTGTATAGACGAACGCGATGTCCATGGATGTCGTAGGCAGCGTCAAACTCGTGCTTCACCTGTGGGTACAAGAGCACTCCCTCCGAGACGATCGCCTGTGGGCGCGACGCAGCATCGTTCCGAAGATAGGCGAAGAGCTGGTAGAGATTATCGGAACGGAAGCTCACCGACCCGAAACGCTCCTGCATGGCCTCCGCATAATACTTCGTATCAATGATGATCCGGCGTCGCCCGCTGTCGAGGTAGACGTCGCTACGCATGACCGGAAGCCGCCCAAGCCCGCCTGAGCTAAGTGGCACTGCCTGCCAGGCAAGTTGCAGTGGTTTGACCTGAAACACTCTTTGCGAAGCGCGGTAGAAATTGCGCACGAAATCTTCAAAAACGCGCGCCATTTTGCGCTCGTCGCGAAGCACATCCTGGAAAGCGTATCCGGAGCCACCCTTAGCCGGAATCAAAGAGTCGAACACTAGCTCGCAGATCTTGAGAAGAAGGTCGTACCGCGCGTTGTTGCGGTGGAGCTGCACGCGCGCGAATGCGCTGGCCTTGATGCCAATATCGGTGACATCCGGCATGCGTAGAATGAGTATCTGAATTTCGCGCGCAAGCGTGGGATCCAAACTTCTAATCTTTAACAGTCGCCTGAGTGTCGCTTTGATTATCTGGTTATGTAGTAGGTCGTGGCTTAGCTCGTCATAAGAGCAAACGATGCGTTTTGCGCTGCGCGCTTGCAGTCTCAGCGTGGGGCCGAGCTCGATATGACCACGCACAGTTCTCAGTTCTTCCTGAAGCGGCAAATAGTTGCGATCGAGTCCGCGACGAAGGAGTGAGCGCACGCCCGTCACTAAAACACGCGCGAGAAGATTTGGGAGATCCGAGCTATCCTCGGCGCCCGTCGATATCGCTCGAGCTTCTTCAAACCTATTCCACGCGTAGCAGAATAGATAATAGAGGTTGCTGATTGGGATCGCAGGTTCGCTCACCGGCCAGCCAGGAGACGCTCTTTCCAACCGTCCGCCTTCTCAGGTGCGTCGAACCAGTATTCCTGAAGAAGCGGAACGAGTTCGGTGCGAACGACCCGAACATACCAGTCCTGATCGCTTTCGCTTGAGGTCGGTCCAGCACAGAAGAAGCTATGGCCTATAGCGAAACCCGGCCCAAGGTTGAGGGTGTCAGCAACTATCTCGGCGTTGAGCTCTCCGACGACAGAGCGCAGTGAGACCTGAAGACTTTCGCCAACGCCGAGCGCTTGAAGATGCTCTCGGAATTTTTCCGATTCGAGTTTTGGCACTAAGTTCACGAATGCGAACCTGCGACGCAATGCATAGTCAACGACCGCGAGAGATCGGTCCGCCGTGTTCATCAGGCCCATAATGTAAACGTTCGCTGGTACGTGAAATGGAGCCTTTCCCGAAGCAAGCGGCATTGCCCATTTCAAGTCTCGCTTATCAGCCTCAATCAAAAGCATCAGCTCACCGAGGATCTTGCTCAGATTGCCTCGGTTAATTTCGTCGATGACAAATACGTAGCGGTTCGCTGGGTCGGCCTCAGCGCGCCTGCAGAATTCGACAAACTTACCGGCCTTGAGCTCAAAGCCACTCTCAGTTGGACGAAACCCTTCGACAAAGTCTTCATAAGAGTAGGACTGATGAAATTGCACAAAGCCAACCCTGTCGCGCTCTTCAGCGCTCATCAGGGCGAATGCGAGCTTGTGTGCGGCAAAAGATTTACCGACGCCTGGTGGCCCTTGCAGAATGATGTTTTTCTTTGCTTCCCAAAGCGTGAGGATCTCCTCCGCTTCTTCTCGGGTCAGAAACAGCTCCTGTAACGCGTCATCGAGGGTGTAAGCACGATCGGAACGCTCCTGGCGTTCGGCCGGGATGCCGTCGTCAACGAACGGGAGACCACGACCTGCCAACTCTACATATGCGCGATTTAGTATTGATAGCAGCGTCGGTGTTGCTTCGGTCAGATACGCACCTTGATTGAGCTCCAGCCGACTATTGTAAAAGAGTCCCTTGGCTCCACTTTCAGCCAATTCTCTCAGCTCGGCCGCGAATGGCTCTGTCTTTAGGAACGCATCACGGGCTAGCGGCGGACTCAGTTGCTCATGATCGCTAAGCTCGACGCGAAACGCTGGTTGGCTTGCCCAATCGCTTCCATCTAATCCGATGAAACTTGCGTCAGCGGCCGCAGCGGCTAGCGATACGCTACTTATCGCGTTGTTATCGGTAAGGTGGAAAACAACGTCTCCATCCCGAACATCAAGCATAGCCGCGTATATATTCTTACCGTCCTTCGATCGCTGAGGCGACCAAAGAGAGCGGCCTAGCGCGTTGTCCCCGCTCATTCTGTCTGCGCGGCCGCTAACGATTGTTTTCTCGATCCAGAAACGGCGTGGGCGATCCTCCGTAACTCTCGGACTTTCGTCTCCTTGGATCTCAAATCCCAGCTTCGCAAGATGTTTGCGTGCGTCGCTACCGCTGCACTCTTCGTTGTCTAAGGGCGCGCCATTCGGCATATATTGATGTGCAACGCCAAAGATCGCCTTTGATGGGTAGCGCTTTCCGTCGCGTACAACCCAATAGCTGAAGGACGAGCCGAAGTTGTATGCTTCGAGAAACGCCTCCAGACCGAGCTTATCGAACTCGTCCATTGTTCTGTTCACGGCCTGGCTGTCAGGCCGTTGACCGCCGCCGCTACGACGCGAGGCGCCATCGCGAAAATTCCGATAGTAATTGATGGCGGTGCGATAGTTGCTAAGGTTTCGATACAGATGCGACGTCAGATTTAACTTCGAAGGATTCGGCCGGTTGTTGGCGCGGTCATCAGCCGAATAGGCAAGGCTAAGCATGACGCTCTCCAGTCGGTCGGCGTCGAAGTGTTCATCTAGGTTGCCATACGCTGCCGCGAGATTCCGACACTCGGATAGTTTTGTACTAACCGTGTTCGGCCTGTAGTTCGTTGTGAGCCATTCTTTGAAGTTGGCTTCGTTCATCTCTATCCCGCGTGATTGAGCAGAGTTTGGCAACCCCAAGCTTTGCAGTCAAACGATCCGAACTGCGACAGCAGACAAAGGTTTGCGCCCACCTGAAGACGAGTGTCCTCTACCGAAATGGACCGGCCATCAAGAGCGGATTGCCTCTTAGAGGGCGCATGCGTCAACGGAAGCGCGGCTTCCAGCTTTCAATCAGCGCCTCGTCATCGTCCTCTTCGTCGCAGTCATCTTCTTCCCGTCCAATTCTACCGGACGACAAGACGGTCAGCACCTTGCCGTAGCTACCAAGGCCAATCGATTCCTCGGAGATGCTCCCGCCAGTCGTACCGCCGAGCCAGTCGCGCACGTCGATCTCATCCGAAACGCGGGCACCAGCGCGCACATCGCTTGGCCGAGATGCCAGATCGGCAGTAGCGGTGCCGGCTGGCAGTTTCGTGCCCTTGCGCAGCCAGGCCAGCTTGGGCAGCGTCTTCATGGCGTCCGACATGAAGCAATAGTCGATCGTATCGCCGGTGCTGACGATCACAGCGGCGGCCTTGCGCGTCAGTTCGGCGTAACGGATTGCTGTGGCCGTGCGCGACGTGATGCACTGGTCCGCAAGCGCCTCGATCGCGTTAAGGCCGTGTTCGAGGTCGTTCATCACCGCGCGGAAGGGCGTCTCCGGCATCAGAAGTCCGGCCGCGAAATGATCGGCTTCCAGCTCATAGGGATCGGCCGTCACGAAGCCTGCGTGCGAGGCGTGAACGCCGTCTCTCAGGACTTGGTCGATGTGGCCTTCAAGGAAATAATGCCCCAGCTCGTGGCTGACACTGAACCTCTGGAATCCCAGACTCTGGATATGCGTTGCGTAGAGAATCCCGAAGCTGTTTCCGTGCCGCAGCAGCATTCCGGACACGCCCGGTTCAGCGTCAAGCTTGGGCTGGACGAGAATGTCCCTGCTCTCAGCGATGGCGAGCGGGTCGACGGGCAGCGTCGTGATGCCCTCCTTGCGGAGGAAAGCCTCCGCAGTGCGCCGTGCCATCATAAGCTTGAACGGACGACCCACTAGCCCTTGTCCTTCTTAGCGTTACGGTCGGCCAGCATCTTTAGAAAGTCCTTGGCGATCTCCCGGTCGTTGCCGCTGAGGCGGCCGATATCGCGATAGAGAGGGTCGCCGGCCTGTGCGAGCTCGGGGCTGTCGACTCGGCCCAGGAGAAAGTCGGTCGTAATCTCCAGGGCGACTGCGAGTCTCCGCAGTGATTCGAACGACGGTTTGCGGGTGCCCGTCTCAAAATGGGCGATCGTCGTGGCCGGCATATCGGCCTTCGCCGCCAGCTCCTCTTGGCTGTAACCCCGTAGTTTCCGGGCTTCTCGCAGCCTATCGCTGAAAATCTGCGACGGGGTAGTCTCGTCAGTCATGTCTTCTCCGACAGGTAAAACTTGACGGGTTTTCGGCTCACCTGGTATATTCATCGACAAGTGAACCATGTCGAACCCGACAAGCGCAAGAACTTTGATGGCAGCCCCGCTGCCAGAAGGACGATACCAGTGATGAAGCACCAGCCGTTGATGGACATCGAAGAGCGGCCCAAGGGCATCCAGAAGATTAGGCGCCTGCCGGACGCGACGCTGGGCGCTCTGTGGGACTCTATCATCATGGACGAGGACGAGAAGGCGCGCCTGCTGTCACAGGCGGTGCTGAACTTCACCGTCCGGCCGCAGGTCTCGCGCAGCGTCATTCCGCTGCATGGCGTCATCCTGCTGGTCGGCCCGCCCGGCACCGGCAAGACCTCGCTCGCCCGCGGGCTGGCGCATCGCGTGGCCGAGTCGTTCAGCGGCGGGCGCTTCCGCCTTCTTGAAGTCGAACCCCATTCCCTGGCAAGCGCGGCGCACGGCAAGACGCAGCGCGCTGTCACCGATCTGTTCTCCCAGTCTATCGCAGAGGAGGCAGCAGGCGGTCCGACGATCGTGCTGCTGGACGAGGTCGAGACGCTCGCGGCCGACCGTTCCAAGCTGAGCCTTGAGGCCAACCCGGTCGATGTTCACCGCGCGACCGACGCCGTTCTCGTCCAGCTCGACGCCCTCGCCGAAGAGCACACCAACCTGCTGTTCGTAGCGACCAGCAACTTCCCCAAGGCGGTCGACAGCGCGTTCCTGTCGCGCTGCGACATGATCATGCCGGTGCCGCTCCCCGACAAGGCGGCGTGCGCGCGCATCCTTGCGGACTGCCTTACGGGGTTGGGGCGGACCTATCCCGCTCTCGCCAAGCTCGCCGCGTCGCCGAAATTCGCGGCCTGCGCAGAGGCCTGCGTCGGGCTCGACGGGCGCGCAATCCGCAAGATGGTGGCGAACGCGCTGGCCACCAGCCCCAAGACCGCGATGAACCCGGCTCTCGTCACGATCGACGATCTGCTGGCCGCCGCCCACGCTGCCCGGAAGTCCCGCACCGCTACGGAGGGCCGCTCATGAGCACCGTCGCCAGCCGCACTTTTCGCAGCATCCCGCATCGCAACGCCCACGACACGTGGACGGCGATCGTCGCGCTGCTGACGCAGGGCCGCACCGGCACGGCCTACAACGAGCTGATGGCCGTGGCGGGCGTCGCGTCGAGCACCATCACCGACCAGACGCCCCGCGATGCGGCCATCATCGTCACCTGCGACGGGCCGCGGACACGCATCTACTGCCTTTACGACGACGACGCCATCGACGGCGGCGATGCCAACGAAGACAAGCTCGGCTTCGATCCACTTAGCGGCGACTGGGCCGTCTCGCTCCCCTGCGCGGCGGAAGAACTCGACTGGGTGAGCGGCGCACTCAAGAAGCATAGCACACGAATCACGGCGCGCGACAGCACCGAAACGACCGTCGCCAAAGAAGAAGCCGGCGCCGCGGTTGCGGCGTCCGGCCTTATCCTCAACACTAAGGGGTTCCTCGGCTCATGACCAGCGTCAGCGTCAATACCTATACCCACTCGGTCGTCTATGTCGCCGACAACATCCTCAAGAGCATGAAGGATATCATCCGGCTGAGCGGGCTCGACCCGACCGCCCTCGTCGAGGACTGGCAGACCAACATGAGGGGCGTACAGAGCTGGCTCGCCTCCGGCGATCTCGAGGCGGTCGTGCTCGAGATTTACGATCCCCGCACCGATGACCTGGTCGGCCGCTGGGACATCGATGTCGTCTATACGACCGGTTATGGTGACGATGGCGGGTTCTGGACCGATACCGACCAGATTCGTTACGCCGTGAAAAAGGCCGGCCTGCTGCCGAGTCAGGCGCGCTACCGTCTCCTGCTGCATACCAAGCCCGGCCGCCCCGATGTCACGGGATGGAGCCCGGCATCCTACCGTTCAACCGTCGGCTTCGTGCGGCACAGCCTGGGCTCGACCATCGAGCACAACGGCCTGGGTGCGAGTACGGCTTATTGGAGGAAGAACTGATGCTCACGCTCGACGAAGCCTTCCGCAAGTTCAAGAGCCGGCTGGAGCTGAACGACAAGGAACAGAAGAACGCATCCGCCCGCCAGCAGGAGGTGCGCGACTATCTCGACACCAAGTTCTCGATTGCGAACAGCTTCCTGACCGGAAGCTACGCCCGCTACACCAAGACAAAGCCGCTCAAGGACATCGACATCTTTTTCGTCCTGAAAGACTCCGAGCGCCACTATCTCGGCAAGGCGCCGTCGGCGGTGATCAATGCCTTCTATGACGCCCTCGTGGAGAAGTACGGCGAGAAAGCCGTGCGCAAGCAGAGCCGGTCGGTGAACGTTGACTTCGGCGTCCATGTCGACTCTGAGGACAACACCGACTACCGCATCCTGAGCGTCGATGTCGTGCCGGCCTTCCCCGAAGGCGACGACTACGAAATCCCCGACACCGACACCGGGCAGTGGATCAAAACCAATCCCAAAATCCACGCCGAGAAAGCGACCGCCGCGCACCAGGCCTTCTCCAACGAATGGAAGGGGCTCGTGCGCATGGTCAAGTACTGGAACAACAACCCGCGGCATGGCAGCGACAAGCCGATCAAGCCGTCGTTCCTGATCGAGGTTATGGCCCTCGAATGTCTCTATGGCGGCTGGCAAGGACAGTTCGACCGCGAACTGCAGAGCCTTTTCTCGACGATGGCCGACCGCATCTCCGATACGTGGGCCGATCCCGCGGGCCTGGGGCCGCCGATCAGCAACGGGATGGATCACGCCCGCAAGCAGCGGGCACGCGATCTGCTCATGCAGGCGAGCCGCGATGCCACCGCCGCCATCAACCTCGCCCGTCAGGGCCGCAGCGGCGACGCGCTGAAAGCATGGCGCGCGTCGTTCGGGCCGAAGTTCCCCCTATCCTGAAAGGAGTACCCCTATGGCCGACTGGTCTCTTGAGCAGCTTCTCGCGTCGCTGCATGACGACATCCAGCAGAAGCTCTCCATAGTCCGCCGGTCGATCCATCACCCGGGCTCAAAGGGCGATGCGAGCGAGGAAGTGTGGCTTGAGCTGCTGCAGACATACCTTCCCAGGCGCTACGAAGCGGCCAACGCGCACGTCGTGGACAGCAAGGGCCAGTTTAGCGAGCAGATCGACGTTGTCGTGTTCGACCGGCAGTACTCGCCGTTCATCTTCACTTTCAAAGGGCAGAAGATCATTCCGGCCGAAAGCGTCTACGCCGTGTTCGAAGCCAAGCAGACGATCGACCTAGGGCTCGTGAACTACGCCCAAGACAAGGTCGCGTCGGTGCGCCGGCTGCACCGCACGAGCCTGCCTATCCCCCATGCCGGCGGGACTTATCCCTCCAAGCCGCCCATTGGCATTCTTGGCGGTATCCTGACGTTCGAGAGCGAATGGAATCCGCCAATGGGCGCCGCACTCGCCACAGCGCTGAACGCCGGCACGGGCGATCGGCAGCTTGATCTCGGCTGCATTGCCTCGCACGGTCATTTCGTCCGCGATCCGCAGGCCGGCAGCTACAGCTTCGAACACGAGACGAGAGCAGCGACAGCCTTCCTCTTCAAACTGATCTCGCAGCTGCAGTTCAGCGGCACGGTCCCAATGATTGATGTCGATGCGTACGCGGCGTGGCTGGTGCGTTAGTTTAGCAGAGATGCGCGAAACACGAGCACCGTAGATGCTCGCTAGAAGCAAGGGCCGATTTCCGACGCCGCTACCGCTGCTTCAGCGTATGTGCCGATGATGGCACGCCAGGCGCTTCGTTGACCTCTCTCCGGTTTTGTAGCCTACTTCTTTTGGACCGCGTGGTATCAGGAGCAAATGAATCGAAACTTTGCGAAGTCGGCGACATCGATCATCTCTCTCGTCATCGCGATCAGGTGCGCCAACTCCGCGGCTTTCGGACCAGCCAGCTTGTCAGCAGATAAGCCAGGCTGGATCACCGAGATTTCGTATTCATAGACACGTTGAATATCGCCGGAGAGAAGCTCGTCCACGATTGCCATGTTACCAATTATGAAGTTGCGGTTCGCCGTCACTCGCCGTCGTATATGAGCGCGGGCCTCTGAGAATGCCAATTTGCTCGCCGACTTAATCGCTTGCCCGGCGAGCTCGTAGTAGTCCGCAAGCCGCGCTCCGATTTCCTCTTTAGAAGAGGCCTTACAATGCGCTAAGCCGACCCTCACCAGTTCGGGCTCACCCTGCTTCTTGATAGATTTGACGGTTACAATGTCCGCCAATTCCCCTTTGCCATCATCGAAGAAGAGCACATCAGGTTTTTCGTCGCTCAACATGCGTATTGCCTTATCCTGAACGGACCGGCCGTCAGCGCTGCGGCGTTCTGCCTTGATATTGACGTCTGACCAGTCCCATCGCTCATAGAAGGCAGGTTCGTCTCTGATATCTAAGTTCACTAGTTCTGGAAGCCACTCCTTGCCAATCATCGCAGCTCCGTAGAGCGAGAATAGCGTAGGCGGCTCCCGATTGAGAAAGGTGATGAACGGCGTCCTGTCACCGTTTCCCGTGCGCACCGAAAGACGTGTTGCGTCGACAGAATTCGATCGAAGATCGATGTGGGTGAAGGCAACGGGAGCTTCGGGCTCATAGAGAACGGCAGTTTGAAAGCTGGGTGCAGTAAAAGTCACTTGCATTCTCTTGCGACGCGTTTCGAAAAACTCTCCCTTGATATCCACGTCTCGTAGACCGCTTTGAATTGAGCTAGTCGAAGAGTACTCCTCGTCTTCGAGATTCAACTCCAGTGTAAGATTTCGAAGGTAGACCGACGCGGGCCAATCGCCGGCCGCAATCGCACGAGCGATCATGTCCGCGGGTTGGCGAACAGGCATCGCAAAATATCCACGAGCACCGGTGACGGTATGTTTCTTGCTCGTTATCCGATTTGCGAGCTTGTCGCACCATGTGACGAACTCGTCGATCGGAATGTTCTTGCCGCCCCAGACCTTTGACGCATCGCTCATGCCAAGGATCTCCCCTGGTCCGAGTTGTGCAGCGCAATGGCCACGATGATATCGCAGTCCGTCAGACGATCTAAACAGATCGCCTGCGGCCTTTCCCATTGATGTACGGTATGTCTCCGCTGCATAGACATGCGCGCGTGTTCGCAGACCTACGCTAAAGGGCGCGAGTGCCGGCTCGTCTGAAAAGATGCGGTTGAGATTCTGGAACTCAACCGATGGATAGTCGCGGGCGCCGACTGCTTCAAGGCATTCGCGCGTGTGTTCTGATCCATCGGCGCTACAATGAAAGAAGAGCAAATCGCTCTCCTCGTTCCAATAAGCGACATAGAGCGTCGCTGAGCGCATGACGAGGATGTTTCCCTCGCTCCAGCCCGGCTCCCGATCTCGTTCCTCGACGCAGATTGCAATCTTGTGGTCATCGGACAGATGCGCGAACAACAGCGCGTCCTCTGCGATCCCCTGGGTCATCTTTGTAAGATCGAGTTTCCCCGTCCTTCTAAAGATCAGCGCCTTTTGACGAGGCCTCAAACGCTCCCAATAGTCACTCGTTAGCGGTTCAAGTGCAACGCCATGCCCCTCCCGGATTGTTCGCCTTATTGGTTCCAGGTCTGTCTCTTTTTGGATACGAACGTCACTGAAATTTGGAACTAACTTTGCCCATACAGAGTCGCGCGTGTAGAGATCACGCAGCATTTCATCAGCATGCGTGACTTGCGGGACAGACATAAAATGCGCCGGCCCGATGTCGCTCCGATTCGTTCGGGCGAAGCGACCGATGAATTGAAGCGTTACAGGTAGTGACTTGTCTTGGTCGTGCAGGGCTGCAACCTTGAGGCGCGGCTCATCGAAGCCCTCTCCCAACATGTTAGCGCATGACAGCCCTTCAAGCACGCCACTGCGCAGCTCACTGATGTATTTCTGATTAACGCTATCTGCGAGACCGCTATGAACCGCCTCCATGCGAAATCCCGCGGCCTTGTAGAGATCTGCAATTTGCTTTGCGCGCTCAATTGTCTTCGACTTAGCAAGGACTCGGTGATCGAAGCCGCTTGCGGAGTCCTTCCGTAGCTGTGCAATGACCGCATCGCGCAAGCTCTCGTCTGGCGACAAATGCGGCGTATCATCGACGCCAACGTAACGGACGTCACCAAAGACGCCTTCTTCAAACGCCTTTGAAGCTGGGTATGTGAAAATCGTCTCGCCAGGCAGTCCACTGCGGTCGAGGCGATAAGGTGTCGCTGTGAACATGATCCTCGGCACTTTTTCGAATTGGCCGAGTAGTGCTTTCCAAGTCTTAGCGGCCGAGTGGTGTGCCTCGTCCATCAGAACAAGATCAAACAGTCCGGATGGGCACTTTGCCACGCCTTGATAAGCGGGGCTGATGCTCTGCGGAAGCGCAACAACGACATCGGAGCCCTCCAATGTCCGCCAGTCATCATCGGTTTCCAGCCGTTCTGCAATCGCGGTAGCAATCGGACGCGGTGCAATTGGGGGCAGCAACCCCAATTCGAGAAACGGATCTAGCTTGCGAAATTTTTCAGCAATCTCAGTTCGCAGCGCTCGCGAAGAAACTACAACCAGAACGCGTTTTGCCTGAGCGAAGGCCGCGACAAGCAACATGACCGCCGTTTTACCGCTCCCAGTCGGCATAACAATCGTAGCGGGTTTGTTGCTTTTGAGAGCATGAGCCGCCCCTGCGTACGCTGCAGCGAGTTGTCCGCGGCGCAAACCATGAACCTCAATTTGTTTTCGGTCGTGGGAGCGCATCTCCCACCTAACATCGAGATTCTTGAAAGCTTTTGCGAACACACTCATAAGTTAGACCGACTGAGCATTTGCTCTTCCAGGCGCTAGGGTTCAATGCGGTACGTTGGTGGAATGTTCTCGGGCCGATAGTCCATGCCCTTCATGCGATCGATTACGGACTGGTGAAGCAACGCACCGATTGGAACGGAGCGCGGCTCGGATTGAGGTAGGTAGAGGCCACCAACCTCCCTACGTCGCCATTCGCGCCATTTGGCCGACTTAGGAATCCACTCCAGAGGCTTCCAGCCCCACGTCATCGAATTATGCAAGCGCGCGAGTGGATCGGGAGCGACGAACGGCGATGCCACACCGAAATGATGTCGGCCACGTACGATCCGGCCGCGCAATTTTTCGTCGAGACGTAAGCCATGGGTCTTTGCTTCGCTAATCATCCAGTCCAGCGGCAGTTTCGCCAAACCACTTTCAGTTTCTGGGTATCCACCACCGATGTCTCCATGGACACCGGCAAACCACACCTGCTTCACATCCTGCTGAATGTCTGTTCTGTTTCGCGCGAATGGATCTCGCACAAAGTACTGCACTTCGTTCCAGCGATTGAGACGGAACATTCGACGTCGCTCATCAAGCGCAATGGCATGTCTAAAAATCTGAACGCTGGGGTTCCGACGCGTGTACGGAAGGGTCAGCAGCTGAGGAAGAAGGCGGTCACTTCGTGGGACGATTACGGATGCTACAGTGTCCCAAACTCCGACAAACTTGATTGGCGCAGACGTACATCCCGCTACTTTTGAGAAATGCCAAGCCGCGCTCAAGTCGCCATCGTCGCTCGCTTGCTTATATGAGCGTAGAGCGTAGTTGGCGATGTTGAGCTGATCTGGGGCGAGCAAACCCACCAGATGGATCATGCCTGCAACGGCCCGGACGGTGTACGCGCCGCGGCTGAACCCGAAGAAGAAGATCTCGTCGCCTGGTGCAAAGTTTGCGCACACGAATGTGTATGCGCCAAGGATATCGGCATCCAATCCGTAGCCGGTTGCGAGTGAAAACGTCGACTTTAGATTCTGCCGAAACCGCGACCACGCATCACTCGTGCCGATCGTTCCGATCCCTGCGCCGTAGTAGACACGCTGCTCCGGATCCTTCTTAGCAACCCGAAAAAGTTTTAGAACGTTGGACAGGTTTTGTGCGATTTCGTTCCCAGTGCCGTCGCAGCAAATGACGATGTTCTTTGCCATTCCGGCGTCCGCCTAGACTCGATCGTCGTGACCGATGACGAGAAAATCAGCACCGAGGGCAAGGCAATCGCGCCGTGCACCAAGGAGAAGCGTGTCCAACTGCTGAAGTCGTCGGACGCTCGAAACGGTAGAACCGGCTGCGATAAGCTTTCGGGCCGATTCAACCTGGGACAGCCGCGCGCTTGGCTGGAGAACGCAAACGACTTTGCGCATGTTGGAACCAGCATTCTTCAACGCTTTGAGGAATCCATCTCTGTTCTTCTGTCGTACGCCGTCCTTCCAAATAGCAGAACCAATTTTGGTTGACCGATTTGACGCGAGTTTCTCGTGCACATTCACTCTGTCAAGGTAGCGGAGATTCTTCACTGCCTGGCCAACCACAACTTCGTAGTCCGAGACCGAGATACTTCTGGCGGCACTTGCGCTGTTGCTTCCCTTTACATGAACCAGGGTTAGACTTGGCGGTTTTGAAGCTGCATCGAAGTGCACAAAGTCGGCCGACTCCATTGATCCATCGTCGCAAACAAGCCAGCCCGTAGGACGACCGGCATCTGTAAAATTTGGCCAGTGTTTAGCGACGTAGCCGAACAATGAGATGTCGGCTTTTTCACCGATTCCTTTGATATTCAATTTGCGGCCGGTAAGCGGCTTCTCCGTATCGAGGTCGAAGCCTTTGAGAGCTATCCAACTCCACTCGGCGAAGGCTGCGTCTCGAAAGCGCGTTTCGTAAAATAGGCCGCGCGCAAACGTGTGACCCGTGTCAAAATGGATCGTCAGCAATTCGCTATCTCGACATATGCGCTTAATATCGTCCCGATGCTCGGCGTCGTTGGACCACTCAACGACGTCGGATTTCAGGTTCGCTTCCCCGTCTTTGTCAGCGACAAAGTTGTACGCGATCTTACCGTAACGTTCCTTCCCCCAAAAAACCTCCGCAGTGAAGGACGGGCTTTTATCAACATGAACGATTTCGAAGCGCACAGCGTCGCTGAACTCATGCAGCCATGCATCTTCATCACTATCCTCAGCACCCGCTGAAATTGCTTCAGGCACTATTATCGCCATGTCGTATGGGGTTCGAGCTGCAGGAATTCCATAAATAGGCCGCGCTAGGACTGGGAGCGGCGAATCGTCTTTCTTTGGCTTCGAGATAGCCCAAGAGGTCGCATCCAACAGCGCTTCAACCCGGATAAGGAAATCGGCCCAGTCTTTCGAGGGACCGATCCAGACCCTTGCATTGCGAGGGTTCGCTCCAATCACCGGTGCGGGTTTGTCAGCAGCGACCTTTGCGAGTTCGGGAGTCGAGCGAACCGAGCTGAAATAGTAGGTCTGGTCGTCCAGAGGGTCGAGGGCGGCTTCGAGCTCCAGGCCACTCAACACCTTAGAGTCAGCCTTCGTGGAAACGCGTTGGTGAGCAGCATTGAGCCAAAGCGTCCGAACTTTTTCGCCTACAAACGCATCGTTGATTTGCTTCGCTGTAACCGGAGCCAGTTGCCTAAATGCAGGTATCTGACCGCGCCGAATGTCCGTAATGATGGTGCGCCGTTGCGCAGTATCGGAGAATGCCAGTGCAACTACGCTGCCCTTTGCGACCACGGCGATCAGGTGATGGCGCAGGTCGTTAATATTGTCGCCGTTGAACCAAGCCGGCGGTCGCTTCTCCGAATAGTGAATGAGACCAAAATCCGAGCCCCCCGCCTTGCCAATTTCGGGCGCGGCTTTGTGCACGGTTCTCGTAACGTCTTCAGACTTGCTCCGAATCCGGGCGATAATATCAGCCCTGAGCTCCTCGACATCGGGACTCGTCGTCCCTCTGTGACGAAGCAATGTTATTGATAGGAATGGCGCGCATTGCGCAGCACTTACTGAGATCGCCCCCTCCCAGGCCAGATGCCTTTACTAATTACACTTATGACATGTGTGGCAATCGCTTTCTATTACAGCATCGCCCAAATTTCATCAATGATTAGCCTAAACAAACGCGTCGTTCATTGTTCGCTATTTCATGCCATGTCGCCTGTCACACTCCCTCGCTCATAGGTTGCCCGCTGCGCGCAATTTTATAGGAAGAGACAGGATCTGGTTCATCGAGCTTGACCCGTTTTGTGACGGGTATCCTGCGATTAACTGTTTTGCTGCCTTAAAAGAAGCTGCCCGCTAATTGACCTGGACTTCTTTGCTGGGAGGAGCGGTAGTGATCGCGTGACGCCGAGCGTTTAGGAGCCGACGTCATCGGGGAAGCCTCTCTCGCCCGCCCGAGCGCGGGCTTGTGTCAGTGCAAGCGCTGGATTGGCCGGCGCTCGACTGACGGAGAGCATCATGTCCCACAGCACCCTTCCCGAAATCGTTGCCGCAGCCCTCGAGGATGAAACTTCGTCGGATGTGGCGACTGCAACTGAGCGATCGACCAAGACGCCGAACCGAGCGGAGAATTCCAAGGCAGAAATTGTCCTAAAGAAATTACGGCTGACGCGGGGAGTAACTGTCCCCCAGATCATGGACCTGACCAGCTGGCAGGCACACTCGGTTCGGGGCTTCCTGTCCGCGGTGGTGAAGAAAAAGCTTAAGCTCAACCTGATGAGCGAGATCGGTAAGGATGGGCAGCGGCGATACCGTGTGATTGATGCCATTACTCGGAAGGCGCGCTGATACATGCGCGACAAACCCGATGTAAAGGCCGAGGTCGCCGCCCTGAGTGACCTCTCCCGTGACGAGTTGGTCGAACGGTGGCGTAAGGCCAATGGTGTGTTACCACCGAAGGGTGTCCGCCAAGACCTTTTGATCAGAGCTGCTGCTTGGCATCTTCAGGCTAAGCGCCTCGGTGGATACTCCGCCGAGACGCGTCACCTGCTCAGATCCGCCATAGCCAGGGTCGAGAGCGAGATGCTGACCCGTGACGGGCGAGCAAAGGCTGCTGCTGAGGAGCAGGTCAATGCACACAGTGTCGATCAGCCACTTATCCAGGAGGATTCTGCGGCATGTGTGACATCGCCCTCCCGCGAGCGGCGGCGCCTCACTCCCGGTGCAAGGCTAATGCGGGAATGGAGCGGCAGAACCCACATCGTTGATGTGATCGAGGGCGGCTTCGTATTCGAGGCCAAGATATACCCCTCGCTCACCGCCATCGCTGGCAAGATCACCGGTGTTCATCAATCAGGACCGAGGTTCTTCGGGCTATGAGTACGAACGATCAATCCAACCCCGGCGCTCGATCCTCGCAGCCGCGGCTGCGCTGCGCCGTCTATGCCCGTAAATCCACCGAGGAAGGCCTCGACCAGGAGTTCAACTCGCTCGATGCACAACGAGAAGCCTGCTCCGCCTTTATCGCCTCGCAGGTCGGGCTCGGCTGGAAGCTGGCTCCCGACCGCTATGACGATGGCGGCATCTCAGGTGGAACGATGGAGCGACCGGCCCTGCAGCGGCTGCTTCAGGATATCAGGGATCGGAAGATCGACGTGGTTGTCGTCTACAAGATCGATCGTCTCACCCGCTCGCTCGCGGACTTTGCCAAGATCGTCGAGGTGTTCGATGGCCACTCCGTCTCCTTCGTCTCCGTCACTCAGCAGTTCAACACCACAACCTCAATGGGCCGGCTTACCCTCAATGTCCTTCTCTCCTTCGCCCAATTCGAACGTGAGGTCACTGCCGAGCGCATCCGTGACAAGATCGCGGCATCCCGCAAGAAGGGCATGTGGATGGGAGGCACCGTCCCGCTCGGGTATCGGGTTCAGGACCGGAAGCTGGTCATCAACGAACCGGAGGCCAGCTTCATCAGAGGTCTGTTCAGTCGATACCTCGAACTCAAATCAGTCCCAAAGCTGGCGATGGAGGTGAGTAGGCAGGCTGCAGCGGCAACTGATCCTCAAGTCCCTGAATCGATCCGTGATCGCTATCGCACCCGCCCGATGTTCCCGGGCATGCTCAACAAATTGCTCGTGAATCCAACTTATATCGGCAAGGTCCGTCATAACCGCGAGGTCTATGACGGCGAGCATGAACCGCTGATCGATGTTGAGCTCTTCGAAGCTGTTCGCAAGCAGCTCGCTCTCGGAGCGCCGGTGCCCAAGGGGACCGCAATGCACAGAGACACGCATCTGCTGACCGGCATCCTGTTCGACGACACGGGTGACCGCATGTCACCGACCCATGGCAAGTCAAATGGACGCCGCTATCGATACTATGTCTCCAGCCGCGTGAGAAAATCCGAGCATGCTGTTCCAGACAGTTGGCGCATCCCAGCCAAAGAGATCGAGAAGGTTGTTCGCGAACAGGCTGTTCGAATTCTGCGGGATCAGCCGCTTATTGCCAGCTGGATCGAGGATCACGCATCAGCCGATCAGATCCACCGTGGAATGGCCCAAGCAGATAGCTTGGCGCTTACTCTGTCGGAGCACGAGCATGCCGCCCGCCAGCGTGCGGCGCTCGCAATCATGTTCCCGTCCATCAACCTCTCGACCTCGTCGATCCGCTTCGAGGTCAAAACGAGGGAAGTTGTCGCTGCGTTGCTTGATGACGACGTTACCGACCAAACCCATAGCCCCGACGATATCGTCAGTATCGAGCTACCGATCATGCTTCGCCGTCGCGGCAACGGCATGCGCATCGTGATCGACCCGCCCTATGCCCAACCGGAACCCGACCCATCGCTGGTCGACCTGATCGCCCGGGCTCACATCTATCTCGACAGGCTCACCGGACCGTCGGCGATGAACACGACGAGCATCGCGAAAGCCTTCGAGGTCGATCGTGCTGATGTCGGGCGCATCCTGCCGCTCGCCTTCCTCAGTCCGAAGATGCTGGACGCCATCCTCACCGGCCGTCAGCCTGCATCGCTCACTCCGCGGTACCTTGCTCGGGCCGAACTGCCTATCCGCTGGGCCAGGCAGGATGCTTTTCTCCAGTAGGCAATCCTAGAGTTCAGTCGCACGCAAAACTTGCCCGCCCCGGCTGCACGCGGCCGTTCGTTGGTCGTCGGCTCGCAGCCTCCCTGCATCGTCGCTTGATCGAACCACGACGTCCGTTCGCATCACGACGCCATCGCCATGATGCAGGAGCATCATACTTCCAAACATGAGGGCACACGAAACCGGCAGCAGAGACGGGACGCCCGAAATCGGCAGGAAGAGGCCAGAAACGGCGTCTCTGTGACCGCGAACGATGGCTGCTTATCGACTAAGCCGCGGAAATCGCGTGTCTATTCCAATCGCGAACTATGGGCTGGATTTTGATTATCCGCCGTTGGTGGAGCTGAGGGGGATCGAACCCCTGACCTCGTCATTGCGAACGACGCGCTCTCCCAGCTGAGCTACAGCCCCGTCCAGCGGATGGCGCGCATTTAGGGTTTGGGGGCCAAGCCTGTCAAGCGATCCGGAGCGCGGCCTTGCCGCGCCGCCGGCCAATGGCTACATGTCGCGGGCTTTGTAGGAGATTTCGATGACGGCAGTCTTCCTGACGATCCATCTGGCGATCAGCCTCTACTGGTGGATCATCATCGCCTCGGCCATTTTCTCCTGGCTCTACGCCTTCAACGTGGTCAATGCGCGCAACCAGTTTGTCGCCTCGATCGGCAATGCGCTCTACCGCCTGACGGAGCCGGCGCTGCGGCCGATCCGCCGCGTCCTGCCCGATCTCGGCGGCATTGACATCTCGCCGATCGTGCTTCTGCTCCTGCTCTACTTCCTCGAAGTCTTCATCCACGTGACGATCGAGCCGATGTTCGGCGTCATTCACTGAACGACCAACATCGCGCGGGAGCATGGCGATGCGCAGAACGATCATTTCCTCGCTGGCGGTCGCTGCACTCTCGGCCACCAGCGCGCACGCCGAAATCTTTTTCCGCCTATACCGACATCAATGCGGAAAGCACCTGCTCCGTCTTCTCGACGAACGAGGAGGGCGGCGAGTTCGCCAACCTCGCCTGCAATGGCTACAAGGGCTATCCCGTCCTCATCTATTCAGGCGATCTGCGCGAGTCGCTGTTTTACGGTTTTCCGCCTGGCGGCGACCTGCAGCCGGCATGGGAAAGCTTTAGCGCCTTCAACTCGGCCGGCCCGAAGATCGAATGGCGCGTCGAGAAAGAAGGGAACCGCGAAATTCCCTTCGCGACGATCCACCGCTGGTTCGTCAGCGATGCCGAGGATAGCTCCAGGCAGATCGAGGTGCTCGTCGTCGAGAAGGTCGGCCAGCTTCATGAGCGCGACGGCTGCGCCGTCGGACTCGTCGTCGCCACCGGCAATCCGCAAGCCAATGAGACGGCGCGCAAGATTGCCGACGAGCAGGCGCGCAACTTCATCTGCGGATCGGATGAACGGGTGATCGTCGCGGACGGCATTCCGCTGCCGGATTTCCAGCGGCAGGAACCCTAAGCGGGCCTACTCGCCGCCCATCCTGGTGCGGGTCAGCCGCCAGCGCACTTCCGGCAACTGCGACGCATTGTAGGACAGCACGATCTGGCGCGATTTGCGCGGGCCGCCGAGACCGGCGAAGAAGATCGATTCCTCGACCGTCGGCTCCACGCCGGTGACCGTGAAGACCCAGGTGTCGGCGCCACGCGCCGTCAGCACCAGACGCAACTGCTCATCCTCGAAGATCTCGGCGTCGGGATGGACATGGAAGCGGACGGCGACGAAGTCGCGGCCATTGTTCTTCGCTGGTGCGCCGCCGGCGCGGAACAGGCGGTCGACGCCATCCAGCACATTGCCGCCATGCGACAGCACCAGCGAGCGCTCGTGGAACAGGCCGAAGCGCTGGACATAACCGTCATGGCTGGCGATGAAACCCTGCACGCCCTTGCCGTCGCGGCGCTCGCACGGAACCGCGCGCGGACCGGACACCATCGGCGTGCCGAGCAGATCGTTGACGCCTTGCGACTGGCTGAAGCGGGCCGACGACGTGTCGTTCAGCGTCGCCGTCGAATGCGCGGCGGTGGCGCGCGAGAGGATGCGGTACTCGCTGGCGCCAAAACTGTCGACGCCGGAATTGACGATGAAGTGGTGACGGCCCGACGACATTTCGAATGACAGGCACCCGGCATGGGCGTTGCCCGACATTTCCGGCGGCGGCGGTGCGCCGGCGTCGGCGATAACCGTCGTCCCGCCCATCGACAGGCGCTCGTACCCCGAATGGGGGGCGTGCATCAGCGGTGCGCCACCGGTCTCGTCGTGGCGCAGGATCGCGGTCACGCGATCATGGATGGTGACGCCCATGCCGTTGAAGCGCGCGAGACTGCCGTCCTGGTGGCGGAAGAAGCGCAGCGCCGGCAGCATACGCTCGACCGCGCCGATCAGCGCCGCCGGCGGCTGCTCGGACTGGTTCGCATAGGTCTGGCGCAGCGGCAGCAGGTCGGCGAGCAGGCTCATCAGCGTCATCGGGCTGCGCGACAGGTGACCGCCGTCGGCGAGGATCTGCTTGTCGAGCTCCTGTGCCAGCGCGCGCGTCGCGGTGCGCACCGCCGAAACAGGCGAGGGCAGGGACAGCGCGGCAAAAGCCAGCGCAACGCGCGCGCGCAACCGGTCCTTGCCGGGCGGCATTTCGGGCGCCATCGAACGCAGATAGCGGATCTGCACCGCCAGCGATTTCAGGAAGGCGCGGTAGAACGGGTATTCGGCCCCCTGCAGGACCACCGAGGAATGTTGCAACCAGGCAATGACACGTTTGGCGGTGACCGCCGGGTCCCAGGCAACGCCTGATATGCGCGTGCCATGCGTCGCGATCCAGTCGGTGACGAGGGCGCGCGCGTTCGCCGCGGCAAGCTCGGTGCCGGCGGCCCGCATGTGGCGCAGCCAGCGGAAGCTATGCAGCCCGCGTGTCCACGCCCGGTTGGCGACGTCGATCTGGAACGGAGACTGTCCGTTGGTCTCGACCAGGTGGCCCGACAGCGGGAAGCGGCCGTAATAGATTTCGAGCGCGATCTGCGGGTCGGCCAGGCGAAGGTCGGGCGGCGCGATCAGCACACGCTCCGGCGTGCGGCCGGAATAGCGCCAGCGATAGGCGGGACCGGCGCGCAAGCGGCGGCGCGTGCGGCGCCACAGTTCGCGTGCCACAAGACCCCAAAGCCGCGGCGTGTTGCCCACGACGCTTGCCAAAAGTGCCCCTCCTAAGTCGTCCTTCCCGGTTTCACTGTAGTTAATAATTTCTGAACGGCGAGTAAATTTGTCCAAGGAAATCAGGCCGATCGACGAAAACGGGCGGCAAAGAAGCCATCCAGGCCGGAAATCGAGGCGTTTCCAAGGTTGAAATCAGCCGGCGTGGTGCGCAACCAGCCGTTGTTGTCGATCAATCCTTCGACGCCGGCCAGCTCATTTGCGGCGATCGGATCGGCAATCGCAGCCGGGTTCGCGGCCAGGAATTTACGCGCCAACTCCTCTCCCTCCATCGGGTCGAGCGAGCAATTTGAGAACACCAACGCTCCGCCCGGCCTCAGCATTGCAAAGGCCTTATCGACAAGACGGGCCTGCAAGTCGGAAAGTTTCACGACGTCATCGAGCGACTTGGTCCACGGCACGTCGGGATGACGGCGGACCGTGCCGGTCGAGGAGCAGGGCGCGTCAAGCAGGATGGCGTCGAACGCGGCGTTCGGGGTGTAGGTCAGGATGTCGGCTTCGACGATGTCGGCTGAGAGCTTCAGACGCTCAAGATTGTTCTTGAGCCGTTTCAGGCGGTTCCTAGAGGCGTCGATCGCCGTGACCCTGGCGCCGGCATGCGCAAGCTGGGCCGTCTTACCGCCGGGCGCGGCGCAGAGATCGGCGACACGGAGGCCGGCAATGTCGCCAAGCAGGCGTGCCGGCAGCGCGGCGGCGGCGTCCTGCACCCACCATTCGCCCTCGGCGAAGCCGGGCAGTTCGGCAACCGGCCCGTTGAGACGTTCGACCCTTACCGATCCGGTTGGCAGGACGATGCCGCCGAAAACTTCCGCCCAGCGTCCGGGATCGGATTTGACGGTGAAGTCGACCGGCGCCTCGATGCGATGCATCTCCAGGATTTCGCGCGTGCGATCTGCTCCGTAAGCCGCGACGAGACGCTCGCGAAACCAGTCCGGCGCGTCGTCTGTCTTGGCGAGCTCGTGCGGCAGGTCTTTTTCCTTGCCGCGCGCCAATCCACGCAGGAGGCCGTTCACGAGGGCAGAAAACCGCGCGGTGCGCGGATCGGATTTCGCATGCTCGACTGCGAGATCGACGGCTGCGCTGTCAGGAACGTCGAGGAACAGGATCTGCGCGGCGGCGACATGCAGCACATGCTGCAGTGCATGTGCGTTGGCCGGCAGCGGCCGGTCAAGACGCTTCGCAATCAGATTGCCGATCGTTACGCGGTGGCGAAGGGCGGCGCCGAGGATTGCCCGCACAAGGGAGCGATCACGCGGTTCGAGCGCCAGATAGTGCGGATGTCCGTGCTCATTGTCGGTGAGCCCGTCGAGCGACGTTTTGGCGTCGACAACGGCGGACAGAAGTTTCGCCGCCATGCGGCGGGCGGCGAGGCCCGGCACATCGGCGGCTGATCTTGAAGGGTGCGGCTTACGTGGCCGCGTTTCGCTCACGACCAGCGGCCTTTAGGCCCGGTCGGGTTACGGCCCCACGGATTGTTCTTCGGCGCTTCTGCCGGCTGTTCCGGCTCAGACGGTGATGCCGACCCGCCCCATGGTCCGGATGCAGCCGGCTCGTCCGGCGCGGGAGCGCTGGCGCGTGGCTCTGCTGGTTCAGACGGCTGTGCCGCGAATTCGTCCTCCATCGCCTGCAATGCGGCGATGCGGTTGCCGGTGTCGGGGTGCGTCGAGAACAGGCCGTCCATCCGTTCGCCATGCAGCGGGTTGATGATGAACATATGCGCGGTGGCCGGATTGCGCTCGGCATTGGCATTGCGGAAACGGCCCGCGGCGATGGCGATCTTCTCCAGCGCCGAAGCCAACCACAACGGATGCTGGCAGATTTCCGCGCCGCGCCGGTCGGCGGCGTATTCGCGGGTGCGGCTGATCGCCATCTGCACCATCATAGCGGCGAGTGGCGCGACGATCATCGCGACCAGCACGCCGATGAAGCCGAGCGGATTGTTGTTGTCGCGGTTTCCCCCGAAGAAGAAGGCGAAATTGCCGAGCATGGAAATCGCGCCGGCAAGTGTGGCGGTGATCGTCATGGTGAGCGTGTCGCGGTTCTGCACATGCGCCAGCTCATGCGCCATGACGCCGGCGACCTCTTCATAGGTCAGCCGCTTCAGCAGGCCGGTCGTCGCGGCGACCGCCGCGTTCTGCGGATTCCGGCCTGTGGCGAAGGCGTTCGGCTGGTCCTGGTCGATCAGATAGACCTTCGGCATTGGCAGGCCGGCATTCTTCGCCAGGTCGCGGACGATGGCGTAATATTCCGGTGCGGCGCGCTCGTCGATTTCGACGGCATTGTGCATGCGCAACACCATCTTGTCGGCGTTCCAGTAGCTGAACAGGTTCATGCCGGCCGCGATCAGGAAAGCAATCGTCATGCCGCCCGAACCACCAATCAGATAGCCGACGGCCATGAAAAGCGCCGTCATGAAGGCGAGCAGCATCGCTGTCCGCAACATATTCATCGTCAACTCCTGTTCGCGCCGGGGTCGATCCGCGGCGTCATGGTGATTATATGATGGTGGAGCAGAGCCGCTCTTTCAATGATTGTGACGTCAACCGTGCCGACCGAAAACGACTATCCCGAGCAGCAAGAGCCCAGAAAGCGCAAGCTTTCGCCTGCCGCCGAGCGCGCCTTGGCCGAAGCGGAAGCGCGCCGCAAGGATTATATTGAGAAAGAAGCCGCGCGGCCGAAAGAAGTCGGCGGGCGTGGCGGGCTCGAGCCAGGGCGGTACGGCGACTGGGAAGTGAAAGGCCTGACCAGCGATTTTTGAACATTTCGGTTCCGCGTCTGGAGCTCCGGAACAAGCGATAGCCGGCTGCGTTTTAGGAGGGAGACTTCCTCCAACAGCAGGAATGTAGATGCACATTCGTGTCGGCTACGAAATCGCGATCGAGTGCCCGAAACCGACTCCTGTCGTTTCCCTTCTCGAAATCCATGAAGACCATGTCGCCGACATCAAGCGGCAGACGCGGTTCCTCACATCGCCTTCGGTGCCGACCCGCGTCTACAGGGATCGTTACGGCAATTCCTGCCGGCGCATGATGGCGCCGGAAGGTCCCTTTCGCATTCTGTATGATGCCGTCGTCGAGGCGTCCGGTCTTCCCGACGAAGTGAACACGCTGGCGCGCGAGACACCGGTCGAAGACCTGCCGGACGATGTGCTGGGTTACCTTCTCGGCAGCCGCTACTGCGAGACGGATCATCTTGCCGATCTCGCCTGGAGCAAGTTCGGCCAGGTGCCCGCCGGCTGGGCGCGCGTGCAGGCCATCATCGACTACGTGCACAGCCGCCTGTCGTTCGGCTACGGTTATGCGCGGGCGACCCGCACCGCGGCGCAGGCGCATGAGGAGCGCGTCGGCGTGTGCCGCGACTTCGCGCATCTCGCCATCACGCTCTGCCGCTGCATGAACATTCCGGCGCGCTACGTGAACGGCTACCTCGGCGACATCGGCGTGCCGCCCGATCCGGCGCCGATGGATTTCAACGCCTGGTTCGAAGCGTTTCTCGACGGCAAGTGGTACACGTTCGACGCGCGTCACAACATGCCGCGCATCGGCCGCATCGTGATCGCGCGCGGCCGCGACGCAACCGACGTGCCGCTGCTCCACTCCTTCGGCGAGCACCGGCTCGCCTTCTTCAAGGTGTGGACCTACGAGCAGGACAGCCATCCCGCCACGCCGCCGATCCATGGCATCGACAGGACGATGACGACGCAGGTTCTGGCCTAGCTTTCCGGCCCGATTCGGAACATGTGACGAGTCCAATTTCGGGAAGATCCTGGCGACGGCTGGTTGCAGCCAGCCTGAGTGGTTACCGCCGGGTAAAAGGCACGTCGCCGTACCGCTTTTTCGGAACGATCCGTTTACCATCACCAGCCCCGAACCCAAGCGAAATCAACCGCTTAAGCTCCGAGCGCGATCGCGACGGTCGCGATCGGACAATTTGGCTTGGTTCCTGCACCTGCTGCCGCACGCGGCGCGGCGCCGCAGGAGGCAGTCATGGGTCGGGTCGGCAGAACAGTTTCGAGGTTCATGGCGGACACACGCGGCAACTTTGCCGTCGTGTTCGGTACGGCGATACCTGTCCTCGCGCTGGGCGTCGGCTTCGCCGTCGACACCGCGCAGCTCTATTCGGTGAAGTCGAATCTGCAGCAGGCGCTTGACGCGGCCGTCACGTCGACGACTCGCGATCTCACGACAGGCAAGATCAAGCCTGACGATGCGCGGGGCATTTTCGAAGCCTTCTTCGCGACGAACACCGATCCAGATCTGATCGGCGGCGGCGTCGCCACGGTTAATTCCCTGGTTGTCAACAGAACGACCAGGACCATCGCTGCGGATGTGTCCGTCGATGCGAAGCTTCTGTTCCCGCTGTTCGGCATGGATGCAACGCGCCGCATCAGCGTCGATTCGGCAGCGGTCTATTCCGACAAGCAGATCGAGATCGCGATGATGCTGGACGTCACCGGCTCGATGGCCAAGAAGGGCAAACTGGACAAGATCGGCGACCTCAAGACGGCCGCCGAGAACGCCGTCAAAACGGTGCTGAAGAATCAGGACCCGAAGAACCCGCGCGTGCGTGTCGCGCTGGTGCCTTATGCGTCGGGCGTCAATGTCGGCGCGCTGGCCGAGAACCTCTACGCGGAGAAATCCTCATCCTCCGACCTGCCGCCGGTGGCGGGCAGCGCGGCACTCGTCACCGCGACAGGAAGCAAGGCCCTGCCGTCCTATGCCGACTACGTGTCCGCCGTCGGCGGGTCGTTTCCCCGGCCTGACAATTGCGCGACCGAACGCAAGACCAGAGACGGCAAGGCCGACATGAGCGATGACGGCCCCGACACCGTCAGGACGGATAAGAACGGCAAGAAATATTACGCGCTGGTCAACCGCGACAACAATCTCGCCGGCTCCGGCATGAACAGGTGCCCCGATGCCAAGGTCGTCCCGCTGACGGCGGAACAGGACGCGTTGCTTGCCTCGATCAAGGACTTCGAAGCCAATGGCTATACGGGCGGTGCGATCGCCATCCAGTGGACATACTACATGCTGTCGTCGAGCTGGCGGTCGGTGATCAAGAGCGCCGACCTCGGCGATGGTCCCGCAGATCCCAGCAAGAAGATCGCCAAGGTGGCGATCCTCATGACGGATGGCCAGTTCAACACCGCTTATGCGGGAGTAGGGAGCAATTTCAACGGCCAGGGCGCAAAATCCCGCGGCTACGCCGAAAGCCTCTGCCGAAACATGAAGACCGATGGGATCGAGATTTTCACCATCGGCTTCGACCTGAACAACAAGGACATGTCACCGACCGAACGTGACCAGGCCAAGGCCGTCTTGAAGAACTGTGCCTCGGACGACGAGTCGGCGATCAAGCACTATTTCGAGGTTTCCACGGGCGAAGAACTCGATGCCGCGTTCCAGGCGATCATCGGCAATGCCGAACGGCTGGCGCTGACACACTAATGCCGCCGGCCTAGCTCGCCGACCGGCCGTCGAACTCAAGAACCTCCAGCGCCTTGATGTCGACGGCCTCGAGGCAACGGATGTTGATGTAGGCCGAGCGGCCGTCGCTCTCCGCGACATCCTCGGCAAAGACGTGGATGCCGCAGCCGGTGCAGAAGCGATGCGCCATCGACCGGTTGTGGAAGAGGTAGGCGCCGGGCTGCTGTTTCGCCGTGACCTTCAGTGTGCCGTGCGGAACCGCCCATAACAGAGCGCCCTTCTTCGAGCAGATCGAACAGTTGCAGGAGACCGCAATCGTGAGATCACCGTCCGTCTCGATCGCGATGTTTCCGCAATGGCAGCCGCCTCGATAAAGCATGTGTCGTCTCCGCTGAACTGGTGTCGTTGTCTTACGACGAACGGCAGGCCGGCGATTCGACAGTCTTGAAACGGAAAAGGCCGCCTCTTTCGAGGCGGCCTTCCGTGTCTTTCGTTCAGAGCGCGGCCTGGCGCCAGCTAAGCCGGCCGCCGCGCGGCTCGCGCTTCAGCGGAGAGTCTGCTCTCCGCGAAGGCAATCCGACGAACTCACGCTCTGGGGAACGAAATCACTCGACATCGGATCACCTCCTTTCAATTGGTTGAACACGAGAAGCAATGTGGGGGCATTCGTCCGGAAGTGCAAGGGGCAAGCTGCCCGCGCCCCTTCGACCTTGGTCCAACCTTCATCCGCCTGCCATGCTGGCTCCGTATCGTCATGTCTCCAGATGGAGGCCGCAATGAGCGACGATATCGCCCGTGACGTCGAAAAGAGCTACAGCCAAGGTGAGATCGTCGCCAAGCTGCGGCGTCTCGCCGACGCGCTGGAAAGCGGCAGACCGTTTCAAATCCAGATCGACGGTGAACGCATCCGTGTGCCTGCGCATGCGGTCGCGAGCATCGAGCACGAGCGCGGCGACGACGAGGAAGAGATCGAGTTCCAGCTCAAATGGTCCCGTGGCGAGCCGGATGTCGAGGCGGACGAAGAGGCCGAAACCGCTGACGTTTAGGAGCAGCCTTCAGATCAGGCGCATGGCGTCGCCCGTCCTGACGATACCCGGTCGATCCACCGTGCAATAGACGCCGATATTGCGCCGGTTGTTGCGCACGAGCTGGCGTAGGATTTCCGGGTCGCTGGCGACGCCATCCTGCTCCATGATCGTGAAACCGCAGCGGCGGCACGGCTCGGATATCGTCAGCTCGACCTCGCCGACCGCCATCCGGCGGCCGATCCATTCCGTCTCGGGAAACGAGCCGTCGATCTCAGGCATATCGACCAGGATGTTCGGACGGAAGCGGCGAGCATCGGGATCGCCCGAGGGGTGCAGCGCCTTCAGCCGCGCCAGCGATGCCGTCGTCAGCAGATGGATCGGGGCCTCGCGGTAGCGCGAGCCCGTCAGCGATCCGGTGTAGTCAGGCGCGATATCGCGGTCATAGGGCCGGATCGCCGCGCCGAAACCGAGATAGGACGAGACGGCGCTGTCGCTGCGGGCATCCGGCGCGGGAAGAAAGTCGCCACCGGGAACGGCTATCTCCAGGCCGCCGTTCAGCCGGCTGCGAATTCGCGGCACGTTCGCCCAGCGTTCGCTGCCGTCCGGCGCGGCGATCTCATCGGTGTTTGCATCGACAAGACCGAAGCGACGGTCGCCGTCGACTCCGTTGTGCTGAATGGCGATGCTGTCCAGAAGCTCACCCGCCAGCGAACTGACGGGATATCGCCAAAGTTTGGCGACGGAGCCGAAGGCCTCCGTCATCCCTTCTTGTTCTGCCGGTTGCTCACCAGGTCGTCGACGACGGCCGGATCGGCGAGCGTCGAGGTATCACCCAGTGCGCCGAAATCGTCCTCGGCGATCTTGCGCAGGATGCGGCGCATGATCTTGCCCGAGCGCGTCTTCGGCAGGCCCGGCGCGAATTGGATCTTGTCGGGCGAGGCGATGGCGCCGATCTCCTTGCGGACGAAGGCGACGAGCTCCTTGCGCAAGTCTTCGGTCGGCTGCACGCCCGACATCAGCGTGACGTAGCAGTAGATACCCTGGCCCTTGATGTCATGCGGATAACCGACCACAGCGGCCTCCGAGACCTTGTCGTGCGCGACGAGCGCGGATTCCACTTCGGCGGTGCCCATGCGATGGCCGGAGACGTTGATCACGTCGTCGACGCGTCCGGTGATCCAGTAATAGCCGTCCTCGTCGCGGCGGCAGCCGTCGCCGGTGAAATATTTGCCCTTGTAGGTCGAGAAGTAGGTTTGCACGAAACGGTCGTGATCGCCGTAGACCGTGCGCATCTGACCAGGCCATGAATCCGTGATGCAGAGATTGCCGGAGACGGCGCCGTCGAGCACGTCGCCCTTCTCATCGACCAGTTGTGGCTTGACGCCGAAGAAGGGCCGCGTCGCGGAGCCCGCCTTGAGATCGGTCGCGCCGGGCAGCGGCGTGATCAGGATGCCGCCCGTCTCGGTCTGCCACCAGGTGTCGACGATCGGCACCTTGCCGTTTCCGACGACCTTGAAATACCACTCCCAGGCTTCGGGGTTGATCGGCTCGCCGACCGAGCCCAACACGCGCAGCGATTTGCGCGAGGTCCTTTTCACATGGCTGTCGCCGGCGCCCATCAGCGCGCGCAGCGCCGTCGGCGCGGTGTAGAAAATGTTGACCTGATGCTTGTCGATGACCTCCCAGAAGCGCGACTGCGAGGGATAGTTGGGAATGCCCTCGAACATCAGCGTCGTGGCGCCGTTGGCGAGCGGACCGTAGAGAATGTAGCTGTGGCCGGTGACCCAGCCGACATCGGCCGTGCACCAGTAAATGTCGCCGTCATGGTAGTCGAAGACATATTGGTGCGTCATCGACACGTAGACGAGGTAGCCGCCGGTGGTGTGCAGCACGCCCTTCGGCTTGCCGGTCGAGCCTGAGGTGTAGAGGATGAAGAGCGGATCCTCCGCCTTCATATTTTCGGGCTTGCACTCCGCCTTCACCGTCAGAATTTCCTGATGATACCAGAGGTCGCGGCCATCGGCCCAGCCGATCTTGCCGCCCGTGCGGCGCACGACCAGCACGTTCTTCACACGCACATGGTTCTTCGCGGCGATGTCGATCGCCTTGTCGGTGTTTTCCTTGAGCGGGATCGTCTTGCCACCGCGCAGACCTTCATCGGCCGTGATGACGAATGTCGACTCGCAGTCGACGATGCGGCCGGCAAGCGAGTCTGGCGAGAAGCCGCCGAAGACCACCGAATGGATCGCGCCGATGCGCGTGCAGGCGAGCATCGCATAGGCCGCTTCCGGGATCATCGGCATGTAGATCGTGACGCGGTCGCCGCGCTTGACGCCATACTTCTTCAGCACGTTCGCCATGCGGCAAACATTGGCGTAGAGCTCGTTGTAGGTAATCTTCTTGTCGTCGTACGGGTTGTCGCCTTCCCAGATGATCGCCGTCTGGTTGCCGCGCTTCTTCAGGTGGCGATCGATGCAGTTCACCGAAACGTTGGTCAGGCCGTCCTCGAACCATTTGATCGAGACGCTGCCGTCGAAGGACGTGTTCTTGACCTTCTTGTAGGGCTTGAACCAGTCGATGCGCTTGCCGTGTTTGCCCCAGAACTTGTCCGGATCCTTTACGCTGTCGGCGTACCATTTCTGGTAGGTCGCGTTGTCGATCAACGCACGCTTTTTCCACGCAGCCTGGACCTTGTGGACGTGAACCTCGGACATGAATTTCCCTCCCGGACAATCGACCGGCGCGGACGGCGCGCGCCCGCACTCGCGCTCATTATTAACAATTCGGCTTTGGCGACAATATTAGACGTTCGATTCGCGTGGCGGGATGACGCAGGGTAGCGCGCCGTGCGCAAGCACTCCAACCCCACTGCTGCCAAACATTTGTTCCAAAACGGCAAACTGCCGTGAGCCCGCTGCGATTTCAATAGACGATTAAGAACCCGGGCGCACGATGCGAAGCCGGGAGGAACGAACGTACCACTGCGAGGGGCTGCGATGCGCGATCATTCCGAACTGGAGCTGATGCTCAAGGGCTACGGCCTGACGACGGCGAAAATCCTCTACGGCTTTCCCGACCATCCGCACCTGCTGCAGACCTATGTCTGGCAGGACTACGACATTGCGCCGAAGTTTCCCGTGTTGCTGAAGTTCATCGACTTCTGGCGGACCAAGCTCGACGGGCCGCTGCACTCTATCTCCTACACGCACAAGAAGCTGATCTCGCCGAACGAGTGGCGAAACGTCGACGGGGAGTTCGTGCTGCACTGAGGCGGCGGTCGTTCAGCGCGCCCCAAAAATCGCCGACCCGACCCGCACGCTGGTCGCGCCGAAGGCGACGGCGATCTCGTAGTCGCCAGACATGCCCATCGACAGCTTTTCGACGCCGGCCTGGCGGCCAAGCTTTTCCAGCAGCGCGAAATGCGGACCGGGATTTTCCTCAAAGGGCGGGATGCACATCAGCCCCTCGATCGACAGGCCGTGGACGGACCGGCAGCGCTCGACGAACGCAACCGCCTCGGTCGGCTCGATGCCCGCCTTTTGCGGTTCCGATCCGGTGTTCACCTGCACGTAGAGAAGCGGCCGCCTGCCTTGTTTCGTAATTTCCTTGGCGAGTTCTGCGGCGATCTTGTCGCGATCGACCGTTTCGATGACATCGAAGAGAGCCACCGCTTCCTTCGCCTTGTTCGACTGCAGCGGCCCGATCAGATGCAGTTCGATGTCCGGAAACTCGGCCTTGAGCGCCGGCCATTTGCCTTCTGCCTCCTGGACTCGGTTCTCGCCAAAGATACGGTGTCCGTCGTCGAGGACTGTGCGGATATGCGCGGCATCGAAGGTTTTCGTTACGGCAACAAGGGTCGTTGAGCCCGCCGGGCGCTTGGCCTCGCGCTCGGCCGCGGCGATCCTGTCCTTCACCTCGGCCAGATTTGCAGCCGCCTGGTCCATGCCGTTTCCGCTCGTTTCCGCCCTTTCAGGGCGGCCTCTGGAGTTGACGGGTCCGGGAAAGCGTGGTGAACACCGCGCAGCTTCCGATCACCCTCTTAGTTGAATCCTCGTTCATGGCAACCGAACGCTATAATCCGCGCGCATCCGAGCCCAAATGGCAGAAGGCCTGGGCCGACGCGAAGCTTTTCGAGACCCGGAACGACGATCCGCGCCCGAAATATTACGTGCTGGAGATGTTCCCCTATCCGTCCGGGCGCATCCACATTGGCCATGTGCGCAACTACGCGATGGGCGACGTGGTGGCCCGCTACATGCGCGCCAAGGGGTTCAACGTGCTGCACCCCATGGGCTGGGACGCCTTCGGCCTGCCGGCCGAGAACGCGGCGCGCGACAACAAGGTCAATCCGCGCGACTGGACCTACGAAAACATCGCCACGATGAAGGGGCAGTTGAAAACGCTCGGCCTGTCACTCGACTGGTCGAGAGAGATCGCGACCTGTGATCCGAGCTACTACAAGCACCAGCAGAAGATGTTCCTGGACTTCTGGAAGGCCGGACTGGTCGAGCGCAAGTCGGCCAAGGTCAACTGGGATCCGGTCGACATGACCGTGCTCGCCAACGAGCAGGTGATCGACGGCAAGGGCTGGCGTTCCGGTGCGCCGGTCGAACTGCGCGACCTGACGCAGTGGTTCTTCAAGATCACGTCCATGTCGCAGGAGCTGCTGGACGGTCTGGCGACCCTCGACCGCTGGCCGGAAAAGGTGCGGCTGATGCAGGAGAACTGGATCGGCCGCTCCGAGGGACTGCTGCTGCGCTGGAAGCTGGCCCAAGGCACCGCGCCGGCCGGCGAGACCGAACTCAAAGTATATACGACGCGGCCGGACACGATATTTGGCGCGTCGTTCATGGCGATCGCGCCGGAGCATCCACTGGCGAAGAAGGCGGCCGAGACGAATCCGAAGCTGGCGGCCTTCATTGAGGAGGTGCGCCATCGCGGCACGTCCGCGGCCGAACTGGAGACGGCGGAGAAGAAGGGTTTCGACACCGGCATCCGCGTCGTGCATCCGTTCGACGAGAGCTGGACGCTGCCCGTCTATGTCGCGAACTTCGTGCTGATGGAATACGGCACGGGCGCGATTTTCGGCTGCCCGTCCGGCGACCAGCGCGACCTCGACTTCGCCAACAAATACGGCCTGCCGGTGATCCCGGTGGTGATGCCGGAAGGCGCCGATCCGAAGACGTTCCAGATTACCGAAGAGGCCTATGTCGATGATGGCGTGATGATCAATTCGCGCTTCCTCGACGGCATGACGCCGGCGCAGGCGTTCGATGACGTCGCAACGCGGCTGTCGGGCATATCCATCGGCAACCGTCCGCAAGGCGAGCGCAAGGTGCAGTTCCGGCTGCGCGACTGGCTGATCTCGCGCCAGCGCTACTGGGGCTGCCCGATCCCGGTCATTCACTGCGACGCCTGCGGCGCGGTGCCGGTGAAGGATGCCGACCTGCCGGTGGTGCTGCCGTCCGACGTGACGTTCGACAAGCCAGGCAATCCGCTCGACCACCATCCGACATGGAAGCACGTGACGTGCCCGAACTGCGGCAAGGATGCGCGGCGCGACACCGATACGATGGACACGTTCGTCGACTCGTCCTGGTATTTCGCGCGCTTCACCGATCCGTGGGACAAAACCGAGCCGACCGACCTGACCGTGGTGGACGGCAAGAACGGCTGGCTCCCTGTGAGGCAGTATATCGGCGGCATCGAGCACGCGATCCTGCACCTGCTCTATTCACGCTTCTTCGCCCGCGCGATGAAGGCGACGGGTCACCTGAACGTCGTCGAGGAACCGTTCGAGGGTCTGTTCACGCAAGGCATGGTCGTGCACGAGACCTATCGGATCGGCGGGCCGGGGCCGAACGGCACCTGGGTGATGCCGATCGAGATCAAGATCGACACGGTCGATGGCGAGCGCAAAGCGTCGCTGATCGCAGACGGTTCGCCGGTCGACATCGGCCCCGTCGAGAAGATGTCGAAGTCGAAGAAAAACGTCGTCGACCCGAACGACATTCTGGCGAGCTATGGCGTCGATACGGCGCGCTTCTTCGTGCTGTCGGATTCGCCGCCCGAGCGCGATGTGGTGTGGACCGAGGCGGGCGTTGAAGGCGCGCATCGTTTCGTGCAGCGCATCTGGCGCCTGGTCGGCGAAACGGCGGCAAACCTGGCCGGCGTCGCGCCAGCGCAGGCCAAGGACGGCGATGCGCTCGCCGTTTCGCGCGCCGCGCACAAGACCGCGAAGCTGGTTGCCGAAGACATCGAGAAGATTGCCTTCAACAAGGGCATCGCGCGTCTCTATGAGCTGGCCAATGCCATCCAGCCATCGCTGAACGCGGTCGCGGCGGGTACAGCCGACGCCGAGCTGAAGGCGGCGTGCCGGCAGGCGCTGGAATATCTGGTCATCATGGTCGCGCCGATGATGCCGCATCTGGCCGAGGAGTGCTGGCAGGTGATGGGTGGCAAGGATTTTGCCGCCTCCCAGCCCTGGCCACGGTTCGACCCGGCGCTGGTGATCGACAGCGAAGTCACAATTCCGGTGCAAATCAACGGCAAGAAGCGTGGCGATTTGACAATTTCGCGCGACGCGGATCAAGCTGCGGTCGAGAAAGCAGCGCTAGCGCTCGACTTCGTCGAAAAGGCACTCGAAGGAAAGCCGCCGCGCAAGGTGATCATCGTTCCGCAAAGGATCATCAATGTCGTTATCTGAGCGGATCTTCCCGCGCTATCGCCGGACGATGGTCGCGATGGCGTTGATCGCCGCCGCTGGTCTGCAGGCTTGCACGGTGCGCCCGCTCTACATGAACGCGCCGCAGTCGCCGTCCGGCCAGTCCTATACGGCCGAACTCGCGTCGGTCGCGATCAAGCCGGTGACGACGCGACAGGCGCAGGAAGTCCGCAATCACTTGATTTTCCTGTTTGGCGGCGGACAGGGCGAGCCGGCCGACCCGCGCTATACGCTTGATCTCCGTGTCTCGCCGCTGGCCGAGGCGTCGGCATTGATTCAGGTGGGAACCGAGAACGAACCGACCTCGGCGATGTTGACGATGAAGGCGAGCTACCGGCTGCTCGATACCGCAGGCGAATTGATTGCGGCCGGCAACAGGCAAATCACCTCGTCCTATGACGTGCCGCGGCAGGAGTTTGCAGCCGTTCGCGCCAGACGTGACGCGGAGAATCGTGCGGCGCGCGAGCTCGCCGAGTTGCTCCGCCTCGCGGTTGCGCAGGATATAGCAAATCCACCCGCTCTACCCGCCGTGGTCCCTGCTCAGCCTGCTGCCGAGATCCTGCCTCCCGAGTAGCCGGAACGCAGGAACCAAGGTAAAACGTCAGCGTTTGGTCAGATGTCGTGCCGGCGAATCCCGGCACCCTAGAGGGCCAGGATTTCATGGACACTCCGCCGACTCCGGCCACTGAACTCGCCGGTCATGCCTGGGCGGCTGGAGAACAGCGGCATATCGTCGACCAGTTGATCGACGAGCGCGCGACCAGCCTCTCCAAAAACCCGCTCTGGCCGATTCTGCGACCGCTTCTTCTGTCGACCTTCCACTATCGGAAGGCGGTCCGGATGGCGGACGACATCGCCGGCCTCTCCGGGTATGACGCCTTCAAATATCTCAGCCGCCTGCTGTCGCTCGATTTGACGCAGCGCGGGGTTGAGAAATTGCCGAAGGCCGGCGCCTTCATCCTCGCGCCGAGCCACCCGACCGGCATCGCTGACGGCATCGCCATCTTCGACGCGCTGCTGCCGCATCGCCCTGATATGGCGATTTTCGCCAACCGTGACGCGCTCCGGGTCACACCGGGCTTCATCGATCTGATCATTCCCGTCGAGTGGCGGCAGGGCGAGAAGACGCATTCCAAGCGCCGCGACACGCTGGTCACGACCTCGAAGGCCTTCGCGGACGGCAAGGTCGTCGTGCTGTTTCCGTCCGGCCGCATTGCGTACTGGAACGAAGGCAAGCTGACCGAACGCCCGTGGCAGACGTCCGTCATCTCGCTGGCGCAGCGCTTCGATGTGCCGGTGGTGCCGGCGAACATCACGTCGCGCAATTCCGGCCTGTTCTATTTCGTCTCGAAATATTCGACCGATTTGCGCGACATGACCGTGTTCCACGAACTCTTGAACAAGAAGGGCAAGCCGTTCCGGATCACCTATGGCGAACCGATCGCGCCCGAACAGCTCACCGGCGATCCGGTAGAACTGACCGCGCGCCTGCAGGAATACGCCGTGCACACGCTGGCGCGTGATCCCGACGCGAAATTCGTCTGACTTAAATCAGCCGATCTTCTGGCCGGTCTTCGCCCAGTCGGCGAGGAACGCGGCAAGGCCCTTGTCCGTGAGCGGGTGACTGACCAGCGCGCGCAGTGTCGCCGGCGGCGCGGTGATCACGTCGGCGCCGATCAGCGCGGCCTGCTTCACGTGGTTCACGGTGCGCACCGACGCCGTCAGGATTTCGGTGGTGTAGTCGTAATTGTCGTAGATTGTCTTGATCTCGGCGATCAGCTCCATGCCGTCAGAGCCGATGTCGTCTATGCGGCCGACGAAGGGCGAGATGAATGTCGCGCCGGCCTTGGCGGCGAGCAGCGCCTGGTTGGCCGAGAAGCACAGCGTGACGTTGACGTCGCGCTTCAAATCGCCGCGGATCGATTTGCAGGCGCGCAGGCCGTCCAGTGTCAGCGGCACCTTGATGCAGACATTCGGCGCGATCTTGGCCAGCACCTTTGCCTCTTTCATCATCTGATCGTATTCGGTGGCGACGACTTCGGCCGACACCGGTCCGTCGACGATGTTGCAGATCTCCTTCGTCACTTTTTTGATATCGCCGCCCGATTTCAGGATCAGCGACGGGTTCGTCGTGACGCCGTCGACCAGCCCAAGCGTGTTGAGTTCGCGGATTTCCTTCACGTCCGCCGTATCGACGAAGAATTTCATGGCCGTCTCCTTGGCTTAGCTCAGCGCTTAAAGCGTTGCCTTTGCTCTAGACCAAGTTCGGCGTTAGGTCACGAGCCATGGCCGCCGAATCGAATCCTCCAAAGGCTGTCCCGGTGCTGGTGCCGATGCCGGCCGACCGGCCCTACAGCTATGGCGTGCCGGACGGTATGGCGGCGCAGCCCGGTTCGATCGTGCGCGTGCCGCTTGGGCCCCGCGAAGTCGCCGGCATCGTCTGGGACGGCGACTGCGACGCGATCGA
>DATJTE010000133.1:0-38011 GCA_035503715.1 Rhizobiaceae bacterium | reverse complement strand
GGCAGCAGCGCCGACATGCCGAAGCTCGCGGTCGCCTTCGAAGCGGACGTCTTCGTCTCGTCCACCCCGGCGAGGAAGAAGTCGACCTGGCTGGCGGGAGCGGTTTCGTCCGCCGGAGTCGCCACCTTTTTCGATGGATCGATCGGCTTCACCAGATAAGGCGTGATGATGATGACGAGATCGGTCTCGCGACGCTGATAGGCGCGCGAGCTGAACAGGGCACCCAGAACCGGAGCACGGCTGACACCCGGAATCCCTTGCAGGTTCGTATCGTTCTGCGTTTGCAGAAGGCCGGCGATCATGAAGCTCTGGCCGCTCTTCAGATCGACGGAGGTTTTCGCGCGGCGAACCACGAAGCCGGGGATCGAGATGTTACCAACCTGATAGGATGCGGAGCGGTCGATCGACGACACTTCAGGCTCGATATCCAGGCTAATCAGGCCGTCGGCAAGCACGGTCGGCGTGAAGTCGAGGCTCACACCGTATTTCTTGTAGGAAACGGTGATCTTGCCCTCTTCTTCCGAAACCGGGATCGGGAACTCGCCACCCGCAAGAAAGCTTGCCCGCTCGCCGGAGCGCGCGATCAGGTTCGGCTCGGCCAGGCGGCGCGCGACACCCTTGTCTTCCAGCGCGTCGATCGCGACGTCCGCCGAGAAATTACCCGAAACGATGCCACCGAGAACTTGAGCGATGATCGGATTGTCCGACGCCTTTGGGCGCGTGTTGAACGTGATGCCGCCAGCGGCGGTCATGTAGGCCGCACTGATCTGGGTGCCGAGTTCACGGCCGGCCTCGCGGTTGATTTCGACGAAGCGAACGTTGAGCTGGACCTGCTGCGACGAGGTAATGTTGACCGAATTGATCACATCCTCTTCGCCCGAAAAGTGCGTGGCGATGTTTCGTGCCGTCTCGGCTGCGACAGCATCGTTGGCAGAGCCTGACAGAACCACACGGCCGTTTGCGGATTTTACCTTGATGTCGGCGTTCGGAACGTTGTCGCGGATGGTGCTGGCCAGCCGTTCCGTGTCGAGCGTCACTTCGATATCGACGGTGCCGACGAGCTGCTTGTTTTCGTCGAAGAGCGCGATGCCGGTGGTGCCGAGATTGTTGCCCAGCACGTAGAACGACTTATCGGTCAGCGGATTGACGTTGGCGATTTCCGGGTCGCCGATGACGATCTCGTAGAAAGGCGCGTTGGTCTTGATCGTCTGCGGCTTACCCTTGGCGACCTTCACCTGCGTCGTTTTGGCCGAGGACACGAAAATGACGTCGCCATTGGCGTAAGCCGAGCCCGCCGTGACGAACGCCGATCCGGCAAGCAGAAAAAGCGCCGTGCCGCCGGCCGCGACGCCAAAAGCTGTACGCCTGATATCCCCCAAGAATTTCATTGCCCTGTCCCCGTTCCGGCGAAGCCGGTCCCCGAAATCGTTACTCCTGCGGCGAGACCACCTGATAAGTCTGTGCCGCCAGTCCCCGTGTCACGATCACTGTCTTGAACTTTGTCTTCTCGGGCTCGGCCGCGATCGCGTCGAACAGCCCCGTCGCCTTGTCGGCCGCGCCTTTCGCCACCGATCCCCCGAAGGATGAAAGCGTGGTGAGCCCTTCACCCGCGCCGCCGCCTTCGCCTGCCGCTCTCAGTGACAGCGACAGCGCGCCGATGTTGCGGGCCAGCGCCACCTTGCGGGCGCCCTCTTCCGTCACCTCGATTGTCACAGATTCGGCAATCGTCGGCTCGGTCTGGCGCACATCAGCGCCCTGCCCGACCGTCAGCACCTTTGCGTTCTCGACGACGATTTCCGTCGCGATGGTGGCGCCTTTTGCGCCCTTGGCATTGCCCTCGACCTCTTCGATCTGGCCCGCATCACGCGTCAGGACGACGTCGACGCGGTCGCCAGGCGTAATGAACCCACCCACGCCCGCGATCTCATCGGTCTTGATGGTCACTGCCCGCATGCCGGGCGTCAGAAGATTGGAGAGCGTCGCGCGGCCGTTCGGTCCGGAAAGCTTTGCCAGGAGAACGGGTTCGTTCGGCTCGATCGGCGACAGAACCTCGCGGCTCCCTTCAGCCGTCAACTCGGCAATGGTCGCAAAGGCCCCCTCGGGCAACGCGTCCTGCGGCCACGGGATCTCGACCAGCATGGCCGCGTCGAGCGGCATGCCGAAGCGCAGCGGTTGAGATGCGACGACGATGCTCTTGAATTCAACCTTCGCCTCCGCGACAACGGGTGCTGGCACCTCGACCACGCGGGTTTGCGCCGAGCTCTTGATCCAGATGTCGGCCGCGAATATGGACACCGCGCCGCAGACGGCGGCGATGCCGATCATGGTGACTGCCTTGCGGTTCACGCCGTTGCCCCGAGCCCAAAAGGCTTTTCTTGTTCTTCACGGGCAACGCTAGGCGGCAATGTTAAAGAATTAGGAATCCCGGGTCTGCAATTTGGACCTATATTGGCTGTTTTGGTTATCGAAAGCTTGAACGCCACCCACAGTTGAGCTGAGCGAACGTAACGGGAACTCACTGTCCCTGGACACCTGAAACATGGCAGTATCGACGCGTGATTCGCGGCATGGAAAGCGGCAATTGATGGACGACAGCAACGACCTCTTCGGCAGCATAGACAACGCGCGCCCGGCCTCCGGTAAGGCTTCGCGCGTGGCCGATCCGATCGTGAAGGCAGCGAAGCGCTCTGCCGCGACGCGCGACGGCAGCGAAGGCTACAGCGCGGCCGATATCGAGGTTCTGGAAGGGTTGGAACCGGTCCGCCGCCGCCCCGGCATGTATATCGGCGGCACCGACGAGAAGGCGCTGCACCATCTCTTTGCCGAGGTGATCGACAATTCGATGGACGAGGCGGTCGCCGGCCACGCGACCTTCATCGAAGTCGAACTCGGCGAGGACGGCTTTCTGACTGTCACCGACAATGGCCGCGGCATTCCGGTTGGCCCGCATCCGAAGTTCAAGGACAAGTCGGCGCTCGAAGTGGTCATGACGACGCTGCATGCCGGCGGCAAGTTCGATTCCAAGGTCTACGAGACCTCGGGCGGCTTGCACGGCGTCGGCGTCTCGGTCGTCAACGCTCTCTCCGACCAGCTTGAGGTGGAGGTCGCAATCAGCAGGCAGCTCTACCGGCAGCGTTATTCGCGCGGCAAGCCGCTCGGGCCGCTGGAGAAGCTCGGTGAAGTGCACAATCGCCGCGGCACGCGCACGCGCTTTCATCCCGACCCGCAAATTTTCGGCAAAGGCCTGCATTTTCAGCCTGCCCGCATCTACCGGATGGCTCGCTCGAAGGCATATCTCTTCGGCGGCGTCGAAATCCGCTGGTCCTGCGCCCCGTCGCTGATCACCGATGACACGCCGGAAAAGGCCGCGTTCCACTTCCCCGGCGGGCTCAAGGATTACCTCACCGCCTCGCTCGGCGATGATTTCCAGGTCACCCGCGAGGTTTTCTCCGGCCGGAGCGACAAGCAAGGCGGGCACGGTTCGCTCGAATGGGCGGTCACCTGGTTCGGCGGCGACGGCTTCGTGAATTCCTACTGCAACACCATTCCGACCGGCGAAGGCGGCACCCACGAAGCCGGCTTCCGCAATGCGCTGGCGCGGGGTCTGCGTTCCTATGCCGACCTGACCGGCAACAAGCGCGCCTCGATCGTCACCACCGACGACGTGATGATTTCGGCCGCAGGGATGCTCTCGGTGTTCATCCGCGAACCCGAATTCGTCGGCCAGACCAAGGACAGGCTCGCGACCGTCGAGGCGCAGCGCATCGTCGAGAACGCGATCCGCGATCCGTTCGATCACTGGCTTGCCGACAACCCGCAGGAAGCGACGAAACTTCTCGATTGGGTGATCGCGCGCGCTGACGAGCGCGTGCGCCGCAAGCAGGAGAAGGAGGTCAGCCGCAAGAGCGCGGTGCGCAAGCTCCGCCTCCCCGGCAAGCTCGCCGATTGCACGCAGAACGCCGCGGCGGGCGCGGAACTCTTCATCGTCGAAGGCGACTCGGCCGGCGGCTCCGCCAAGCAGGCGCGGGACCGGCAGATGCAGGCGGTGCTGCCCCTGCGCGGCAAGATCCTCAACGTCGCCAGCGCCGGGCACGAAAAGCTCACCGCGAACCAGTTGATCGCCGATTTGATCCAGGCGCTCGGCTGCGGCACGCGGTCAAAATACCGCGAAGACGATCTTCGTTACGACCGTGTGATCATCATGACGGACGCCGACGTCGATGGCGCGCACATCGCGTCTCTGCTCATCACGTTCTTTTACCAGGAAATGCCGCAGCTCATCTCGGGCGGTCATCTCTTTCTCGCCGTTCCGCCGCTCTACAAGCTCAGCCAAGGCGGCAAAACGATGTATGCGCGCGACGACGCGCATAAGGACGAACTCATGAAAAAGGAGTTCTCGGGCCGCGGCAAGGTTGAGATCGGCCGTTTCAAGGGCCTTGGCGAGATGCTCGCCAGCCAGCTCAAGGAAACGACGATGAACCCGAAGAAACGCACGCTTCTTCGCGTGGAAATCCTGGACGATGTCGAGTCCACCAAGGGGGCGGTCGAGGCGCTCATGGGAACGAAGCCGGAAGCCCGCTTCCGCTTCATTCAGGAGCGCGCGGAATTCGCCGAAGAGCTGGATATCTAGGCGGACGTCGACGCTCCTGACAGCGATTGGCAGGATAGTCTGTTAGGGTGGATTGCCATCCACCGGTCAGGTTTCGATGTCACAGATCGACAATTCTCGCACACATATGCAGGGTGTGGTGCTGATTGTCGCGTCCACCGCCTTCTTTGCGCTGGCCGGCATTTTCACCAAGACCGCCACGACGGATGCGTGGACGATCGCCTGCTGGCGTGGCTTCGTCGGTTCGATCGCCATTGCTGCCTATGTCTATTGGCGCGGCAGAGCCACGGGCGGAGCGAAGCTGAGGCTCGGCCTGCGCGGCTGGGCGCTGGCCATCGTCGGAGCCCTCTCCAGCCTCGCCTTCATCGCGTCGTTCAAATACACCTATGTCGCCAATGTCGCGATCATTTACGCGACAGTGCCCTTCATGGCCGCGCCGATGGAATGGTTGACGCTTGGCCAAAGGGTGCGGCCGCAGACGCTGATTGTCGCGCTTGTCTCGCTGGCGGGTATTGCCGTCATGGTGCAGGGCGGGTTCGGCTCCGACCACCTGTTCGGCGATCTGATCGCGGTGCTGATGACGTTCGGTTGCGCGATCTATCTGGTCATGATCCGCGCCTATTCGGACGTCCCGGTGGTCTGGGCGGCGGCGGTTTCGGCCTTCCTCCTGTTCGTCGCCGGCTGGTTCATCATCGATCCGCTCGACGTTTCGCTTCGCGATGCCCTGGTGATGAGCGCGTTTGGCCTCTCGTTCGCCGCGGCGTCCATCCTTTGGACCGAAGGCGCGCGGCTTATCCCCGCCGCCGAGGCCGGACTGCTTGGCGCGGCGGAGGTGCCGCTGGCGATCCTGTTTGCCTGGTTGATCCTGTCGGAACTTCCGCCCTCTGCGAGCATCATCGGCGGCGCGATCGTGCTGACCGCGCTCTTCGTCCACACGGGACGCGATGCGTTGAAGCACCGGAAATCGACGCAGCGAACGATCGGCGCAGAAAGCGCGTCGAGCAGTTAGGCCGCGGCGATCGCCAGTGCGTGGCCGCGCGCATTGTCGCGCAGCGCGTCGAGGTGGATGGCTTTGATCAGGGTGCCGAGCTCGCCTTGTGAACCCGCCTCCCCGAGCTCCTTCAGCATGAACCAGGTGACCTCCTGCGCGCCTGCGACGCGCCGCCCATTCGCCACCTCGCGCCAGATTTTCAGCGCCCGCAGGATCACTTTGTGGACGGCGCGATCGAGGCCGGCTTTCGCGAACACCGCCGTCAGCGCACCGTCATTACCGTCTGCCAGAAGCGCACTGACGCGGGCTTGCGACTGACCGGAGAGTGCGACCAGCGCCGAGCCGAAAAAGTCGATCTTTCCGTGCGCCACGATCCTGACGACGAAGGACGCCGTCAGGTCGCCGCGCAGCCGCAAATGTTCGATCAAGGCCGCGTGTTCGTCGGCTTGCGTGCCCTCGATCAGCGTGACCGATGCCTTGATGCACGCATCGCGCGTCAGTTTTTCAGCGCGCTTCGCGCCCATCAGCGCGATCACCAGCGGTGAATGGCGCAGCGCCTCACCGACCTTGACCAAAAGCGTATGCCGGCAGTCCGAAGGCAGCCGCGCATCGGCGATCAGGGCTTCGCGCACTTTGGCGATGTGGCCAAGCCGCTCTGCCATCCGTCTGAACGATAGCGATGCGATATCGGCACCTTCATTGGCCAGCAGCGCCAAGCAAGCGTCTGCCTCTCCGACTTCGGCAAGAGCCGCAGAAAGCGACATGGACACGATGAGGCGCGCAGCGATCAGCTTCTGTGTTGCGATGTTTCCGCCGGCAACGCGGTCGATCAGGTCCGCGTCGGTCAGCAGCGGCGACAGCGCGATCACGAACTCGGCAACTTCCGGCTGGTCGCCGGCCAGCGCGTTGATGATCTGGACCGGCGCGTGCTGGCTCATGGCCAGCGTTTCGGCCAGTGCCTGCCTGACTTTTGCCGAGGGATCGTCAAGCAGGAGGGTAAGTGCCGCTTCCGCTGCACAACGATCCTCGAAGGGGAGATCGCGGTCGATGTAAGCACGCGACAGGGCGGCAGCGGCGGCGACCCGCTCCGACACTTTCGCGGTGTGAACCCATTTCAGGAAATGGCTGACGACCATCTAAACCTGTGAACTTCCTAGAGATTCGAGTGTCGGAACCTTAGGCGGCAATTGGTTTACGAAGGGTTCACCATGTTTCTTAACGGCTTGCGGGTCGCCTCCTGCCCGCATATCACCGTTTCCGCAGGAGGAACGCGATGCCGGGTCTTTATCTGGAGGAATTCGAGGTTGGCCGGGTTTTCCAGCACCAGCTCAGGAAAACCGTCACCGAGAGCGACAACATGCTCTTTTCCGTGATGACGCTGAACCCGCAGCCGCTCCACATCGATTTCGATTTTGCGGCCAAGACCGAATGGGGCAAACCCCTGGTCAATTCGCTGTTCACGCTCGGCCTGATGATCGGCATCTCGGTACATGACACGACTCTCGGCACCACGGTCGCCAATCTCGGCATGACCGATACGGCTTTCCCGCATCCGGTCTTCCACGGCGATACGATCCGCGTCGAGACGGAAGTGAAATCGATCCGGGAATCGAAATCCAAGCCGGACCGCGGCATTGTCGAGTTCGAGCACCGGGCATTCAACCAGGATAATGCACTCGTCGCGAAAACGACGCGGCAGGCGATGATCCGTAAGAAGGCTGCCTGATTTGCGTTCTCTGCTTTTCGTCCCCGGCGACTCTGAACGGAAACTCGCCAAAGGCCTCGAGGCTGGCGCAGACATTCTCATTCTCGACCTCGAAGATTCTGTTTCATCCGAAAACAAGGTGGCTGCCCGCAAGACCGCGGCCGATTTCATCATCGCCCATCGCGACGGGGCACAATCGAGATTCTACGTCCGGGTGAATGATCTTTCGACCGGCCTCACCGATGGCGACCTCGCAGGCGTCGTTGCCGCACGGCCGGCCGGCATCATGCTGCCGAAAGCGAATTCCTCGGCCGATGTCAGTCAACTCTCCGCGATGCTGCGCGTACATGAAGCCGTTCACGGTCTCGACGATGGCGGCATCCGCATCATCCCGATCGTCAGCGAAACGGCGCAGGCGGTTCTGGCAGCTCAGTCTTACACACACGCCGACCCGCGGCTCGCCGGCATGACGTGGGGCGCCGAGGACTTGTCTGCCGCGATCGGTGCGCGCGCCGCGCGCGATGCCGCCGGCCGTTATACGGACGTCTTCCGCCTCGCCCGGACACTGACGATCCTCGCGGCATCGTCGGCGGGCATCGCCGCCGTCGATACGGTATTCACGAACTTCCGGGACGAGGCCGCGCTGAAGCTTGAGTGCGAGGAGGCCGAGCGTGATGGCTTCACTGCCAAGATGGCCATCCATCCTGCGCAGGTGCCTGTCATCAACGCCGTATTCACCCCCTCGCCCGAGGCAATCGAGCGCTCACGCCTCATCGTCAGAACCTTTGCCGAAGCCGGCAATCCGGGTGTTATCGGCATCGACGGGAAGATGTACGACCGGCCGCATCTGCGCCTGGCCGAACGGCTGCTCGAGCGCGCAAAAGCGGCGGGCGCTGCCTGATTATTCGGCCGCGTTAGTCTGACATTGAAGAAGAACGAGGCTAGTCCCCATGCCGCCGGTCAAGGTCGATCCGAAGAAGGTCCACGAGTTCAAGACGGCGGACGCTTTCTACAAATGGCTGGCGAAGAACCACGCCAAGGAGGACGAGGTCTGGATCAAGACACACAAGAAGGGCTCCGGCCTGAAATCGATCACGCCGGTCGAGGCGATCGATGCGGTTTTGTGCTGGGGCTGGATCGACGCCATCCGCAAGGGTTTCGATGAGACGAGCTTCCTGCAGCGCTACACGAAGCGGCGCGGCAAAAGCACCTGGAGCCAGATCAATGTCGACAATGTCGCACGGCTGATCAAGGAAGGCCGCATGACCGAGTACGGGTTGAAGGAGGTCGAAGCCGCGAAGGCCGACGGCCGTTGGGCCGCGGCCTACCGCATTAAGGACAATCAGTTGCCCGCCGATCTGCAAGCCGCGATCGATGCGGAACCGAAGGCGAAGGCCATGCTTGCGACGCTGACCGCGCAGAACCGTTTTGCGCTCGCTTTCCGCACCAATGCGCTGAAAACCGAGGTCGGCCGGAAGAAACGCATCGCTGCTTTCGTCGAGATGCTGAAGCGCGGCGAGACGATCTACCCGCAGAAGGCGAAATAGCCGTGTGCAACAATTACGAACAGCACATCAAGCTCGCCGACTACCGAAAGGCGATGACCTTCGCTGCATTGAAGATTTCGGAGCACCAGTCGGAAGCCGACCTGCCGCAGGTGGACGACATCCGGATCTCGGATCTTGGACCTGTCATGCGGCTGACAGGCGAGGAAGTGGCGCTGTCGCCGATGGCATTCGGCTTCCCGCCAAAAGGCAAAGGCGGGCCGGTGTTCAATTTCCGTTCGGAAGGCCGCAGTTTTGGTGAGAGCAAACGCTGTCTGATTCCGGCTTCCGCTTTTTTCGAGTTCACCGGCAAGAAGTCGCCCAAGGCGAAACATCGCTTTTCGCTTGCCGGCGGCACGATGATGGCGATCGCCGGCTTGTGGCGTGAGGGTGCAGGCAACCAGCCGCCGGCTTTCACCATGCTGACCACGGAACCAGGACCCGACATCAAGCCTTATCATGATCGACAGGTGGTCGTGCTCCAGCCGCTCGACTGGTCGCACTGGCTCCACCTGACACGACCGGAAACGGACCTGTTGAAACCCCTGCCCGCCGGCGCTCTTTCTGTCGAGACTGTACGGCCGGGCAGCGACTAGCTCAGTTCGACGCAACGAGCGTTGCGCCGGACGCGGAGAGACAATGATGGAAAGCAGCGTCAGGGCGCTTTTTGAACGTTACGAGCGTTTCTTCAACCGATCCCTCGCCGGCGACATGGATATGGATGAAGTCGCAGCGCTGTATGCCCCCGAGTTCATCGCAGCCACACCCGCCGGCGTGATGACCGGAAAGAACGACGATCAGCTCAGACAGACCATGAAGCAGGGCTATGAACATTACCGGGCGATCGGGACAAAGGAAATGCGGATACGCGATGTCCGCCTCTCCCCGATGGACGACCATCATTGCGTCGCCCATGTCGCGTGGACGGCGACTTATGCCCGCAAGGACAAGCCGGACATCGCGATCGATTTTGATGTCCACTACCTCGTCCAGAAGCTGGACAGCGCACCGAAAGTTTTCGGCTGGGTATCAGGTGATGAACAGGCGCTTCTCAGGAAGCACGGCATTATCTGACGTCGGCGGCCAGAACGACCGGCCAAGGCATCCTTGCGACGGCAATCAGATCAGTTCGACGCCACGAATGTCGCGCCACTCAGCCAGCGCCGCCAGTCTGCTTCGCTGCCGTGGAAGGCGTTGAGGTCGATCCTGCCGTCCACACCATGAGAAAGGCCTGAGCCGGAATACTGCCAGAACACCCATTTTCGGCCCGGATAAACTTTGGACGGATGCTGCGCGACGGCACGTAGCCAGAACGGATGGTTCTGGAAGGCTCCCTTCAGATTGTCCCGATAGAAGTCGGGTGCGGTGTAGATGACCGGGCGCTGGCCGTAATGGGCCTCGAGCCTGTCCATGAAGACCTGCATCTTCTCGCGCACCTTTGCGGGCGACGGACGCTTCTTGCAGTTAGACAGATGATTCCACTCGACGTCGATGACCGGCGGCAGCGCGCCTTCCACTTTTGGCACGTTGCGAATAAACCAGTCAGCCTGAGAGCTTGCCGCCCGGCACCAATAGAAGAAGTGGTAGGCGCCGCGCTTCAGGCCGGCCTGGTGCGCGTTGCGCCAGTTCTTCTTGAACATCGGGTCGAGATGATCGCCGCCATCGGTCGCCTTGATGTAGACGAAGTTCGCACCCTGCGACTTGAGCTTCGCCCAGTCGATATCGCCCTGCCAGCGCGAGACATCGACGCCATGCACGGGAAGATTTTTCGGCGAATAGTTGCGACCGAAGTTGATCGGCTTCGCATCGCGGAATTTCCGTGGATGCACCACGCTGCGGTCCAGCGCGCGCGCCGCCGCTGTCGGCCTCGCCGACGGGATCAAGGCCGCGGTTTCGACCTCCGGCGCGCCGGCGTCAGCCTCGATTTGCTCTGTCTGCTCCTCAGCAAGCCCGACGATCGGCTCACCGGCCATCTCACCCACCGCAACGGACGGCGTTATCGAACTCGTTATCTCGCTCGACGGACGCGGCATGAGATCGTCGACGCCTGAGCGCGACGTGCAGCCGAACAGAAAGAGACACGCAACAAAAATGGCGACGACGCGCGGCGACCGCATGCTTTGAGACCTGTACGCAAACACAAAAACAGATCCGAAGGCTGAGGGGGTCGCCACCGGAGAGAGATTTATGAACGCAAAATTACCAAGAAAGATTGAATCGAATTTTTACCATGCCGTCAGAGCCGGTCTTTTTCGCCAGGCACCGCCTTGGTGGCGCGTACCCGCTCCCTCAATACGGTGAGCAGCCCCGACGCCGCGACGACGGCAAGGCCGAGGATGGCGATCCAGTCGGGATATTCGGCGAAAAACACCGTCCCGATCAGGACTGCCCAGACGATCTGCGAATATTGCGTCGGCGCGACCTGATTGGCGGGCGCCAGCCGTGTCGCCATCATCAGGAAGTACTGTCCCCCGGCGGCAAGCAAGCCCGCTAGCGCCAGCCAGCCGAACTGCGGCAGCGTCGGAACGGCAAAGGACGTCGCCGCCGCCGCGACAACGTTGAACAGGAGTCCGTAACCGATCATCACGCCGAGGATCGAGGTTTGTTTCTCCTGCCCGGCAAGCGAGCGCAGCAGAATAACGGTCGTTGCCGCAAGCACCGCGACGATCACCGCCGCCAGGTGGCCAAGCTCGAGTTCGCGAAAACCCGGCCGCACCACCAGCATCACGCCACAGAACCCCGCGACGATCGCGGACCAGCGCCAGATGCCGACCTTCTCCTTGAGGAAAAGGATGGACATCAACGTGGTGAAAAATGGCGCAAGGAAGATCAGCGCATAGGCTTCCGCAAAGGGAATGGTGGTGAAGGCCGTGACGCCGAATATGCCGGCAAACACGCCGGAGAAGGCGCGCGCATGCACCGCCCAGGGCCGCTTCATGCGCCAGAAATCGCGCCAGCGCTCGTGCTTCGGCTTCATAAAGAACAAGGCGATGCCGGCGAAGAATGTGCTGAACACACCTATTTCAAAGATCGACAGCTGGCCGCTCAGCGCCTTTACGGCGGCGTCGCCAAATGAAAAGGTCGCATAGGCGAAAAGCGCGACCAGGATTCCGTTCGTCACAGCGGCCACCGGAGAAAAAGATGAGAATATTGGCGCTCGGCGCGCATCCAGACGACATCGAGATCTTCATGTTCGGCGCGCTCGCGCTCTGGAAGCAGTCCGGCGCCGGGCTGCATTTCGCGATCGCCACCGATGGCGCCAAGGGCGGCACCACCAATCCCAAAACGCTGGCACGCAAGCGTCGGACCGAAGCGATCGCGGCCGCCGCGCTGCTCGACGTCGAGCCGGTCTTCCTCGACTTTCCAGATGGCGCGCTCGTCGCCGACGCGGCGCTGATTGCCGCAATCAAGAAACTCATCGCCGACACAGGTGCCGACCTCGTCATCACGCACGCGCCGAACGACTACCACGGCGACCATCGAGCGCTGTCCGACGCGGCGCGCATCGCGTCCTCGTTCAGCGTGCCCGTGCTGCATGCCGATACGCTCGGCGGCACGGCGTTCGCGCCGAGCCACTATGTCGACATCAGCAAAGTGATCGACATCAAGGCTGACGCGATCCGCAAACACGTCTCGCAGAATCCGGAGCGGTTTGTCACCAGCATGTCCGCGCAGAATGCCTTTCGTGCGGGTCAATGCAACGCGCCGGAGAACTCCTTTGCCGAGGCCTACCGCTTCGAGCCGGTGTTTCCGTTTGCAGACATCCGCGACCTGCTGCCGCCTGCACCAAAGGTGCGACCGGTCTCGCGGCCGGATGTGAAGCGCTGACGCACCGCTCACAGCCGGATCTCCCGTCTTTCGTCGGCTGAGCGACGGGCCGCGAGCACGATTTCCAGCGTTTTTGCCCCCTCTTCCAGCGGCACCTTCACCGGAGCGGCACCGCGAATGGCCGCCGCGACATTTTCAAGCTGCGCGACAAAGACATCGCGCGCCTCGTCGATTGTTTCACTGCCAGGCTCGCCAACCGTGGTGAAAATCTCCGCGCGGTTCCAGTCGGTGAATATCGCGGTGCGACGCTCTGTGATAATCTGCCAAGACTTTGCCCAGCGGCCGCGCACGACCGAATTGCTCGCATGCAGAACCGCGATCCGTCCGTCGTCATATCCCAGCACGATCGCGCTCTGATCTTCGGAATCGTAACCCGGCACGTCACGGTGAAAGAGGTTTGCGGCCCGCGCGTACGCTGTCTGCGGCATGCCCAGAAAATGCCGGGCCAGATCGACGATGTGGATCAATTGCTCCACCATCTGCCCGCCGGATTTTTCGCGCGACCGCCACCACGGCGCGTGCAGAGCGTTCGAATGAAAGTTGCCGGAGAAATGGCCGATGCGGCCGGTCTGTCCCGCCGCCATCAAGCTTTCCCAGCGTCCGACAGCCGCACCGAACCGGTACATGAAGCCGCATGCGCCAATCACGCCGGCAGCACGCACGGTCTCTACCATGGCGCGAGCTCGTTCGTTGCTCAGCGCAATCGGTTTTTCCACCAGCACATGCACGCCTGCACGCGCCGCCGCTTCCACCTGGCCATCGTGAGCAAACGGTGGAAGCGCAACAATGAGCAAGTCGGGCTTCGCCACCGCCAGCATCTCGGCAAAATCGGTGAAGGGTGCGGCCTCGATCGTTTTCGCGAACGCAGCGGTCTTGCCTGGCTCGCGTCCGCAGCACGCAACAAGATCGAGCTCGTGCTGCAGTTCGCGTGCGGCCGCGGCGTGGCGAACGCCGATATTGCCGCAGCCGAGCAGCGCGACCTTCAGCCTTGCCATCAAAGGCCCTCGAACGACAGCACGGATTGCAGGATGCCGGGTTCACCCTTGTCCAACCGGTCGAAGAGTGCGGGCGCGTCGCGATATGGCACGGTGTCGGTGATCAGCGGCAGAAGATTCAGCCGGCCTTCATGCTGCAGCCGGACCGCCGTCTGCCAAAGCCGCAGTTTTGACCAGCGGTGGCTTGCTTCAGGCGCGACGCCGGAGATCTGGCTGGAGATCAGCTCGATGCGGTTATGGTGGAACTCGTCGCCGAGCAGCAATCCGCGCGCCTCGCCCTGGAAAAAACCCATCGCCACGACGCGGCTCGCATAAGCCACCGTGCGCATCGCCTCCATCAATGCCGCCGGCGCGCCGGAGACCTCGATGCAGATATCCGCGCCGCGTCCGCCCGTCTCGCGTTTGATCGTCTCGCCGATCGGACCAGCCATGGGATCGATTACGCGATCCGCGCCGAGGTTTAGCGCCATGTCGCGGCGCGACGCGGCTGGATCGACACCAATGACAGTCGCGCCCGACGCGCGCGCCGCCTGCATCACAATCTGCCCTGGCACACCCAGCCCGAACACGACCACGAGATCGCCGATTCGGATCTTCGCGTCATGGACGCCATTCAGCGCCACCGCGCCGATGTGCGAGAAGATACCGATCCGCCGGTCGGCGCCCTCCGGGATCAGCCGCGCTGCCGCATCCGCCTCTCGCATCACATGGCTGGTGCGATGCCCCCAGGTGCCGAACACATATTGCCCGGTCTTCACCGCGATCACGCCGCCGCCGATCTCGGTGACGACGCCTGCTTCCTCGTAGCCCAGATTACGGACGGGGTATTGCCAGCTCGCCTCGCCTTCGCGGAACAGTCTCAGTTCCGCATCCCACTGCCGGTTCATGAACGGGCTTGTGCCGCGGTACTGCGAAAGCTCGGTGCCGGCGCTGATTCCGGAGAACAGCGTGCGTATCCGCACTTCGCCGGGTTCCAGCGGCGCGTGCGTCAGCGGCTCGAATGCGAGCTGCCGCGAGCCGGCGAGCACCAGCGCCGTTTCCTCCACGCTCTCCTCCCGCGTTTGCCGGCTCGAACAAATGCGCCTGAATTAAAACGTTTGCAATCGCCTTTCAGATGTGGCGCAGGCCAATTCAGTCGCTGGAACAAACTTTGAGGATAATCTCAGTCGGCTTTCCACCGCGGTCGGCGCTTCGCGTAAATCTCGGCGACGTGCGTGTAGTCCATGTAGCCAAGGCGTGCGACATTGCCTGCCTTGACGATGTCGAAGAGCCCGTCTGTCAGCATCGCGTCGTCGATGTAGACGCCGATCGCCTCGCCGGCGACGACTGTCGCGCCGGACGGTTTTCCATCCCGCCCTTTCGGGCGGAAGACCTCGGTCAATTTGCATTCCAGCGCCGCCGGCACACCTTTGACGCGCGGCGGCTTCAGGCGAGACGGCTCCATCTCCAGGCCGGCATAATCGAATTCGCTGACGCCGCGCGGCGCGTTTACCGACGTCGCCACCATCTTGTCGAAGAAGCTGCGCCCGACAATGTTCACGACGAATTCGCCCGTCTCCTGCGCGAAGGTCTCGCTGTCGCCGCTGCCTTCACCGGACGCGAACCAGACGAGATGCGGATGGGTCGAGAAGGCGTTGAAGTAGGAATAAGGCGACAGGTTCAGCGAGCCGTCTTTGCCCTGCGTCGAGATCCAGCCGATCGGGCGCGGCGCCACGATCGCCTTGAACGGATCGTGCGGCAGGCCATGCCCCTTCGCCGGTTCGAAAAACATCGCCCTAGCCCTTCCACGGCCCCGAATAGTCGGAAGCCAGCTTTGCCGGATCAGGCCGCGAACGGTCCGGCACGTTTCCCGAATACGTTCCGATATGAACGAAGCCGATGACGCGTTCGTGTGGCGCGAGCCCTAGGATCGCACGGCCCTCCTCCACGTCGGAATACCAGTTGGTGATCCAGTTGGTCGAATAACCGAGCGCATTGGCCGCATGAACCAGATTCATCGCCGCCGCGCCGCCCGAGAGAAACATCTCCCATTGCGGGATTTTCGGGTTTTCCTTCGGGCTCGATATGACGCCGATCACCAGCGGCGCGCGGCTGAAGCGTGCAAGCTCCTGTAGCCTGCGCCCTTCCGTCAGCGGGCCCTCGCGCCGCTCTGCCAGTTCGGCGAGCTGTTTTCCGACTTCAACGCGTGCATCGCCGCGATAAAGAATGAAGCGCCAGGGCTCCAGCTTGCCGTGGTCGGGAACACGGGTGGCGATCCTGAGCATGGTTTCGATTTCGGCATCCGATGGCGCCGGCTCCTTCAGCTCGGCTATCGGCGCGGACAGCCTGGTCGACAAATAGTCAATGATTGGCGACGTCACGTAACAGGTCTCCTGATGCTCTTGGCTGAAGCGGACCTGGGGTGATTTTGCCGGGACGCTCGGGCTTGGAAGGTTGATTCCAATATGGAATTTCGGCCTTGAAATTGCCACCGCGCTCGGCTTCAAAGCAAGAGATGTTCGGGGACAGTGCCAGAATCATCGCAAAATTGGCCATCGCGGCGCTCCTGTTTGCGCCGGGATTGCCGGCTCTCGCCCAACAAGACCCGGCCGCCATCTCGCTTCCGGGCATCACCAGCTACGCGCCTGCGACCGAAGACGGACCGCTTGCCACCGCGGGCGGCAGCGAGGTCACGCTGGCCGCACAGCTCACCGGCGAGGCCGGCGACGTCAGCCGCGGGCTCGTCTGGCGTATCTTCAGGCCTGAGCCTGGTCCCGACGGCAAACTGCCGCTGGTCGCGTCCGCGCAAGGCGGCACGCAGGTCTTTTCGCTCGCGCCCGGCAGTTATCTCGTTCACGCAACCTTTGGCCGCGCCGGCGCAACCAAGCGCATCACGGTCGGCGCCGAGGCGAAACGCGAGGCGGTGGTTCTCGATGCCGGCGGGCTGAAGCTCGACGCGATCCTCTCCAATGGCCGGCGCATCCCGGCGGCAAAGCTGCGCTTCTCGATCTACGAGGCCGACGGCGAAGACGGCGGCGCGCTGATCATTCCCGACGTGAAACCCAATGCGGTCGTGCGGCTCAACTCTGGCACCTATCACGTCGTCTCGACCTACGGGAACGTGAACGCGGTGATCCGCTCCGACATCAAGGTCGACGCCGGCAAGCTGACTGAAGCGACGGTCGAACACCACGCGGCCGAGGTGACGTTCAAGCTCGTTCGTGAATCCGGCGGCGAGGCCATCGCCGATACATCATGGTCGATCGTCACCGATTCCGGCGATCCGATCCGCGAAAGCGTCGGCGCCTATGCATCGCTGGTGCTTGCCGAAGGCAACTACACGATCATCGCGAAGAACCGCGACCGCATCTATCAGCGCGAATATACTGTCGAAGGCGGCCGGGATCAGGAAGTCGAAGTGTTGACGACCGAAGCGCAGGTCCAACCGGTCGACGGCGACATCATCGACTAAGTCGACGCATGTCGACTGATTACGCCGCGATCGGCGCGGTGTTTTCTCTAACAGGCTCATGCCGCTTCCTCGGCGGAGCAAGCTCCAGAACCTTCTGCTGAACGAAGGCAAGAAGCTCCTTGCGGTCGCGCAGCGACTCCATCGCGCTCCATGGAATAAGATCGCCGACGCGAACCTCGATCGTCTTGCCCGACAGTTTTGCGAACTCGCGGATGAGCAGTGAGGTTCGGATCGTCAACGACACATTGCCGATGAAACGCGCGACCTTGTTCTCGCGCGAGAGCAAATTCATCGGCCCGCTGACGATATGAAAGAGACGGCCGTTCTGCCCGGAAAAGTGGATCGGCAACACGTCCGCCTTCGCCTCCTGGATCAGCTTGAACGGAAACATCTTCCACGGAAAATCCCTGGCTTTGCCAAGGCCGTTCGGCGCGGTGGCAACACCACCGCCCGGGAAGATGACAATCGTCGTGCCCTGCTTCAAAAGCCGCACCGCCTCGTGCCGCACCTCGAGATTGTTCTTCAGCGCTTCCTTCGTCTCGGTGAAATCGACCGGCAGCGAATACGGCGCCATCTCCGGTATCTTCAGCAGCTCCGCATTGATCATCACGCGGAACGGCCGGCCGAGCTGCTCGGCGAGCGAAAGCACCGCAACGCCATCACCGATGCCGAACGGGTGGTTCGAGATAATGACCACCGGGCGGTCCAGCGAAACCGCGGGTAGTTGTCCCTGCTGGGACAGGCGGACGTTCACCAGGTCGAGCATGCGCCCGAAGACACGGTCACCGGACGGCACGATCTGGTGGCGCCAGATGCCGTAGAGGCCGGCGTAGCGGTCACGGCCCGACATCTCCTCGACCGAGCGGATGAACCAGCGCTTCAGGCGCGAATGCGACGGATTCGCGTAGGAGAGTTCGGGAAACGGATCGCGCTTGAGTCGACGCAACGTTCGCATGGCCGCGCAATGAACCAGTTCCATGACGGCCATATGAAAACGGCGGGAAAAATCCCGCCGTTCTTGGTTCAGGCTTTCTTGCGCCGGCGCTTCACATCCGGCGGAACCGCCTCTTCAGTCAGTGCCGCGACAGCCTCGTCCAGCGACATCGACTGCTGGTTCTGCGAGCCGAGCCGGCGCATGTTGACCGTGCCATCCTCCGCCTCGCGCTTGCCGCAAACGAGGATGACCGGAACCTTGGTCAACGAGTGCTCGCGAACCTTATAGTTGATCTTCTCGTTGCGCAGGTCCATCTCGACAGCCATACCGGCGTCCTTCAGCCGCTCGGCGACCGACCGGGCATAGTCGTCGGCATCGGACGTGATCGTCGCCACCACGACCTGCAGCGGCGCGAACCACAGCGGGAAATGCCCGGCGTGGCTTTCGATCAGAATGCCGAGGAAGCGCTCCAGAGAGCCGACCACCGCGCGGTGGACCATCACCGGCTGCTTCTTCTCGGAATCCTTGTCGATGTAGAAGGCGCCGAAACGCTCTGGCAGATTGAAGTCGACCTGCGTCGTCCCGCACTGCCATTCGCGACCGATCGCATCCTTCAGCGTGTATTCGAACTTCGGACCGTAGAAGGTGCCCTCGCCTTCGTTGACGCCGGTCTTGATACGGTTGTCCTCACGCGCCATGCGCGCCAGCGAACGGCGCAGTATGTCTTCCGCGTGATCCCACATCGCGTCAGTGCCGACACGCTTTTCCGGCCGCGTCGCTAGCTTCACGACGACTTCGTCGAACCCAAAATCCTTGTAGACCGACATCATCAGATCGTTGATCTTCAGGATCTCGGATTCAAGCTGCTCTTCCGTGCAGAAATGATGCGCGTCGTCCTGTGTGAAGCCGCGCACGCGCATCAACCCATGCAGCGCGCCCGACGCCTCGTAGCGGTGCACATAACCGAACTCGGCCAGCCGGATCGGCAGGTCGCGATAGGATTTCAGGCCGTGCTTGAAGATCTGCACGTGGCCCGGACAGTTCATCGGCTTCAGCGCGAAGATGCGCTCGTCCGCCTCGGGGTCTTCCGGGTGCGTCAGCGCATGCGCGGATTTCACCGCGAACATGTTCTCCTGATACCAGCCCCAGTGACCTGACGTCTCCCACAGCGACTTGTCGAGCACCTGCGGCGCGTTCACCTCCTGATAGTCGTCGCCGAGACGACGGCGCATGTAAGCAACCAGGTTCTGGAACATCTTCCAGCCCTTCGCGTGCCAGAAGACGACGCCCGGCCCTTCCTCCTGGAAATGGAAGAGATCCATCTCGCGGCCGAGCCTGCGATGGTCGCGCTTCTCGGCCTCTTCCAGCATGTGGAGGTACTGGTCGAGCTGCTCCTGGTTCGCCCAGGCCGTGCCGTAGATGCGCGTCAGCATCGGATTGTTGGCGTCGCCGCGCCAGTAGGCGCCAGCCACCTTCATCAGCTTGAAAGCGTTACCCACCTGCCCCGTTGAGGCCATGTGCGGGCCGCGGCAGAGATCAGTCCATTCGCCTTGCGAATAGAACTTGATGTCCTGCCCTTCCGGGATCGCGTCGACCAGCTGGACCTTGTAGTTCTCGCCCTTGTCGTGGAAGAATTTCTTTGCCTCGTCGCGAGACTTCAGCGCCTTGGTGAACGGCTTGTTGCGCTGGATGATCTCGCGCATCTTCTTTTCAATCGCGGGAAAATCCTCCGGCGTGAATGGCTGGTTGCGCGCGAAGTCGTAATAGAAACCGTTCTCGATAACCGGGCCGATCGTCACCTGCGTTCCCGGCCACAATTCCTGCACCGCCTCCGCGAGCACGTGGGCTGCGTCGTGCCGGATCAGCTCCAGCGCGCGCGGATCGTCGCGGGTCAGGATCTCGACCTTGCCGGACGTGCCAAGCGGATCGCTGAGATCGCGAACCGCGCCATCGACCACATAGGCGACCGCCTTCTTGGCGAGCGACTTCGAGATCGACTCAGCAAGCGCAGCGCCGGTCGTCGCCGCATCGTATTCGCGGACGGAACCATCGGGAAATGTAAGGGAAACGTTCGACATATCTTGCTCCATATCCAGTCCCGCAAACGAGCGCGGGTGGTAAGTGCCGGGAGAGTCCGGCGGCGCGGTCTTCTAAAAGACAAGGCACGCGCCGTAAAGGTTTTCGGTGCGAAAAATCCAAGCCGCTGAAATCGTTCATGAATCCGCGCTGATTTGCCGGCTTCCGATCATTTATCCCCAGGGCCGGCTTAGCTTCAAAGAACTGTCAAACGCTGCTGTTAGCAGTTAGGCTCATACAGCCGGGGGCGGCCTAACGAGGATCGAGACGATGTCCTTCCACTTCCCGCACTGGCTTCCCAAATTCTATCTCGGCACCTGGCGTCCGGATACCATCACCGGGTCCAACGGCAACGACGTCATCATCAGTTTCGGCGGCGATGATGTCATCGATGCGCGTGGCGGCAACGACACCATCCTGTCCGGCGGCGGTGACGACATGATCCTCGCCGGGAGCGGCAACGATACGGTCAACGCCGGTGACGGCGATGATGTGATCGATCTTGGCGCTGGCAACGACAAAGCCGATGGCGGCCGCGGTTTCGATACCGTTATCTACGAAGGTTCGATCCTCGACTATTCGATCGAACGCCCGGGCCGATGGGACAAGACCATCAAGGTCCGCGATATCGAGAATGGCGGCATCGACCGGCTCGAGCGTGTCGAAGCCCTCTATTTCGGTGCGGACGACTACACGCTCTATCTCGACGGCCGCAACAATTCGGTGCTGGCGCGCGATGACGCTTTCGCCACCGACGAGAACCAGTTGCTGTCGGTTCTGGCCACCGATCTCACTGAAAACGATAGTGAATTCGACGGCGACACCCTGACAGTTGTTGACGTTTCAGCGATAAGTGCGGCTGGCGCGACGGTTTCGCTACTCAACGGCACAATCAGCTACGACCAAGGTGATCTATTCGACCATCTCAGGGAGGGCGAAACAGCCACGGATACTTTCAGTTACACGGTTAGCGACGGCCGCGGCGGTACAGATACCGCGACGGTGACGATCACCATCAACGGCATAAACGACGGGCCGGTCATCACCTCCGCGGCGGCCGCGAATTTCGAGGAAAACGGCAGCGATCCGGTCCTGACCGCGACCGCCGAGGACGTCGACAGCGACACCGTCACCTTTTCGATCGCCGGCGGCGCCGACGCCGCCTTGTTCACGATCGACGCGGAGACAGGCGTCTTGCGTTTCGTCGACGCACCGGACTTCGAGCTGCCCGCGGATCAGGGCGGCGACAACATCTACGACGTGACGATCGCTGCGACCGACGAGCAGGGTGGCGAGACGACCCAGGATATTTCCGTCACCGTCACGAACGTCGATGAAACACCACCGGCGCCGCGCATCAATGAAATCCACTACGACAATGCCGGCGCCGATACGGGTGAGTTCGTCGAGGTCCGTGTCGCCAAGGGCACGGATGTCAGCGCGATATCGGTCGTCCTCTATAATGGCAGCAATGGCCAGTCCTACGGCACGTTCGCGCTGAACGGCAATCTGGAAGGGTCGGACGACGCTTTCGATTATTGCGTGCTCGACACGACCGGGATCCAGAACGGCGCGCCGGACGGGCTGGCACTGGTCGATGGCGGGGAAGTCATCGAATTCCTCTCTTACGAAGGCACATTGACCGCTTCAAACGGACCTGCGGCGGGCATGACCTCGACAGACATCGGCGTCTTGCAGGCGGGCAGCGATCCGGCCGGTCTTTCGCTCCAGCGCAGCGACGATGGGACGACGTGGGACACACCACGCGAGGAAACGCCTGGAGCCGCAAACAGCGATGATGGCCCAGGCGTGCCGACCGCACGCTTGATCTCGCAGATCCAGGGCACCGGCAGCGCGAGCCAGCTTCAGGGCGACTATGTGCTCGTATCGGCCGTCGTGACCTATACGATCGACAACGGATTCTTCCTGCAGGAGGAAACGGCGGATCAGGATGGCAACGTGCTCTCCTCCGAAGGCATTTTTGTCTTCACCGGCGGTGCGCCGACGGTCGATGTCGGCGACCACGTCGAGGTTGCTGGAACAGTGACGGAGTTCTTCGGCCTGACCGAAATCACCAATCTCGTGTCTATCGACACGATCTCGTCGGGCAACGATTTGCCTGACTACGCGAACGTGACGCTGCCGAACGCGACGGCGACGTCGCTGGAGCAGTTCGAAGGCATGCGCATTTCGCTCACCAGCGGCACCAGCGACCCGATCACGGTGGTGGAAAACTTTAACCTTGCCCGCTACGGCGAAATCACCGTCAGCGCCGGCAATCAATATCAGCCGACACAGCTCTACGACCCGGACACGCAAGCTGCCGAGATCGCGGCGCTCATGGAAGCAAATGCGCTCAACCGCTTGATCATCGACGATGGCGTCTCCGCGCAAAATCCGGACGCGTTTGCCTATCTGCCCGCGAACTTCGGCGACAACGGCAATGGCTATATCGACGCCGGCGACGACTTTTCACCGTTTGGCCCGACCTTGCGGCTGGGCGCTGAGATGAATGGCCCGATCGAGGGCGTACTCAGTTACGGCTTCGATGCCTATCGCATGCATGTGGATGGCATGCTGTCGATCGATCAGGACACCAACACCGGGACGCGCACCGAAGCTCCGGCAGATGTCGGCGGCAGGCTGAAGGTTGCGAGCTTCAACCTGCTCAACTTCTTCACGTCGTTGCGGGAAGACTATGATCCGAACGTGCCAGGCACCGGTTCGGGACCGGGCGACCTTGAACCGCGCGGCGCGTTGAATGCCTTTGACTTCGAACGCCAGCTCGACAAGATCGTCACGGCGATGCTTGGCGTCGGCGCGGATGTCTTCGGGCTGCAGGAGCTTGAGAACAACGGCTTCGGTTCAGACTCCGCCATTCGCGCGCTGGTCGACGCGCTCAATGCCGAACTCGGCGCCAACGTATATGCCTTCGTCGACCCGACCGGCGGCACCGGCGATGGCTTCATCGGCACCGATGCCATCACCACCGGCGTGATCTACGACCAGACGAAGGTCTCCGTCGCCGGTAGCAACACCCTTGAGTTCAGCAGCGTCGCCGCCGACGGCCAACAACTTCACCGGCCTGCCGTCGCGGTGGCGTTCGAAGAAATCGCGACGGGAGAACGCTTCAACGTTGCCGTCAACCACCTCAAATCGAAGGGCGACAGCGGGCTCACCGACGTCAATGATCCCAACTACGACCAGGGCGACGGCCAGGGCTTCTGGAATGCTGCGCGCGAGGAAGCCGCGATCGAGCTTGCCCAATGGCTGGCGACTGACCCGACCGGCAGCGGCGACGCCGACACGCTGATCATCGGCGATCTCAACTCGTATGCGCAGGAGGACCCCGTCGATGCGCTGCGTGACGCGGGCTACACCGACCTGATCGACCAGTTCATCGGCCAGGATCAGGCCTACAGCTACGTCTTCGACGGCATGCGCGGCACGCTCGATCAGGGCCTCGCGACATCATCATTGCTGAGCCAGGTGACGGGCGTCACCGAGTGGCACGTCAATGCCGACGAGCCCGGCCTGTTTGCCTATTCGAGCGAGTTCACCAATCCGGCGTTTTACGACAACAACCCGTTCGCGACATCGGACCACGATCCGCTGCTGATCGGGCTGAACCTCGGCACCGTGATTATCTGATACCGGCTAGCGTGCTGGCGCGTCCTTCGCGACGCGCCAGTAACGCCAGGGGGTGTACCAGCGATAGCGCGCCTCAAGCGTCTCCGGCACCGGATCGACGCCATGGGTGCCACCGGGCCCACAACGCGCAAATCGGAACAGCCCCATCCACCCGCCCGCCCAAAAACCATGCCGGGCGATGGCCTCGTAAGCGTACTCCGAGCAGGTCGGGAAATGCCGGCAGGAATTGCCGATGAAGCCTGAAAGCGTGAGCTGGTAAAAGCGCACCAGCGCGGTGCCGGCCAGCCTGCCCGGCGTCCGACGCCAGGGCCCAGCATAGTTACGTCCACGTGACCGTGGCACGTCGCGGTGACTGTGACCGTCCTGCTCCATCTCACGCTAAATGCGGTTTTCAGCGCAAGATTTCAATTCGTGGACAGTGCGTGCTCCGCTACGCGGTTTGAACCGCGACGGCCACCCGACTATGTACGGCGCGCAAATGACTTCGCAGGGCTGAGGGCATCATGGCCGACAAAATCGAACTCGGACTGGACACGTTTGGCGACGTCACCGTCGACCTGAATGGCAAGCTGCTGTCGCAGGCGCAGGTGATCCGCAACGTCGTCGACGAGGCGGTGCTGGCCGACCAGGTCGGCGTCGACTTCATCGGGCTGGGCGAGCATCACCGCGACGACTTTGCCATTTCAGCGCCGGATGTCGTGCTGGCGGCAGTCGCATCGAAGACCAGTCATATCGGTTTGGGCTCGGCCGTGACCGTGCTGTCCTCCGACGATCCGGTCCGGGTTTTTCAGCGCTTTTCCACCATCAACGCGATCTCCAATGGCCGCGCCGAGGTCATCCTTGGCCGCGGCTCCTTCACCGAATCCTTCCCGCTCTTCGGCTTCGCGCTGAAAGATTACGAATTGCTGTTCTCGGAAAAGCTCGACCTGTTCGCCGAGGTGCTGAAGCAGGAGACGATCAACTGGAGCGGCCAAACTCGAGCGCCGGTGGAGAACCAGAAGGTTTATCCGCCCGTCGAGAACGGCACCCTGAAAACCTGGATCGGCGTTGGCGGCAGCCCGGAATCCGTCGTGCGCGCAGCAAGCTACAATCTGCCGATGATGCTGGCGATCATAGGTGGCGAACCGAAGCGCTTTCTGCCCTTCATCGACCTCTACCACCGCGCGGTCGCACAATTCGGCAATGAGGCATTGCCGCTCGGCATCCACTCACCCGGTCACGTCTCTGACACGGACGAGCAGGCGCGCGCCGAACTCTGGCCGGGTTATCAGGTCATCCACAACCGCATCGGCGGCGAGCGCGGCTGGGGTCCGACGAACATTTCGCGCTTCAACCAGGAGGCCGACATGGGTTCGCTTTATGTTGGCTCGCCGGAGACTGTGGCGAAAAAGATCGCCACGACGATGAAGGCGCTGAACGTTCGCCGCTTCGACATGAAGTACTCGTCCGGCACGCTCCCGCATGAGCAGATGATGAAGAGCATCGAGCTCTATGGCACCAAGGTGATCCCGATGGTGCGGGACATGCTCGGGTAGCTATCCGACCTGACCGCGTTCGTAGTAGCGCCGCAATGAAGCCTCGAAGGAACGATCCCGATGGAGGTCGTACCGGTCAGAAAAATCACGACGGTCGGCGGGTCTGGATTCGCGTGTGAAAGTCACGAGCCGGATCACGTCGTTCAATATCTCGAGATGCTTCCACATGGCTGAACTCCTTTGTCAGCAAGGAGCAGACGCCCTCTGGCCGCGCCGCTCAAACGAGTATATCGTCCACCTCGAATAACTTGAGGTTATGCGATGAAACGCGGGCGCTTGCCGCTCACCGCACTGCGCAGCTTCGAGGCAGCCGGCCGGCATCTGAGCTTCAGCCGCGCGGCCGAAGAGCTGTTCGTGTCGCAGGCCGCGATCAGCCGGCAGGTGCGAGAGCTCGAAGAGACGATTGGCCGACCGCTGTTTACCCGCCTTCACCGGAAGGTCGAGTTGACTGAAATTGGCCGCCGGCTGCTTGCACAACTGACACGGAGCTTCGACGAGATTGACCAGCGCCTATCGGAAGTTCTGGCTTCTCCCGCGCAATCCGTGCTGAAGGTGAGCGTCGAGCCGTTTTTTGCGAGCGGTTGGTTGTTGCCGCGCCTTGTCCGTTTCCGTGAGCAGCGCCCAGATATCGATGTGGTCGTTGATGTGAACGGGCGGCTTGTGGAGTTCCGCAACCATGATGCGGAGCTTGCGATCCGCTTCGGCGCCAAGACCACGTCGTGGCCGCGCGTTCAGGCCGAGCATTTGTTCGCCGGCACGTACACCGCGCTCGTGTCACCGGCCCTTCTTTCGGCCGGACCACCGCTAAGCGGCCCCGCTGACCTTCTCCGGTACACTCTCCTGCACGACGAAGGTCGCGACGGTTGGGTTCAGTGGCTCAACGCGGCGGGCGTGCCCGCTGGCGCTGCGGAGCGCGGGCCGATGTTTCCCGACGGTGCGCTTGGCATCCAGGCGGGCATCCTAGGCCAAGGCGTCGTGTTGGGGGACAGCGTCGTCAACTCCGAGGCTATTCGGTTAGGACAACTGGTCCAGCCCTTCGACATCGAAGTGGAGTATGGAGCCTATTTCCTTATCGCGCCCGATTTTGGGAAGCTCAGCGAGCCGGCAGGAGCCTTCGCGGCCTGGCTGCACAGCGAGATAGCGACGCAGCTCGATGAGCGGCTTCGACCTAAGCAGCCTCGCCCGCGCGCTTCTTCTCGATCTGGCCGATCGCGTCCACCACAGCGTCGAAGGTAAGCATGGTTGAGGCGTGCCGCGCCTTGTAGTCGCGCACCGGCTCCAGATATTTGAGATCGCCAAAACGGCCCTCGGGCGGCGTGCCGTTTTCCTTCAGCATCCTGCGCATCGTCTCACGCACCGCGCGCAGCTCGTCCGCGGTCGCGCCGACGACATTCGCGGCCATGATCGAGGACGAGGCCTGGCCGAGCGCACAGGCTTTCACCTCATGGGCGAAGTCCGTGACCGTATCGCCTTCCATTTTGAGGTCGATCTTCACCGTCGAGCCGCAGAGCTTGGAATGCGCCATGGCGCTGGCATCGGGGTCGGCCAGACGCCCGATGCGGCCGATATTGCCGGCAAAACCCAGAATTTTCGCGTTATAAACGTCGTCGATCATGATTTTCCGCGCTGTGCCTAGAGAGCGAACGATCTGTACCCTCGCGACACCTTTGCAGGCTACGAACAGCACTTATATAATGCGTGCGTTCCAGTGACGGCAAGGATTGCCGATCTGGCGCGAGAATGCTGCTTTCTGAGCCTCCCAATCGGCCTGGAGAGGCAGTGTCCGTTCAACTCGTTCCTCCACCGAGAGGAACTACGGGAGACGCCTTTCATGGACGCCGTCATCAAGAAACTCATGCCGCGCGCGGAATACATGGACAGACCGGTCACCGACCGGCCGTCCCAGGCCGAGGTCGAGGCAGCCGTCCGCACGCTGATCCGCTGGACCGGTGACAATCCGGATCGCGAGGGTCTGGTCGACACGCCAAACCGCGTGGCGAAGGCCTATCTGGAAATGTTCAACGGCTACGATATGTGTCCCGCCGACGAGCTTGGCCGCACGTTCGAGGAAGTCGCCGGCTACGACGATCTCGTGCTGGTCAAGGACATCCAGTTCCATTCGCATTGCGAGCACCACATGGTGCCGATCATCGGCAAGGCGCATGTCGCCTATTTGCCGGACGGCAAGGTCGTCGGCCTGTCCAAGATCGCCCGCGTCGTCGATATTTTTGCCCATCGCCTGCAGACGCAGGAGGCCATGACCGCGCAGATTGCCGGCGTCATTCAGGACGTGCTAAATCCGCGCGGCGTCGCCGTCATGATCGAAGCCGAGCATATGTGCATGGCCATGCGCGGCATTCGTAAGCAGGGGTCGACGACGATGACCTCCACTTATACCGGCGCTTTCAGGGACAATCCCGAGGAGCAGATCCGGTTCGTCACCATGGTGCGGAACGGCAACGGCAACTGAGTTTGCCGGCGGTTCCGCGAAGGAACCGCCAATGCCCGCTTTCTCGTTCGCAGCCCCCTCATCCGACAAGCAAACGCTGGAAGAAGGCAATGCCTTCTCCCCGCGTTTCGATGCGTCGGGTCTCGTCACCGCGGTGGTGACCGACGCTGCCGACGGCATGCTTCTTATGGTCGCACACATGAACGCGGAAGCGCTGTCGCTGACGCTCGAAACGGGCATCGCGCACTATTGGTCGCGCTCCCGCTCCGAGCTTTGGAAGAAGGGCGAAACCTCCGGCAATCTTCAGCAAATCGTTGAAATCAGGACCGATTGCGACCAGGACGCGCTCTGGCTTAGCGTAAAAGTTTTGGGGAATCAGGAAACCTGTCACACCGGTCGGCGTTCATGTTTTTACAGGATCGTCGAAGCCAAGGACGGCAAGGCAACGCTTCGCCATAAATAGCGCACCTTTGTCCCCACGCTCAGATAGGAGGTCGACGAGGTCGATGAACCATTTGGTTTTTCGAAACCACGTAGATTCATCGTTTCGATACGCCGCTCCGCTATAGGTAGCGTCGGGAGACAAGGGAGACTGGGATGCTCGAATGGGCGTCTGCACGTCAAAGGACGGATGTTAAGGAAGCCAATGGCCTGTCGTCGGTGGTTGCGCCGGCGGAGCCGCGAGCGCCTGAGCGCAAGCCTATCCAGCCTTCTCTCCCACAAGCGAAATCCGAAGCAAAATCAGGTATTTCGCTAGCACTCGGCGGCGGCGCGGCGCGCGGCTGGGCGCATATCGGCGTGCTGCGCGCGTTGGACGAGGCTGGCATCGAGATCAACATGATTGCCGGCACCTCGATCGGCGCGCTGGTCGGTGGCTGCTATCTCGCCGGCAAGCTGGACGAGCTCGAAGATTTCGCGCGCAGCCTGACCAAACGCCGCATTTTCGGGCTGCTCGACCTGAATTTGCGCGGCAATGGCCTGCTTGGCGGCCTCAAATTGACGGCGCGGATGCAGGAGCATCTCAACGGCAAGACGTTCGACGACCTGAAGAAGCCGTTCGTCTGCGTGGCCTCGGAAATCCGCACCGGTCACGAAATTTGGCTGTCCAGCGGCTCGTTGATCACCGCGATGCGCGCATCCTATGCGCTGCCGGGCGTCTTCGAGCCGGTCGTCTGCAACAAGCGCGTTCTGGTCGATGGGGCTCTGGTGAACCCGGTTCCAGTGTCGGTCTGCCGTGCGCACGAGCAGCCGCTCGTTGTCGCGGTTAATCTGCACTACGACCTCTACGGACGGGCGGCGGTTATCCGTCACAGTGCCGGCGACCTTGTCATCGAGAAGGACGCGCAGGCCGCCGACCAGAAATCGCATGATGGCCCGTCGCGTGAGACACGCCTCGGCATCACCGGCGTCATGGTTGAAGCCTTCAATATCATCCAGGATCGCATCTCTCGCGCGCGGCTTGCCGGCGATCCGCCCGATCTATCTCTGCAGCCGAAGCTCGGCCATGTCGGCCTGTCGGAATTCCACCGCGCGGACGAGCTGATCCGCATCGGCTACGAAGCGACGATGGCCCACATTGCCGATCTCGAACGCATGCAGACGGTTATGGCCAGCCGCTGATTTGTCTAGGCGGCAATCGCCGCGTCGATCACGCGAAACTGCACACTCTTGTTGCCGTTGTAATAATTCGCAGACAGCGAGCCGGCGAGATGCATCGTCTGGCCGCGGTTCTTCAGCAGGAACATGCCGAGCGGCGCATCCGCGGCGCGGAACGCGATCGCATTGAGCCGCGCTCCACCTTCCGAGTGCAGATCGACACGCAGATGTCCGGTCCCGATCGGACGAATATCGAGAAGCCGGTGACGCGGCAGAACCAGCACCGGCGGCGGATGTCCGGCGCCGTACGGCCCGGCTTCGTCGAGCGCGTCGAGCAGCGCTTCAGTCACGCCTTCGGCCGACACCGCGGCGTCGATCGGCAAGGCCTCTTCATTGCGCAGCCGGAAGACATCCGTCGCGGCGTGCTCCTCGAAGAAGGCGCGCAGCGCGCCCAGCTTGGCGCGCTCGACCGTGATGCCGGCCGCCATCGCATGGCCACCACCCTTCAGCAGCAGACCTGAATTCAGCGCCTCGCGAACGAGCCTGCCGAGATCGAAACCTGCGACGGACCGGCCCGAACCCGTACCGATCCCGTTGGCGTTGAAGGCGATGGCGAAGGCAGGGCGCCGTGCGTGATCCTTCAGCCGTGACGCAAGCAGGCCGACAATGCCGGGATGCCAGTTGTCCCGCGCGGTTACGATGATCGCCGGACCATGCCCCGAGGCAAGCTCCATATCCGCTTCGGCGCGCGCTTCGCCAAGCATCTCCTGCTCCATCGCCTGCCGCTCCTGATTCAGGCGATTGAGCGTCTCCGCGATGGTCGAGACTTCGACCGGGTCGTCGCTGGCGAGCAGCCGGCTGCCGACTGCGGCGTCGCCGATGCGTCCGCCCGCATTGATGCGCGGGCCGATCAGGAACGCGAGATGAAAACTGTTCACCGGCTCGCCGATCTTCGCCACCCGCGCTAGTGCGCCGATACCGGGATTTTGCAGATGCCTGAGCGCGATCAGCCCCTTCACGACGAAGGCGCGGTTGATGCCGGTCAGAGGCACCACATCGCAGATCGTCGCCAGCGCAACAAGATCGAGCAGCGTCAACAGGTCCACCTGCGCCACCTGCGGGGCGCGCAGCCGCAGCAGCCTCGCCGTCTGCACTAGCGTCAGGAACACCACGCCTGCCGCGCACAGATGCCCCTGCCCCGACAGATCGTCCTCGCGGTTCGGATTGACGGTCGCGACCGCCGGCGGCAACGCGCCTGCGACCTGGTGATGATCGAGCACGACCACGTCGGCTCCGGCATCATTTGCCGCTTCGATCGCGGCCGCGCTGTTGGTGCCGCAGTCGACCGTGACGATCAGCTTTGCGCCGCGCGCGGCAAGATCGCGCATCGCCTCCGGATTTGGCCCGTACCCCTCGAAGATACGGTCGGGGATGTAGATTTCCGCCGCCACACCGAAATGCGTGAGAAACCGCTTCATAAGCGCCGAGGACGCCGCGCCATCGACATCGTAGTCGCCGAAGATTGCGACCCTCTCCTTGCGCAGGATCGCCTCGACGATCCGCGCCGCTGCTTTCTCCATATCCGTCAGCGATGCAGGGTCCGGCAGCAGCTCGCGGATGGTCGGATCGAGAAACCGTTTTGTGGTTTCAGCCGTCACGCCGCGGCCTGCAAGCACGCGTGAGACGATATCCGGGACGCCCTGTTCCTGTGCGATCTGCAGAGCAGTCCGGTCCTGAAGTTCGGACAGCCGATGTTCCCAGGCGAGCCCTGTCGCCGACTCCTTGACGCCGAGAAAGTAGCGCTTCGGCGTCACTCCGCCCGCTCGATCCTGATCACTTGAGGTTTGTCGGTCAGGTGACCGTCCTTGGTGATGCCGTCGACCGCCTTGCGCACCGAGGATTCCATCGTCTCATGCGTGACGAGAATGACCGTCTTGCGATCCTCCGCATCCGCCGAGTGCTGGCGGATCGACTCCAGCGATATCTTGTTTTCGGCCATGCGCTTGGCGATCGCGGCAAACACGCCGATGCGGTCGTGCACGGTGAGGCGGATGAAGTAGCCGCCAGCATGGCTGCGCATCTTCGCCTGCCTGTACGGCTTCAGTTCCTTTGCCGGCCTGCCGAAGACAGGACCGTGCTGGAAGCCCGGACGGCTCTTGGCAATATCGGCGATGTCGCCGACGACAGCCGACGCCGTCGCGTTGCCGCCGGCGCCAGGGCCGGACAAAAGCAGCTCGCCCAGAATATCCGTCTCGATCGCCACCGCATTGGTGACGCCATGCACCTGCGCAATGACGGAAGCGGTCGGCACCATGGTCGGATGCACGCGTTGCTCGACGCCGCTCTCGGTGCGCTGTGCGACGCCGAGAAGCTTGATGCGGTAACCGAGCTCGGCCGCGGCGCTGATGTCCGCCTGGCTGATGTTCGAGATGCCTTCCATGTAGATGTCGTCGGCCGCGATCCTGTGGCCGAATGCCAGACTGGACAGGATCGACAGCTTATGCGCGGTGTCGTGGCCTTCGATGTCGAAGGTCGGGTCGGCTTCGGCATAGCCAAGCCGCTGCGCATCCTTGAGACACGCGTCGAACGAGATGCCCTCGGCCTCCATGCGCGTCAGTATGTAGTTGCAGGTGCCGTTCAGGATGCCGAAGACGCGCGTGACCTGATTGCCGGCCATCGCCTCGCGCATCGTCTTGATGACCGGGATGCCGCCGGCGACCGCCGCTTCGTAGTTCAGCAGCACGCCGCGCTTTTCAGCCATTTCGGCAAGCGCCACACCATGTTTGGCGAGCAGCGCCTTGTTCGCGGTGACGACATGATGCCCGGCGTCGAGCGCGGCTTTCACGGAAGCCCGCGCCGGCCCCTCATCGCCGCCGATCAGTTCGACGAAAACATCGATGCCGGCCGATTTGGCGAGTTCGACCGGATCGTCGAACCATTTCACGTTACCAAGCTCAATGCCGCGCTTTTTCTTGCGGGTGCGCGCCGACACCGCGGCGACCACGATGTCGCGTCCGCATTGCCGTGTGAGCTCGGCAGCCTTTTCGGTCAGCACGCGCACGACAGACGCGCCTACCGTGCCGAGGCCGGCAATTCCTACGCGCAATGCTTCGGTCATTGAAAGTGTGCCACCTAACTCTTCAATTGTACTGCGATGATGTATTTGCCGTTTTCACCGCTCTTTTCGGTCACGGCCACCAAAGAACCTGGCTGAAATTCCCATACTTCGTCGTCCGGAATCTGCTGGTTGCTAATTCGGTATCTCCTGGCATCAATTCGGGTCGCCATCACTGGCCGCCAGACATCCGTTCTCTCATCCAGTAGTCGAACGTGGATAGTACATTCGGACATTGACGACGCCGAGACTCAGCGGCGCGCGGCAAGCGGAACGACGTTGTTCGGCTGCTTCGCCGCCGTCTGCAGGAAGCGCTTGATGTTGCGCGCCGCCTGGCGGATGCGATGCTCGTTCTCGACGAGGGCCACACGCACATAGTCGTCGCCGTGCTCGCCAAAGCCGACGCCGGGTGCCACTGCCACGTCCGCATGCTCGATCAGCAGCTTCGAGAATTCGAGCGAGCCGAGATGCCGGAAGGCTTCCGGGATCGGTGCCCAGGCAAACATCGAGGCCGCCGGCGCCGGGATGTCCCAGCCGGCACGGCCGAACGAGTCCACCATCACGTCGCGACGCTTGCGATAGACTTCGCGCACCTCGGCGACGTCAGAGCCGTCGCCGTTGAGCGCCGCGGTCGCCGCCACCTGGATCGGCGTGAAGGCGCCGTAGTCGAGATAGGATTTCACGCGCGTCAGTGCAGCGATCAGGCGCTCATTGCCGACGGCAAAACCCATGCGCCAGCCGGGCATGGAAAACGTCTTCGACATCGAGGTGAATTCGACCGTGACGTCCACCGCGCCCGGCACCTGCAGCACCGAGGGAGGCGGCGTGCCTTCGAAATAGATTTCCGCATAGGCGAGATCGGACAGGATGATCAGATCGTTCTTCTTCGCGAACGCGACGACGTCCTTGTAGAAATCGAGCGACGCGATATGCGCCGTCGGGTTCGACGGATAGTTCAGGATCAGCGCGATCGGCTTCGGGATCGAGTGCCTGACCGCGCGCTCGAGCGCCGGAATAAAGCTCGCATCGGGCTCGGCCTGGATCGAGCGGATCACACCGCCCGACATGATGAAGCCGAAGGCGTGGATCGGATAGGTCGGGTTGGGGCAGATCACCACGTCGCCGGGCGCGGTGATCGCCTGCGCCATATTGGCGAAGCCTTCCTTGGAACCGAGCGTGGCGACGACCTGCGTATCGGCGTTGAGCTTCACGCCGAAACGGCGAGCGTAGTAGTTCGCCTGCGCGCGGCGCAGCCCTGGAATGCCCCGCGATGACGAATAGCGATGCGTGCGCGGGTCGCGGACGACTTCGCAGAGCTTGTCGACGATCGCGTTCGGCGTCGGGAGGTCCGGATTGCCCATGCCGAGATCGATGATATCGGCGCCGCGAGACCGGGCGCTCGCCTTTAGCCGGTTCACCTGTTCAAAGACGTAGGGCGGCAGTCGCCGAACCTTGTGGAACTCTTCCATGGCAGATCCAGAGCGGGAGGGGTCGTCTCAGCGGCGCTATATACCGATTTGGAGGACCGGTCGATAGGATTGGGATCAGTCGCCCTCGATCTCCTTGAGGGCGTCTTTGGCATGCGTCGCGGCAAGCTTTTTCAGCCGTGCGGCGTTCATTTTCGGCTTTTCGGCCTTGGTCTTCACGACGGCCTCCCGGCGGGCTTTCAGTGCTGCCTTCTTCGCCGCGATCTCTTCCTGGGTGAGTTGCGGCGCTGCCGTCCCGGGGATGATGTTCAAATTGGGATATTTGCCGGTATTTGCTAGCTCGGAGGAGGCGTTGCGTGCCGCGATCTCGTCGCTGAGATCGCCTCCCATGGCTGGCCGATTGAGCGGATCCGGCGGCTCGGCGCCCGGAGCCGGCGGGAACTGATCGGTCGACACGGCCGACTGCGTGCCGGTCGAAGACGCCGGCGCGATGTCGTTGATCGAGCCTGTCGTGCACCCGGCAACGGCCAACAGAAGGGCGCCCGCGAGCATTCGCGACGCCAGCGGCCCAAAGCCGAAAATGTGATGTCCGCCAATACGATATGTCACATTGTGTTCCCGTTCGGCAGATTATAGCTCAGAACTAAAGCCGGCTGCCGTAGTTGGACCAGAAGCGGCGTCCCATGATATTATGTCAACAAAACGCCTTCGGGAGGAAGAGCGCAACCCATGGCGAAGGATCCCGATTCGGGCAAGGGCGGCGAAGAAATCCCCGCCTCCGTCGAGCAGTATCTGGTCAAGGACCCCGAGCGTTTCGCGCTGAATCTCGCCCGCATGGTCGAGGAGGCCGGCAAGGCGGCCGCCGCCTGGGCCGAACCGCGTGAAAAGGGCGACGTGCGCGACAGCGTCGCCGAGCCCGTCGCCGACATGGTCAAAACCTTCTCGAAGGTGAGCGAGTACTGGCTGTCGGACCCGTCCCGGGCGCTTGAAGCCCAGACCAAGCTCTTCTCCGGCTACATGAACATCTGGGCGAACGCGATCCGCCGCGTCAGCACGACGGAAGCGGTGGAAGACGCGGTGACGCCGGATCGTGGCGACAAGCGGTTCCAGGATCCCGAATGGGGCAAGAACGCCTTCTTCGACTTCCTGAAGCAGGTCTATCTGGTGACCTCGCGCTGGGCCGGCGACCTCGTTACCAATGCGGAAGGGCTCGACGAGCACACGCGCCACAAGGCGAGCTTCTACGTCAAGCAGATCTCGAACGCGATCTCGCCGTCGAACTTCATCCTCACCAATCCCGAACTCTTCCGCGAAACAGTCGCCTCGAGCGGCGAAAACCTCGTGCGCGGCATGAAGATGCTGGCCGAAGACATCACCGCCGGCAAAGGCGATTTGAAGCTCCGGCAGGCCGACTATTCGCGCTTCGAGATCGGCAAGAACATCGCGCTCAGCCCGGGCAAGGTGGTCGCCCGCAGCGACGTCGCCGAGATCCTCCAGTACGAGCCGCTCACCGGCACGGTTCTGAAGCGGCCGCTGCTGATCTGCCCGCCCTGGATCAACAAGTACTACATCCTCGACCTCAACCCGGAAAAATCCTTCATTCGCTGGGCGATCGAGCAGGGCCACACCGTCTTCGTCATCTCGTGGATCAATCCGGACGAGCGCCACGGCCGCAAGGGCTGGGAGGCTTACATCCGCGAAGGCATCGAGGTCGGGCTCGACGCGGTCGAAGATGCGACCGGCGAAACGGCGGTCAATGCGATCGGCTATTGCGTCGGCGGCACGCTACTCGCCGCAGCACTCGCGCTGATGGCGCAGGAAGGCGACAACCGCATCCGCACGGTCACCTTCTTCACCACGCAGGTCGATTTCACCTATGGCGGCGACCTGAAAGTCTTTGTCGACGAGGACCAGATCGCCGCGCTCGAACGCTCTATGAGCGGCAAAGGCTATCTCGACGGCACCAAGATGGCGACCGCCTTCAACATGCTGCGGTCCGGCGACCTGATCTGGCCTTACGTCGTCAACAATTACATGCGCGGCAAGGACCCCCTGCCCTTCGATCTGCTCTACTGGAATGCGGATTCGACCCGCATGCCGGCCGCCAACCATTCCTTCTATCTGCGCAACTGCTATCTCGAAAACTCGCTCTCGCTCGGCCGCATGGAGCTTGCCGGCCGCACCCTGTCGCTGGGCGACATAACCATTCCGGTCTACAATCTCGCGTCGCGCGAGGACCACATCGCGCCGGCGCGATCTGTCTTCCTCGGCTGCCAGTACTTTGGCGGCGAGGTCGAATACGTGATGGCGGGGTCCGGCCACATCGCCGGCGTCGTCAATCCGCCGGCGCTCAAGAAGTACCAGCACTGGACGAACGGCAAGCCGGTCGGCGACTTCGACACCTGGGTGGCGAACGCAAAAGAGAACCCCGGATCGTGGTGGCCGCACTGGCAAAAGTGGATCGAGCGCCACGACAATGAACGCGCATCGGCGCGCAAGCCCGGCGGCAGGAAGAAGACGCTGGGCGACGCGCCCGGCACCTATGTGAAGGTTCGCGTCTGATAACCTGGCGGAAGCCTTGCCGGCGCAGGTCGACGTGCGCGTCAACCTGGTTGAGGTGCCTCAACCTGGTTGACGCGGACGTCAAAAGCGGGCGAAATAATGGCTTCGAACCATGTTCTCGCCTTATTTCGACCCTAGCCGGGAAAGTTCGGATAGCGCGTGTACCCGAGTCGTAGGTCGTGTTCCCGGCTAAGGGGGCTTGAGTATTTGCAGCGATGCGCGGTCCGCGCGCGTTGCTCGGGCCTTACCGGTCCGGAAACGGAGAAGGGGAAACCTGTTGAAGGCGGAGCGATCGCGATACGCGGCCGGACTTTTGCGCATCTCCGCGATCGCGCTGATCCCTGCCCTGATTTCTTCCTGCTCGTCCACCGCCGATCCCGCTTTTGGCATGCTCTCGCCCGGGCTGGCGCCTGTTGGCGAGACCGCTGGTGATACGACGCAGATAGCGTCGGACAGCGAGCCGACCGTGACGCTGCCCGACACCGTCGCCTACCTGCCAAAGACGAAAACCGGCGAACCGATCTCGCCGATCGTCGCACCGGCCGAGCCCGCGCCTGCCGCCGCGACGGCGGAAACCGCCGCACTTCCAACGGCCGACACAGCCGCTCCGGCTGCTGCAATGCAGACAGCGGACGCCGCCAAGCCGACGCAGGACACCGGCTTCTACGTCACGGCGACCGACCCCGCCGCAACGGCCGAACCGATCAGCGCGAAGAAGCGCAGCTTCCTGTCATCGCTCTTCGGCACGACGCCAGCCGCCGCCGCTCCCCTGGTCGAGCCTGCCCGACCGCCGAAGCCGCTTGTCGAACCGGCAAGCTCCGCCAAGCCGCTCGTACAACTTGCGTCGGTGGCGCCGGTCAAGTCCCAGCCGGTGAGCGCCGTGATCGGCGATGAAGAAAGGGATCTCAATCCGCTGCCTGGCGTTCGCCAGACCATGCTCTTCGAGATCAAGCGCAAGTCGGGCATCGACGACGACAGCGACGTCGACCTGCACGAAGGCGACGAAGACGGCTCCTATCAGGTTGCTTATGCGCCCGGGCTTGCACGGCTTGCGCCGAACGGCCTGCTCAAGCAGACGGACAATGTCGACATCTCGTGCCTGAAGCCTTCGCTGGTGCGGATGCTGAAGACGGTCGAGGCGCGATACGGCAAGAAGATGATCGTCACATCCGGCTACCGCAACAAGGAGCGCAACCGCCGCGCCCGGGGCGCGAAGAACTCGCTGCACATGTATTGCGCGGCCGCCGACGTCCAGGTTCCGGGCGTCAGCAAGTGGGAACTCGCGAAGTTCGTCCGCTCCATGCCTGGCCGCGGCGGCGTCGGCACCTATTGCCACACCGAATCCGTCCATATCGACGTCGGGCCCGAGCGCGACTGGAACTGGCGCTGCCGCCGCCGCAAGGCCTGAAAACATCAAAAAAGCCGCACTTCTGGGGGTTGCCCGGCGCAACTCGCCCCCCTATAAGGCGGCTGCGCTGCGCCCTTCGTCTATCGGTTAGGACGGCACCCTTTCACGGTGCAGAGAGGGGTTCGATTCCCCTAG
>DATJTE010000132.1:0-45657 GCA_035503715.1 Rhizobiaceae bacterium | reverse complement strand
ATCGTCAGCCGCTCCTCGAAGGCCCGGAAGCCGAGCGTGGCGACAAGCCGGTGCGGCGGCACTTTCTGCAGGGGATCGCCGGTTATGAGGTTCGTGCCCTCGACGAGATGGATGGCAAGACCGCCGAAGACATTGCCGGCGTCGTAGCTCGCCTCGATCTCGATTCCTTCCACCCGGGCCTTGGCGACGTTCTGATACTGGTAGCCGCCCGGAATGGGAAACATGACGAAGACCTGGTCGATGTAGTCGTCGACGTCATTGCGGAACACGCCGGCCTTGAGGCGCAGACTGTCACCTTCGGCGAAGGCATCGTCGAAGCGAAGGTTCACGCCCGCCTCGATCGTGCGGGCGATCTCGGGCCGCAGATTGGGATTGGGGAAGAACCGGCCGGCGCTGACCGGCGGCGGGTGCAGCCCGTCGATGAACATTTCGGTGAGCGCCGGCGCGCGATAGCCTTCCGCATAGGTCCCGTAGAAGGTCACCGGCTCCCACGGCGTCACGCCGATCGTGATCTTCGGCGACAACCGTCCGCCGCCGCTGGACACCGCATCGCTGCGCATCGAATAGGAATCGTAACGCAGTGCTCCGAGCACCTCGAGCCATTCGTCGAAGCGCACATGGTCCTGCACGAACGCGCCCCAGGCGAGCCTGTTGCCGGACGGAGTCAGGTCGTCCGATGTGCCGGTCGGATCGTCGGTGTCCACACGATCCCTGAAGAAATCACCGCCATAGGTCAGCTCATGGCCGACGGCGCCCGTATCGAAGCGGGACGTGTTGAACACGTCGACGCCTGTCGTCCCGATTTCGAACGACCGGCTCTCGCCGATGTCAGGACCCGCGAACTCGGCCTGACTGAGGTCGGTGCCGGTATGATAGATTTTGGCGGTGAAATCCCAGAAGTCCGAGTCTTCCGGCGTATAGCGATAACCCGCGGAATAGGTGTCCGCCGCCACGTCCGTCTTGCGGGTATTGTCGGATTCCCACGAATTCAGATAGCGCAGCGCGGAAAAGGTGATTTCCTGGTCGTCGGTCGGCCTGATGCGCGCCTTCGCCAGCCCGGAGAGCAGACCCTCGCCGGAATTGATGGTCCTGCCGCCGCCGCTCGTATAGTCGCCGATCTGCTTCCAGGTGCCGGCAACCGTGAGGTCGAATGCCTCGCTCGGCTGCCAGGCGGCCTGTCCGTGCAGAAGCGGGCCGCTGCCATTGTAATGATAGGCGGTCTTCAGCCGGGCCGCGAGCTGCTCGCCGTCCTCAAGCAGATCGTCGGCCGTGATGGTGCCGAAATTGACCACGCCGCCGATGGCGCCGCTGCCGTAGATCGACGACGCCGGTCCGCGCGTGACGTCGACCTTCGACAGCATCTCGGTGTCTACATAAAACGTGCCGTTCGCCTCATGGCCGTTTTTCTGAAAGTTCTGGCGCGCACCGTCGATCATGACGTTGACGCGTCCAAAATCCTGCATGCCGCGGATGTTGATGCCGGTGCCCGGGTCTTGCGCGGTCGTCTGCGTCGTCATGCCGGGAATAAGCGTGACGATCTCCGAGACGGAGCCGCCCTGGGCTTCCAGTTGCAGCCGGTCACGCGAAATGCCGGTCGAGCCCGACAGGGTTTCGAACGGGTCTTCACCGGTCCGGGTCGAGGTGACGATGATTGTCTCGAGCTCGGTAACATCCTGGGCATGTGCCTGGATAGCGGCGCTCGACAGAAGAAGCAGCGTCAGCGCCGGCAAACAGCGCTGACGGAGGGCGTTGCCGGCGCGTGGCGCCGTCGCGCCACGGTCCGGAAGATTCACACGTGCCTGGGTTTCAAAGACCTGGGTCATCACACACAACCTGCCGGTAACCCGTCAGATGACCTGGAAATCGAGGTGCGTGATCGTCGGCTTCGTGCTCAGCGAAGCGAACTGGACCGCCGCGATTCCGCCGCTGCCATCCGCGTCATAGAGCAGCGCGCCCGATGCCTTGTTATAGATGATGTGATCGTTGGCATCGGCCGCCTTGGTGCCGACGACGAACATATCCTTCGACAGCGTTCCGATCTTTGTCAGCTTCTTGAAGACCGCGTTCTCGAGCCGGATCGTGTCATTGCCCAGCTTGTTGAAGTCGGTGATGACATCGCGGTTGTTAGCGACGAGTGCGCTGCTGAAGACGAAGGCGTCATTGCCTGCACCCCCGGTGAGAGTATCGTTGCCGACAAGCCCGTTGAGCACGTCAGCACCAGCGCCGCCGTCGAGCTTGTTCTTCCCGCTATTGCCGGTCAGCGTATTGGCGAGCGTGTTGCCGGTGCCGTTGATGTTGCCGGAGCGCAGCAGGATGAGGTTCTCGACGCCCGTCGCCAGCGCGTAGTTCGTCAAGGACGACTGAACGGTGTCAGTGCCCTGGTTTGCGAGCTCCTTGACCACGTCGCCGACATTGTCGACGACATAGGTGTCGTTGCCGAGGCCGCCGATCATCTCGTCCGCGCCAGCCTTGCCGTCGAGCACGTTGGCGAGGCTGTTGCCGGTGAGCTGGTTGCTGCCTGCATTGCCGGTGCCCGTCTTGGCGCCACCGAGGAGAACGAGGTTCTCGACATTGACGCGCAGGACGAGGTTGACTGAGGACCGCACCGTATCGTTGCCCTGGTTCGCCAGCTCGATCGCCACGTCGCCGGCATTGTCGACGATATAGGTGTCGTCGCCGTCGCCGCCGAGCATCGTGTCGGCGCCGACCTGGCCGTCGAGCGTGTTGTTGCCGTCATTGCCGGTAAGCTTGTTGGCGAGGCCGTTTCCGGTTGCGTCGAGATTGTCGGAACCCAGCAGTTCCAGATCCTCGACATTGGAGCCGAGCGAGAAGGACGCGCTGGCCTTCACCAGGTCCTTGCCGTGGTTGGCATTCTCGACGACGATGGAGTCGGAACTCGCGACGACATAGGTGTCGTTGCCGTTGCCCCCGACGAGGACATCCAGCCCACCATTGCCGTCGATCATATCGGCAAACTGCGACCCGAAATACGTGTCGTTGCCGACAGTGCCTTTGAAGTTCTGTGCGTACTTCGCGATCATGTCGTAGATCGCGGTGGCATTCCGCTGCTGGAGTGCAGCGTACGCCGCATAGACATTGTTCAACGTCGCGTCGCTGCCACTGCCGGCCGCAGCGCCAAGATTAAACCCCGAGATTTCGACAGCGTTCTCCAGGCCGGTCAGATAGCCATCATCCAACAGGCCTTCCTGGCCGAGCGTCGTGCCCGACCCAACGTTTCCGAACGTCAGGCTGTCGAAGGTACCCGAAATGCCATGGCCGAAGGCAGCGCCGGCGGTAAGGAAATCATAGGCGAAATTCGTACCGCCCATCACCACCTTGTCGGAGACCGGCGTACCATTTTCATTGTAATTGAAGGCGATCTGGTCGCCAGTCACATAGACGTTCGGGCCACCAAACGGGTTCGGCGTGCCTGACCCACCATAGAAATTGTAGCCCGGAGTACCGCCAGTCAAACCTGCGAAGAAGAGTGTGAGGTAGGAACTGAAGTTCACGCCGACCGCGCCGAGCGCGCTGGCGTCGATCGTCAGCGTTCCCTCCGGCGTGTCGAGCACGTCGCGAACATGGACCACGAAGTCGCGTGTCGTCTCGTTGCCCCCGGCGTCGGTGACTTTGACGGTGACCGTGTGGCTCGTCTCGGTCTCATGATCCAGCGGAGCCTTCAACTTGAGCTGATTGCCGTCGATTTCGAACAGATTCGCGGCAGCGCCTTCGACTTCAAAAGTCAGCGCGCCGCCATCGATGTCGTCGGCGGAGACAGTGCCGACCACGGTGCCGGCCGCTGCGTCCTCCTTGACGAAGACAGTTGGAACACCGTTGAGCAATTTCGTGCCCGAGAGCTCCAGATTGATTGGAGCGACATCTTCCAGCGTGATGCCGAAGGTGCCGTTGACATAATCCTTGATGATCGTCGTCTGCGGACCGCCGACGAGCGTCAGGTCCTCACCATCCCAAGTGATGGTCAGGTGCTGGACCGCACCAGCCTGGTCGGTCACGGCGAGATCCCATTCGCTTTCGCCAGCAGCGTTCGCAGTGCCGGTAATTTCGAATCCGCTCGTCGCAGTCGGCACCGGACTCCACGACGCTGGGAACGAAGCCGGGCGGAACGTGCCGTTCCACAGCGTGCCGTCCGTGTCGGTGATCGTCGTCGTACCCGCATCGGTCGACGCCCCGAAGAAGCGGATGACGAACGTATCGTCACCCGCGCCACCGATCAGAGTCTCGTTGCCGGCGCGCGCGTGAATGACGTCGTTGCCCGCGCCGCCATCGACGAAGTCGTCGCCCCGACCGGTGAAGATCAGGTCGTCGCCGTCGCCGCCATAGATCGTGTCGGCATGCGCCGCTGCGTTGCTGGTGACGATGTAGTCGGCGCCGCCTTGGCCGTGCACCTCGATGCCGGCCGTATTCAGACCCAGCGAGTCGCCGGAGAACACGTCGTCGCCGGCGGTGAGGATATGCGATGAGGTGACATCGAGCGTTACGGTCGCGATGTTCGAGATTTTGCCTTCGCTGTCCAGCACCGTGTAGGTGAAGCTGTCGGCACCCACATATCCGGCGTTCGGCTTATAGGTGATCGCACCCGTCGTGGTGTTGATGGTGAGCGTGCCGTTCGTGGCATTGTCAACGATCGTCACGCTCGTCGGGTCGAGCGTGCCATCCGCGTCGGAGTCATTGCCCAGAACGTTGATGACCTTCTGCAGATTTTTCACGGTCGACGCCGTGTCGTTAGCCGCGACCGGAGCAATGTTAGTCAGCCGGACCGTCTGGTCGACAAATTCGACGCGCTCGATGCCGGTCAGCGTGTCCTCGCCGTCGCTGAATCCTCCACCCCTGTTGTCCGTCACCGTCCAGGTGCCGTCGCCATTGTCGGTCAGCGTGAAGTCCGCCCGGTTGCCGTTGTAGACAGCCGTGTCGTTACCCGCGCCGCCGTCGAGCTGATCGTTTCCGCTGCCGGCATTGATGATGTCGTCAAACGCCGTGCCGGTGTAGGTATCGACGCCTGCGGAACCGATGTAGGTCTGCGCGTATCCCTGCAGCCCCGCATAGATTTTCTCCAGCGCGGCTGTGACGCGCGCCGCGATCAGAGGATCGGCGCTGTCGCCATACATGTGCGCGATGCCAAAGAGATGCACGAGGCCGTTGGTCTCGATGTCGGCTTCTTCGGTCGCATTGGCCGGAAGCGGATTGCTGAAGGTCAGGCCGGTGATCGACAGCAGGGAACTGCCGCCGACGAATTGGCCATTCGCGTCGAAGTCACCGGCGCCGCGAGTGCCGAATTCGAGCGTGTTGATTTCGCCGTGGATCGTGTGGGAGGAGAACCCATACGAAAGGGTGCCGGTCGCGCTGACGTATTTGGATGTTGGATCGGAACCGTAGCCGATGAACATCTGCTGACCGGTGAATGCGCCTGAATTGTCGAAGGTTGGAAAACCACCTCCGGCCTCGCCCTCGATGAAGCCGCCCTTGATGAAAGCTTCGAGATCGAAGCTGGCAGAGCCGCTCGCATCGATCATGATCATCCCCAGCCCTACGTCGGCCATTTCAATCTCTCCTGTCGAATGTCGGAATCGTCTTGTTCGTTTGGTGGCTTACCCGGTGCGGGCTGCGGACAAGCCGCGCGTCACAGCACCGGCCGCGCGTCACAGCACCGGCCGCGCGTGTGCGAGCCGCGGTTTGTTCCGGACCGCCGCCGGACTGCAGTTGTTCAGGAATTTCATCATCGTACCCCGGCCCGTTACTCAGCAGGGGCACACGTTCGTCGTGGCGAACGAATGCGAGGCCGGCGACACCTTTGACGCACGAAGCCTGTCCGCCGCACCGGATCGATGCGCGGATCAAAGCAGCTTCGCCTACCCCTGAGTTGGCCCTGCTATCCAGATGGCTGGGAATTCGCCGACCTTGTCGGCCGATGTCCTTGGCTGGGCTCGTTCGTATTAAACATGATAACGCGAGTCAAGTATTATGATGACGCGAACGGCAGTGCGGTCCTCGCGCTGTCGCCGATCCCGCCAGCCGTGCTCAAAATTGGTTGCCGTACCCTCGATCTTTATGACTTCTTGATGCTCGGGAAGAGCAATCCCAATCGAGATTTGACGCGCGGATGAGCATCTTTGCGGTTTCCATAACGGGAGCGCTCCATGCTTGACGTCCTATTTGTCCTTCTCGGTGTCGGGATACTTGCGCTGCTGGCGCTCTACACCCGCGCCCTCGCCCGGCTGTGAGGCGGTCATGATCGAATCTCTCATCGGCCTCGCCGTGGCAATCGCGCTCGGCATCTATCTCGTCGTCACGCTGCTCAAGCCTGAGCGCTTCTAATTCTTCCGGAGCCCTTCATGACCATCGTCGGCTGGCTGCAGATCGGCCTTCTTTTTCTGATTGTCTTTGCGCTTGTGAAGCCGCTTGGCCTGTTCATGGCGCGCGTGTTTTCCGGTGAGCGGACATTTTTGACGCCCGTCCTTCAACCGGTCGAGCGCGGCTTCTTTCGCCTTGCCGGCATCGACAGCGGCAAGGAACAGGGCTGGATCGCCTATTCGCTGGCAATGCTTGCCTTCAGCGCCGCAGGTTTCGTCGCGCTCTATCTCATCCTTCGCTTCCAGGCCTGGCTGCCGCTCAACCCGCAAGGGTTCGGCAATGTCGCGCCGGACCTCGCTTTCAACACGGCTGTAAGCTTCGTCACCAACACCAACTGGCAATCCTATGGCGGCGAGACGACGATGAGCCATTTCAGCCAGATGGCTGGCCTCACCGTGCAGAATTTCGTGTCGGCCGCCACCGGCACCGCCATTGCCATCGCGCTGACGCGCGCTTTCATGCGCTCCGCCGCGAACACGATCGGCAATTTCTGGGTCGATCTAACCCGCGCGACACTTTACGTGCTGCTGCCGCTCGCGATCATCGTCGCGCTGACTTTCGTCGCGATGGGCCTGCCGCAGACGCTCGACGCCGCGACGACGGTCACGACGCTGGAAGGAGCTCAGCAGACGATCGCGCTGGGACCGGTCGCCAGCCAGGAGGCGATCAAGCAGCTTGGCACGAATGGCGGCGGCTTCTTCAACGTCAACGCCGCGCATCCCTTCGAAAACCCGAGCGCGCTGTCGAACTATCTGAACATCGTCGCCATGCTCGGCGTGTCCGCGGCGCTCGTCTATGCCTTCGGCCAGATGGTCGGAAACCGCCGTCAGGGCTGGGCATTCCTCGCCGCCACCGGCTTCCTGCTGCTCGTCGGCATGGGCGCGGTCTATTGGAGCGAGACCTATGGCAATCCGATCCTTGCGTCGGTCGGCGTCGATCCGGCGCTCGGCAACATGGAGGGCAAGGAGGTTCGTTTCGGCCAGGCCATGACCGCTGCCTATGCGGTCGCCACCACCGGCCTGTCCGATGGCGGCGTCAACGGCATGCACGGCTCTTTCACGCCGCTCGGCGGCCTGGTACCGATGTTCCTCATCCAGCTCGGCGAAGTGTTGCCTGGCGGCGTCGGCTCCGGCCTCTACGGCATGATCGTCTTTGCCATCCTCTCGGTGTTCGTCGCCGGGTTGATGGTGGGGCGCACGCCGGAGCTGCTTGGCAAGAAGGTCGAAAGCCGCGAGATGAAATACGCCATGCTCGCGGTCCTCATCCTGCCGCTCGCGATCCTCGGCTTCACGGCGGTGTCGGCGATGCTGCCCTTCGCGGTGGCGAGCGTCGGCACCGGCGGCCCACACGGGCTGTCGGAAATCCTCTACGCCTACACGTCGGCTGCGGGCAACAATGGCTCCGCCTTCGGCGGCCTGACGGCGAACACGCCCTGGTACAACACGACGCTCGGCATCGCCATGCTGCTTGGCCGCTTCGCTTATGCGGTTCCTGTTCTCGCTATTGCCGGCTCGCTCGCGGCCAAGGTCCGTGTCCCGCCGTCTGCCGGCACGTTCCCGACCGACACGCCGCTCTTCGTCGGCCTGCTCGTCGGCATCATCATCATTCTGGGCGGCCTGCAGTTCTTCCCCGCCCTCGCGCTTGGGCCAATCGTCGAGCATTTCGCGATGCTCGCCGGCGAGACGTTTTGAGGTTCACCATGTCCAAAGCCGTAAACCACAGCCTCTTCGACCCGGCGATTCTGCTGCCGGCGGCGAGAGACGCTTTCACGAAGATCGACCCGCGCCAGCTGATGCGCAATCCGGTGATCTTCGTCACCGAGATTGTCGCGACCCTCGTCACGGCGCTGTTCGTCCGCGATCTTTTCGGCGGTGGTGATGATCCGTACTTCTCCGGCCAGATTGCGATCTGGCTCTGGTTCACGGTGCTCTTCGCGACGTTTGCCGAAGCCGTGGCCGAAGGCAGGGGCAAGGCCCAGGCGGATTTCCTGCGCCGTACGAAATCCCAGCTCAGCGCGCGCAAACTCGCTTCGGCGGAAAGCCGTGAGACAACCAGCATCCCGGCGACAGATCTCAAGATCGGCGATCTCGTTCTGATCGAAGCCGGCGAACTGATCCCCGGCGACGGTGAAGTGATCGAAGGCATCGCCTCGGTGAACGAAAGCGCCATCACCGGTGAATCCGCGTCGGTCATCCGCGAATCCGGTGGCGACCGCTCGGCCGTGACGGGTGGCACGCAAGTGCTGTCCGACTGGCTGAAGATCAGGATCACGGCAGCGCCCGGATCGAGCTTCGTCGATCGCATGATCGCGCTGATCGAAGGCGCGGAACGCCAGAAGACGCCGAACGAGATTGCACTGTCGATCCTGCTGTCGGGGCTCACGCTGATCTTCCTGATTGCCGTCGTCACGCTCTGGGGTTTGGCCGGTTATTCGAACACGGCGCTGACCGTCACGGTTCTGGCCGCACTGCTGGTGACCTTGATCCCGACGACGATCGGCGGGCTTCTGTCCGCCATCGGCATCGCCGGCATGGACAGGCTGGTGCGCTTCAACGTCATCGCGACCTCAGGCCGCGCCGTCGAAGCCGCCGGCGACGTCGACACGCTGCTGCTCGACAAGACCGGCACGATCACCTTCGGCAACCGCATGGCGAGCGAGTTCCTGCCCGTCCAGGATATCACGCAGGCCGAACTGGCCGAGGCCGCACTGCTTGCCAGCCTGGCCGACGAGACGCCGGAAGGCCGCTCGATCGTGGCATTGGCTACAGGCGACTATGGTCGTGCGCTGCCGAAAGAAATGAACGGCACGGCATTGCCGTTCGCGGCGGAAACCCGCCTCTCTGGTGTCGACATCGCGAACCGGCGCATTCGCAAGGGTGCGGTCGACGCAATCCTGAAGTTCGCCGGCGGCCTGATGAACAGCGAGACGCCGCCGGATTTCCGGCAGGCGGTCGAGCGTATTGCCCGCACCGGCGGCACGCCGCTCGCGGTTGCCGACGGCGAAAAGCTTCTCGGTGTCATCCACCTGAAGGACATCGTGAAGCCTGATATCAAGGAGCGCTTCGCCGCGTTGCGCGCCATGGGCATCCGCACCGTCATGGTGACCGGAGATAACCCCATTACAGCCGCGGCAATCGCGTCCGAAGCCGGCGTGGACGACTTCCTTGCCGAAGCCACGCCTGAGCAGAAGCTCGCCTATATCCGCAAGGAGCAAGAGGGCGGCAGGCTGATCGCAATGTGCGGCGACGGCACCAACGATGCGCCGGCGCTGGCGCAAGCCGATGTGGGCGTGGCCATGCAGTCCGGCACACAGGCGGCGCGCGAGGCGGCCAACATGGTCGACCTCGACTCCAGCCCGACCAAGCTCATCGAGATCGTCGAGATCGGCAAGCAGCTCCTGATGACGCGCGGTTCGCTGACGACATTCTCGATCGCCAACGACGTGGCGAAATATTTCGCCATCATCCCGGCACTGTTTGTCGTCACCTACCCGGGCCTTGCGGCGCTCAACATCATGGATCTCGCTTCGCCGCAGTCCGCGATCCTGTCGGCGGTCATCTTCAACGCGCTGATCATCGTCGCGCTGATCCCGCTGGCGTTGCGGGGCGTCGCCTACCGGGCTGTCGGGGCTGCCGCTCTGCTCCGCCGCAACCTCCTCGTCTATGGCCTGGGTGGCATCCTGCTGCCCTTCGCGGGCATCAAGCTCGTCGATCTCGCCGTCTCCGCTCTCAATCTGGTGTGACCATGCTTGCTCATCTTCGTCCCGCGATCGTCCTCACCGTCTTCTTCATCCTGCTCACGGGTCTCGCCTACCCGCTTGCCATCACCGGCGTCGGCCAGCTTGTCTTCCCGGCGCAGGCGAAAGGCAGCCTGATCTCGGAGAACGGCAAAGTGATCGGCTCCTCACTGATCGGCCAGAATTTTGCCGAGCCGCGCTATTTCTGGCCACGCCCGTCGGTGACGGCGGACGCACCCTACAATGCCGGCGCTTCGACCGGCTCCAATCTCGGTGCCACCTCGGCGAACCTGAAGGAGCGCGTGGCGGCGGACGTCGAGCGCCTGAAGGCGGCGGGCATGCCGGCGATTCCCGCCGATGCCGCGACGGCATCAGGTTCCGGCCTCGACCCGCACATCTCGCCGGAATATGCCAAGGCACAGGCGGCGCGTATCGCGACGGTGCGCGGCGTGCCGGAAGCGGATATCCTGGCGCTCATCGATCACGAAACATATGGCCGGCTCCTCGGCATCATCGGCGAACCGCGCGTCAATGTGCTAGAAATCAATCTGGCGCTCGATGAAAGGACGCTAAAATAGCCGCATGGCGGAGACGTTTCGCGATACCGACAGGCCCGATCCCGACGCTTTGCTGGCGCTTGCCGGCAAAGGTGGTCGCGGACGGCTGACGCTTTTTCTGGGCGCTGCTCCCGGCGTCGGCAAAACCTACGCCATGCTGGCGCGCGCCAAACGGCTCAAATCGGACGGGATCGATATCGTCGTCGGCCTCGTTGAGACGCATGGCCGCGCGGAGACCTCCGCGCTTCTCGAAGGCCTCGAACTCCTGCCGCGCCGTCAGATCCCGTATCAGGGCAAGACGATCGAGGAATTCGACCTTGATGCCGCGCTGAAGCGCCGGCCCCGTATCCTGATCGTCGATGAGCTGGCGCACACCAACGCGCCGGACAGCCGCCATCCGAAGCGCTATCTCGACATCGAAGAATTGCTCGCTGCCGGCATCGACGTCTGGTCGGCGATGAATGTCCAGCATCTCGAAAGCCTGTCCGACGTGGTGGCGCAGATCACCGGCGTGCAGGTGCGCGAACGTGTGCCCGATACTGTGGTGTCTCGCGCCGACGATGTGCTGCTTGTCGATCTTGCGCCGGCGGAACTTCTGGAACGCCTCAAAGAGGGCAAGGTCTATCTGCCGGAGAACGCCAGGCGTGCCGCCGACAGTTTCTTCCGTGTGGGCAATTTGACCGCGCTGCGCGAGATGGCGCTGCGGCGGACAGCGGCGCGCGTCGACGACCAGGTCGTCGATTACCTCAAGCAGAACGCGATCACGAGTCCCTGGCAGACAGCCGAGCGGCTTCTCGTCTGCATCGGACCGGACCTGCTGTCCGAGAAAGTCGTTCGCACGGCCGCGCGCCTGGCGTCCGGCCTGAACGCGCCATGGCTGGTGGCTTCCATCGAACGGCCGGACCGGCCGGGCAATGTCGAAGCCGCACGCCGTGTCGACAAGCTCTTCAAGCTTGCCGCCGATCTTGGCGCGGAAACGCGCCGGGTCGCGGGCAATGATTTCGTCGAGGAGATTCTCACGCTCGCCCGCCGCGAACATGCCACGCAGGTGGTGATCGGCGCGCGTACGGAGAAATCGCCGCTCGGGTTCCTGCGCCGTTCGCTGACGGACGCGCTCGTCGCGCGTGTTTCGGGTATCGGTATCCATATCGTCACCGCAGATGACGATATGCCGGCTCCGAGACGTGCCGCCACCCCACGCCGCCGGCTGGAAAATCCCCTGCGCGATGTCGCCATCGCCGTCGCTGCGGTCGCGGGCGCCAGTTTGGTCGGTTACTCGGTCGAGCGGTTCATCGACCTGCCGAACGTCGCGGTGCTTTATCTTCTCGCCGTGCTCGTTTCGGCGATCTATGGCGGTTATCTTTCCGCTGTGAGCGCCGCGCTGCTGTCGGCCATCGCCTACAATTTCTTCTTCATTCCACCGGTTTCGACATTCACCATCGCCGAGCCGCACGAGGTCGTCGGCCTGCTGACCTTCATCGCCGCGGCGTTGCTGGCGGCGGGGCTCGCCTCGCGGGTCCGCGAGCAGGCCCAGGCGGCGCGCGAGCGCGCGGCCCTGAACCAGTCGCTCTACGAATTTTCCCGCAAGCTGTCGGGCACCGTGAAGGCTGACGACGTCATCTGGGCGGCGGTCTCGCAGTTGCAGGCTGCCTTGCGGCGCAGCGTCGCCTTCCTGCTGCCGCAGGACGGCGATCTGGTGCTTTCGGCGGCCTGGCCGCCGGATGCGGATCTCGGCGTCGCCGACATGACCGCGGCACGCTGGACGTTCGAAAAGCGCGAGCTGGCCGGCAACGCAACCGGCACGCTGCCGAACAGCACCTTCCAGTTCCGGCCATTGATCAGTCCCGCCGGCGTCATCGGTGTCATCGGAATCGAGCAAGCGGAGAAGCCGCTGGAAGCTGACGAGCTGGTGCTGCTCTCCGCCATTCTCGATCAGACCGCAGTCGCAATCGATCGCGCCAGGCTGTCGAAGGAAAGCCTCGACCATGCGCAGAAGCTTGAGGGCGAGCGTTTCCGCTCCGCCCTTCTGTCTTCGATCTCGCACGATTTGAAGACGCCGCTGGCGACGATCACCGGCGCGGTGACGAGCCTGCGTCAGCTCGGCGCCAAGATGAAGCCGGCAAGCCGCGACGATCTGCTCCTGTCGATCGAGGAGGAGAGCAATCGCCTGACGCGCTTCGTCGGCAATCTGCTCGACATGACCAGGATCGACGCCGGCACCGTCAATCCCAAGCTCGAATCCGTCGACGTCGCGGATGTGATCCGGGGCACGCTCGACCGTGCACGCAAATACTTTCCGGGCAAGCAGGTCGAGACCAGCATCGCTGGCGATCTGCCGCTGGTGCGCGGCGACAGCGTGCTGCTCGGCCAGGTGTTGTTCAATCTGCTCGACAATGCGGTAAAATACGGCGGCGACGAACCGATCAGCATCTATGCCCGCCGGGATGGCGCCGATGTGACAATCTCGGTCACCGATCTCGGCAAGGGCATCGCGGCGAAGGACATGGCGAGGATCTTCGAGAAATTCTTCACCCGCGGCAAATCGGACGGCCGCAAGCCTGGGACTGGACTGGGCCTTGCCATCAGCCGCGGCTTTGTCGAAGCGATGGGCGGAACGATCAAGGCTGAAAGCCCGGCGCAGAAGCGGCGCGGCGCCCGCTTCACGGTGAGATTGCGTGCCACCGACCCGCTCGTTGAAAGCAAGTCGTCGCATGAGCAGTGAGCGTATCCTCGTCGTCGATGACGAACCGCAGATCCAGCGGTTTCTCAAACCTGCGCTCGGCGCGGCCGGGTATGACGTCATCGAAGCCGCGACCGGCGCCGAGGCACTGAAAGCCGCCGCGACAGGCGCACCCGACCTCGTGATCCTCGACCTCGGCCTCCCGGACATGGACGGCAAGGAGGTGATCACCAAGCTGCGCGCCTTTTCCGAGGTGCCGATCATCATCCTGTCGGCCCGCGATCGGGAAACGGAGAAGATCGCCGCGCTCGATCTTGGCGCCGACGACTATATCGAGAAGCCCTTCGGCATTGGCGAGCTCACCGCCCGCATCCGCACCGCGCTGAGACACCGCATCAAAGCGGCAGGCGGCGTAACCGCCATCAATGTCGATGGGCTGGAGATCGACACGGTGCGCCGGACCGTCGTGCGCGACGGCGAGCCCGTGCATCTCACGCCGAAGGAGTACGACCTCGTGATCATGCTGGCCCGGCACGCCGGCCGGGTCGTCACGCACCGGACGCTGCTCACCTCGGTCTGGGGGCCGGCGCATGGTGAGGATCTGCATTATCTGCGCGTCTTCATCGGCCAGCTCCGCGCCAAGATCGAGCGCGACCCGACCGATCCGAAAATCATCCGCACCGAACCCGGTGTCGGCTACCGTTTCATGGCGTAGCGCTGCTCTCGGACGATCCCGGATAATTCTAGCTCCGCTTACACTCACCATTAACGTGTTGAGCGCTTTTGCTGGAGAAGCAAGGGGAAGGGTGATTCTCGATGGACGGTCTTTTCGCGCCGCTTGATCTCTACTGCGAGCGGACGGATGCAAGCTTCTGGTCGGAACCCGTAAACGCGCTGACCAACCTTCTGTTTGTCGCCGCGGGCCTGTACGGCGTGCTGCGCGTGCGCGCCAACAAGACTGGCGGCTTCGCTGAGGCTCTCTGCTGGTGGGTGATCGTGGTCGGCCTCGGTTCGCTTCTCTTCCATACGACCGCGATCGAGCTGACCAAGTGGGCTGACATCATTCCGATCGCCACCTTGACCTTGGCCCTGACCCTGTTCTTCCTGCACCGGCTGGCCGGCCTCGGATGGTCAAAGACGATCGTTTTCCTGATCGCCTACTTCATTGTCACCGGCGCCCTGACTTACCTCCTCATCCCCCAATCGATCTGGACTGCCACCAACGGTTCGATCGGATATCTTCCGGCAGGTGGCGCCTTCGTGTTCTGCGGCATCGTGATCCTGATCTCCGGGGGCGCGGGTGGCTGGTACTCTCTGGCCTGCGCGGCGATTTTTGGTTTTGCCGTCTACTTTCGGACGATCGACCCGACGGTCTGTGAGTCGTTCCCGCTCGGCACGCATTTCCTGTGGCACAGTCTGAACGCGATCATGCTCGGTGTGGCGCTGGTCGCGGTGGCAAAATACGGCGCACAGCGAGCGGCCTACCGGTAGCTTTGGCCCTGCTTTTCCTGCAATAGCCGTCCGATCTGCAAGATTCGCCGGTAGTTTTGGCATTTGGGTTTGACGCTCTGTTTCACGGAGTCCTCAAACTTTACTTTCCGCCCAGATATAGCCCCTTGAGAGCCACATTTGCTGCCCCAATTGGTTTTAGCGGCAGACCTTAAGACTTGTTAATCCGGGGACACCCCAGCCAATGCTGACCACCAAGACCGCGGCCGCGGCGATGCTTGCGGCGGGCCTCTCGTTGTTTGCCTCAACCATCCCGTCCGCCGCGCAATGCGGCAGCGCCTCCTGGTATGCGCTGACCTCCAAAACCGCCTCCGGCGAGCGCATGAACCCGGCCGCCATGACCGCCGCGCACCGCTCGCTGCCCTTCGGCACCAAGGTGAAAGTCACCAACCAGCGCAACGGCAAGGCCGTCGTGGTGCGCATCAATGACCGCGGGCCGTTCATCAAGGGTCGCGTCATCGACCTGTCCAAGGCCGCTGCGCGCACGCTCGGCTTCATTGGCGCCGGTCACACCAAGATCTGCATGAACAAGGTCGGCTGATCAGGCCTTCAGGCGGCCGGCCGCCGTTTCGGCCATCGCCTCCGCCAGCTCCAGCCGCCATTTCGCCCTGAGATAGGCGCGGAAATCGAAGCACGGCAGGCCGGGGCACACTTCGAACTCGATGAGATGCAGCGTGCCGTCGTCCTCCAGCCGGAGGTCGACGGAGAACACGTCGCGCAGTTCAAGCCCAGCAATAAGTTTCTGCGCGATCTCGCGAATGCCCTCGATCGCATCGGGCCGCGCTTCGGCGAGATCGATCAGCGTAGGCTCGGCATAGGCGCCCGACGCTTTCGCCGCTTCGCCCGTCTCCCCGTAGAGCGCCAGGCTGTCGGCCATGGTCTGGAAATCGCCACCGGCATCGACGAAATAAGCGCCAAGCATCTCCGCGCCTGCCTCTGGCTTCAGCGCCAGAAAACTCGCGCGGACATTACGGCCGGCGACGTAGGGCTGCACGATCGCGTCGTCGCGATAATGCTCGAAGATGCGACGGCTGAGCGCCAGCGCTTCGTCCGCCGTCCTGCATTTGGAGTCCGGCCAGATGCCGATCTTCGACCCAAGCCGGTTCGGCTTGACGAAATAGCCTTTTGCCGCGCGCGGCGGCTCGACAATCCAGGCGCCGTTGCGCGCCAGACCCGCCGCCGGCGCCGGCAATCCAAGTGCTGCAAGCACCGCGCCCGCGCGAAACTTGTCCTGACAGAGCGCGAAGGCAGAGTCGTCCGATCCGATGGTGCGAAAACCTTTCAGCCGCGCGAGCGCCGGCGCGACCGAACCGCGGTAGTAGGCAATGCCGTCGGTGAGCGTCCAGACGAGCGTCTGCTTCGGATCGCGCATATCGAGGGCGGCTGCGAGATCGTCGAGTTCAACCGGCGCGAAGCCGATGCCGCGCTTCGCGCACTCGGCCTCGATCAATGCAAACTCCGGCGCGAGGTCGGTCGATTGCGCCAGGTAGGACGAAATCTCCAGCGCCCGCTCCGGCGGAAATCCATCCGCCACGAGCCGCGCGCGGCACGCGGCCTCCGGCTCGTAGACCAGCAGCAATTCCGGTTTGCGCATGAGTGGTTCTTTAGAGAGCGACCTTGGGCTCGAAGCGACCCTTCACGACAATATCGAGCAGGAAGGTCTTGCCGCCTTCAGGATCGGCGGCACGCTGCGTCGCATTCATGCCCTTCCACGCAGAGGTGACCGCCATCCTCGAGGCGTTCGGTCCGAGGAAGGCCGGGCATGATGACTGTACCGCCGGCACCGGCACCGACTTGATCAGCGTGCCGTCGGGCGAATAGGCGTCGACGCGCGAGCCGCCCCATTTAGCGTTCCACACGACGCCATCTGCGTCACAGACCGATCCGTCGATCCATCCATCCGAGCCACCGCGCACGAACTCTTTCGGCGCGCCCGTCGGAAAACCATTCGAGGGATCGACGTCGACGCGCTTCAGGCTTTTCGTCTCGGTATCGATGAAATAGGCGACGCGTCCGTCCGGCGAAAAACAGATCGAGTTCGGAACCTTCACGCCGGTATAGAGCGTCTTCATCTCGCCTTTGAAATACCAGTAGAATGCGCCACTGTTAATCGACTCGTCCTTCGGCATGGTGCCGATCCAGAATGCGCCGGATGGATGCACGCGCGAGTCGTTCGAGCGGTTGCCCGGCAGGTCGGTCTCCATCTCCTTGTGCAGCGTCAGCGTGCCGGTTCTGGCATCGCGAATGTGCAGGCCCGTCTCCGTTGCGATGAGCTGGCGGCCGCCGTCGATCACGGCGATCGCACTCGCCATCACGGGCAGTTCGTGGACCACCGTCTCGCCGTTCGGCCATTTTTTCGCGAGCAGCTTCTTGCCGTTGATGTCGAACCAGAACAGCGTCTCGCTGTCCGGATCGTACGCAGGCCCTTCGCCGAGCTCGCAGACGACATCGGAAAAGACATTCGCGCCCATTCACTCCTCCCCGAAAACACGCCTGTATTCAGCAACCGCAGCGACGGCTTTCCTGCCGGTTTCCTGCTCACTCTGGCCGGGCTTGTAGAGGCTCGAGCCGAGGCCGAAGGCGGTTACACCCGCTGCTTTATACGTCGAAAAGTCGGCATCTGAAATGCCGCCGACCGCGCCGATGACCGTCTCCTTCGGCAGCACCGCGCGAATGGCGTTGATGCCGGATGCGCCGAGAGCACTTGCCGGGAAAAACTTCAGCGCCGAGGCGCCGGACTTCAGTGCAAGAAATGCTTCCGTCGGCGTGAACACGCCGGGCATCGTCACCATTCCATATTCGCCCGCGCGCTTCAGCACGGATGGATCGACATTCGGGCTGACAAGCAATTTGCCGCCGGCACGATTGAGCGCGTCGACTTCCGCCGCGGCGAGCACCGTGCCCGCGCCGACCAATCCGTTCGGAAGTGCTTTCGCAATCGCCTCGATCGAGCGGAACGGCTCCGGCGAATTCAACGGCACTTCGATCGCCTCGATGCCGGCTTCATGGACCGCGCTTGCGACCGCGACCGCCTCGTCCGGCGTCAGGCCGCGCAGAATCGCGACGAGCCCGCATTTCAGTTTCGGCCAGGGTGCGCTCATAGTGCTGCTTTCGTGAAGTTGCGTCTGGCCGCCGCGACGAGACCGGCAAGCACCACGTTGTCAGCGTCGACGACGCTGACCTTCAGACCCGCCAGGCCAAGCGCCGCCTCGTAGAGTTTACCAAGCGTGCCGCCGCCGACCAGGGTAATGACATCGCCGCCGAACAGTTTTCGCGCCGAGCCGATCTCGGTGCCGATAAGCAGGCCCGAGAGCGCTGCCGCCGCGTCCGGCTGGTTCATCGACGAAACGAGACCCGTCGCGCGAATCTTGAACAGCCGCGTCGTCAGATCCTGAGGATTGTCGAGGCCCATCATCAGCCAGGTTCGAAACGAGTCGCTCGCCGCGTCGATCGTATGTGCTTCTGCGCCGGTCGAATGTTTCAGGATCGTGTGCGCCGAGAGCGTCGAGAACAGCTCGCCTGTCATCCAGGTCGAGAAGTCGGCGATGCCGCTATCCTTCAGCGCGACCCATTTCGAATGCGTACCCGGCATGCAGACCGTTGCCGTCTTGGTGCCGAGCAGCGCGATGCCGGCAAGCTGCGTTTCCTCGCCGCGCATCACGTCGGGACGGTCGCCGCGTTTCAGCGCCGCGCCCGGAACAATGCGCACATCGCGCCGCGCGCCTGATACGCGAACCGCGCCCGCCATCACATCGTCGAGCGACGCCGGAACCGCAACATAAGGCGCTTCGATCCATCCCTGCCGCGAGCCGACCATGCCGCACAGGATCGCCGGCACATCTTTTGGCGCTTCGAGCGCGTCGAGATGTTTTTCGAGCATGGCTTCGAAGCCACCCTTCTCGACCGACAGCAGACCGTCGTCGGCGCGCCGCTCCGCCAGCAAATTGCCTTGCGCATCCAGCAGCCAGACACGCAGCCGCGTCGTGCCCCAATCCGCCGCCGCGAACACCGCCTCGGCCATCACATATACCCGCCGTCGACGATGATGGTCTGCGCGCTCAAAAGCTTCGAGCCGTCCGAAGCGAGGAAGAGGCAGATGCCGACCATGTCGTCGGGCTGCATCGTCTCCTTGATGCACTGTTTTGCGATGTGCGCCTTCAGCGCCTCTTCCGTCACCCACAGCGCTTGCTGCCGCTCGGTGATCACCCAGCCCGGCGCGACCGCGTTGACGCGGATGCCGTCGCGGCCCAGACGGCCGGCGAGCCCTTTCGTTAGGCCGATAATGCCCGCCTTCGCCGCCGTATAGGACGGCATATCGGGGTGGTTGATCAGGAAGGAGGTCGAGGTGAAGTTGATGATCGAGCCGCCACCAGCCTTCCTCATGCCGTCCGCCACCGCTTGTGCGGTGAAGAAGTGCGGTCTGAGATTGATTGCCTGATTGTTATCCCAGAAGTCCTCGGTCACGGCCGCGATATCGTGCCGCTCGTCGAAAGCGGCATTGTTCACCAGTACGGTGATCGGCCCATGCGCCTTCGCCGCTTTCTTCACCGCCGCGCGCAAAGCCTCGATGTCGCGCAGGTCAGCCTTCAGATAGAGCGGCTTGCGGCCGGCCGATTTTTCGACCCTGACGGCGAGCGCCCTGCTCGGCCGGTCAGCGATATCGATGAAGGCTACCTTGGCGCCCTGCAGCGCGAAACCTTCGGTCAGTGCGGCGCCAATGCCTGAGCCGCCGCCCGTGATCAGCACCGACGCATCCTTCAGCTCCGGGTAGCGGGCTGATGGCATCATACGAAATTCCTCCCCAGGCAGGCGCTGTGACAAGCGCACGCCGGTTTCGGAAAAAGTCAGACAAAATGCAAGGGGTTCGGAGCCAGAAGCTTTGGTTCAGGCCGACCTCATCCGAAGCTAGGCCGCGAAGCTGGCGCCCCGGAACTGGTCGCGCAGATAGCCGAGCGTCGCGTCGGCATTGACGGGCTTGCCGAACAGATAGCCCTGCCCGCCACCGCAGCCGAACTGCACGAGCCGGTCGGCTTGCGCCTCCTCCTCGATGCCTTCCGCCACCGCCTCCATGCCGAGCCCTTCGCAGATGGCGAGGATCGCCCGGATGATGTGTTCGGACGGACGGTCGTCGAGGATCGAGGACACGAAGGCGCGGTCGATCTTCAGCTTGTCGAACTGGAATTCGCGCAGGCGCCCGAGCGAGGATTGGCCGGTGCCGAAATCATCGAGCGAGACACGGATGCCGACCCGGCGCAGATCGTCGACGATCGTCTCGGCCGATGCCGGATCGGTCATCAGGCCGGTCTCGGTGATCTCGATCTCGAGCCGGCGCGGATCGAAGCCGGTGCGGTCGAGTATGTCCAGGATCTGCTGGCCCGTATTCTGGTCAACGAGCTGCGATGGCGACAGATTGAACGACAGGAACAGATCGTCGGGCCATGCACGCGCGGCCTCGGTCGCCTTCCTGAGGACAAGCTGTGCGAGCTGGCCGATAATGCCACGCTCCTCGGCGATCGGAATGAAGACCACCGGCGAGACGACGCCGAGATCGCGGTCGGTCCAGCGCGCCAGCGTCTCGAAGCCGATGGTGCGGCGCGTTCTCAGATCGACGATCGGCTGGAAATGCGGTTCGACCTCGCCGGCCGACACGGCGCGGCGCAGCGCCTGCTCGATGCGCGTGATGCGCTTCGCCGCCTCTTCCATTTCGCGCGTATAGATGACGACGCGGCCGCGGCCCGAGCGTTTCGCCTGGTAAAGCGCGGACTCGGCCTTGCGCACCAGCACTTCCGTCGTCTCGTCGCCTGAATAGAACAGCGAGCAGCCGACCGACGCGGACAGTCGCGCCGTGCGCTCGCCGACATCGTAGGGCGCCGAGAGAATCTCGATCAGCATCTTCGCCTTCTCGGTCGCCGCCTCTTCGGAGAAGACCATCGGATACAGGAAGGCGAATTCGTCGGCGCCGACGCGGGTCACCGTGGAGTAGGTGTCCATCGCGGCGCGCAATCTCAGCGCCACCTGCACCAGGATGTCGTCGCCGGCCTTGTGCCCGAAAAGATCGTTGATCGGCTTGAAGCCGTCGAGGTCGAGGATGCCAACGGCAAACGGCGCGGGATCGTCGGCGCGTTCCGCGATCAGACGGTCGACCTTGTCGAAGAAACGTTTCTGGTTGCCGAGACCAGTCAGCGGATCGGTGAAGGCCAGATCCGTTGTCTCTTTGCTGGTTTGGCTGGAGCCAAACGGAGCGAGCATCGCTTTCCCTGTACTTATGAGCGCTTTATTCGAAAGCCTGACAGTAAATGCTTTAAGAATAGTATCGTCGGATAAGTCTTTACCCTTCGGAAACGCTGTTCCCCTCCGGCGAATCAACCTGCGCTTGAGCGCAGCCCCTTACTGCCCATTGAGGTTGTCGGTTCGGACCCGAAAGAGGCGCAGCGCCGTCTTTTCAGTGCCTTCTATGGGCTCGAGCCAATCCGGCAGTTTGCCGGCTTCTATCTCAGCCATGAGTCCGGCCGGCGCCCAGTTCGCGAGCATCTTGCCTTCGTCGTCGCTCGGGCAGAGCGCAAGCAGCGTGACGCCGTTGTCTCTGATCACCGTGCGGGCCTGTTCCTCCGTTCCCATGAACGCGTCAAGGACCAGCAGATTGCCGGCGATGTTGCGATGATAGGGGCCAGCCAGAACGCGGTGGTGGGTGTTGCGCAGAATCGGCGCGCCGAAATTCGATGTCGCGAGAACCACCGTCGCCGGCATGGCGGCAAGCACTGCATAGTGCTCTCCCGCGGAACAGGATGGCCCTGCTTCTCCTGCCGCGGCAGCCTGATCATCAATCGGATCGGTCACGAGCGAGATTGCGATCTGGATGCTGCTCCACGTGACGTTGAGGGATAGGATCCAGGCGGCGACCATTTTCAGCGTGTCGGCTGTGGCCTTGGTCGCGCCGGCGCGCTGCCGCGCATCGGCGACCCAGCCCGATAGTGGAATGATGGCGAAGGGGATCGAGAAGACCGAGCCGCGCACCTGCCAGATGCTGACGAGAAAAGCCATGCCGAGAAAGGCAAGGACGAGAAGGTCGATGCGCCGCGCTCCGTCGCGTTTCATGCGCAGGCCCAGCACGACGAGACCAAGCGCGGGCGTGACGTAGCGGCCGAGCAAGGTCAGCGGATCGCGCTCGAGGAAATCCTGGAGCGATTTTGCTTCGCCGACCATGTCGAGCCAGTAGGTTTTCAGTCGCGGATCGAGATTGGCGTAGGGATCGGCGAGGCAACCCGGAAAGAAGAGGACGACCGTCGCAGCCACTGCGACTCCAAGCACTGCAAGCGGAACCAGCTTGCGCGTCCACGCCGCAGTAGCCGGCGTCTTCCAGGCAATAAGCGCAAGCCCCGCGCCGCCGACACCCGCCAGACTCATCTGCGGCAACGAAAATGCATCACAGGCAGCATGCGCCCATTGCGACGGCGCGACCGTGGCGACGAAACAGACCCCGGACGCCGCGGCAAAACCGATTCCGAACAGCATCGCCGTTCGTCGGTCGTCTTCACCGCCGAAGGCAAAGGCGGCGGCGACGAACAGCCCGGTCGCGGCGACATAGGGCGCGCTCTCCATGCCGACGGCAAGCATCAGCGCCGTGGCAATGCCAGCCCACAGGCCGCGAGAACGCGTATCGCTGGCCAAAGCGGCAAGCGTGCCCAATGCCAGGGTAAGCTGGACATTGTGATGGTCGATGACACCGGGACCGAATGTGCCGCCGAAGTAGAGCGCGGTGCCACTCAGCACGGCGGCGGGCAGCAGCGCTGCCTCTCCGGCGAAGATGCGCGCGATCCGCGTCAGGAAGAACAGCGCCGCGACCAGAAGCAGCCAGGGCCAGACGATGAGCGCAACAAGCTCGCCGGTGGTTGCCGAACCGCCAAGCATGGTCGCGACCGTGATGATCGCCGCGATCGGCGCGTCGACCAGCCGCGACCAGTGCATCGGAAATCCGCCTTCGGGACCCATTCGATACTGGTAGGTGTCGAACCAGGCCTGCCCGGCGAGCAGGTCCCTCACCTCGACCAGTCTCAGCAGGCTGTCATTGTCCCCGCCCGGATCGGTGAGCGACGGAAATCCGGAGAAGACGTGCACGGCGAGGATGCCGAGTGCGACGATGAGCGCGATGCCCGCATCCGTCAGCGCCGACCGCGTCCGTCCGCCTTCGCGATTGAGTGTGATCATGCCGACCGACACGAATTGTCTCCCGCTTCCCGGTCGAAGCCTAGCCGCGGCCGGTTCAATAAGCGTAAAGCGCTAGCCGGCGCGATCCGGAAAAACCCAGAGCGAAGACAGGACGTAGCTCGCCGCGCTCGCGGCGACCGTCACCACGATCGACATGACGAACGGCGAGGCGCCGAGCATTTCCACCGCGACATGCGCGACGATGCCGGAGAGCAGCGCGCAGCCGACCTGTACGGTCAGATAGCGCGGCAGCGCGTGCGCGTGCGAGTGTTCCCCGCCGAACGTCCAGCCGCGCTGCGCGGTGTAGGCAACGATGAAGGCAATCACATAGGCGGCAGCACTCCCCGCGAAGGGCGGCAGCCCCCACCGCACAAACAGGTAGGAGAGAACGAAAAGCAGCGCCGCTGCGCCGATGCCGACCGTGAGGAACCGGACGAGCTTTGGGCGAAACGCTGACCGCAGCCGGTCCATCAGGCCGCTTTGGCCGCGTCCTGCCGCTCGGCGGCCGCCCTGTCGCGCTTCACCGGAATCTCCAGCACGCCGAGCAGGAAGGCCGAGAAGAAGGCCTGCAGGCCGATCACCACCAGCGTCAGGCCGAGCACGACGATGCGCGGGATCTCGGAATCGTTGAGCGCGCCGAAACCCACCTGCCCCCAGGAAATCAGCGCATAGACAAAGAATGATAAGCCGGCGAAAAAGATGATGCCGCCGTTCAGCGCGATCCTGTCCGTGCTCATCGATTTCAGCAGCCAGTTCGACCGCGGCGTTGCCGGCAGCACGCCGGTGATCTCGGCATAATAACGCGACAGCACGCCGAAGCTCACGAGCTGCGTGCCGGTGATGAACATGAAGCACGCCGCCGTGAAGGTGTTGAGGTCGAGCTCCATCGTCGTGTTGAGCTGGAACGGCCCGAACAGGAGCAGGCAGATGAGCGCAAAACCCGCGCCGCACAATGTCAGGCCGGGAATGAAGAACAGCCAGCGCGGATTGTACATCAGCAGGAATTTCAGATGCCGCCAGCCGTCCCGCCAGGTGCGGAGGTGCGGCGGCCGGCTGCGCCCGTCCGGCTTCAGCGTGGTCGGTACTTCCTCGACGATCAGGCCGGCCAGCGCGCTGCGCACCACCATTTCGCTGGCGAACTCCATGCCGGTCGTTCTCAGGTCCAGGTCGCGGATTTTCTGCGCGTTGAAGCCGCGCAAGCCGCAATGGAAGTCGCCGGTCTTGATGCGGAAGAAGAGCCGGCCGATGAACGACAGCACCGGATTGCCGAGATAGCGGTGCAGGAACGGCATGGCGCCCTTCTCGATGCCGCCCTTGAAGCGGTTGCCCATCACCACGTCCGCGCCTCCGCGCAACCGCGTCACGAAGGCGTCAAGGGCGGAGAAATCATAGGAATCATCCGCGTCGCCCATGATGATGTAGCGGCCATGCGCTGCGGCGATGCCGCCCTGGAGCGCCGCGCCATAACCCTTCTGCGGAACCGGCACGACGCGCGCGCCAAGCCTTGTGGCGATCTCCTGCGAACCGTCCGTGCTGCCATTGTCGGCGATCAGCACCTCGCCCGCGACATTGGCGCTTTTCAGATAGGCCTGCGCCTTCCGAATGCAGATTTCGAGCGTCTCCGCCTCGTTGAGGCACGGCATCAGGATCGTCAGCTCGACGCCGTCGACTCTGTCGACGTGGTCGACACCGTCGACTTGGCCGACACCGTCGACCGGGTCGACCGAGCTGTTGCGGATCGGGGTAACGGCGTTCATCTGGCCTCGGCGCATGGATCTCAAGCAGTTGGACACTCTGCCAGCCGTGGAGTCTGCCCCGAAAAGCCTTAAGATTCTGATGATGAGCCGGGCGTTGCTGGCCGATTGGCAGCCGCCGTTTCAGCCGCTACATGCAGGCAGCCAATTAGCCGCGCCTCGGAGAACCCCATGCCGCTCAAGATCGCCGTGCAGATGGACCACGTCTCGACGGTCAACATTGCCGGCGACACGACATTCGCGCTGTCGCTCGAAGCGCAGCGGCGCGGTCACGCGCTCTTCCACTACACGCCCGACCGGCTCTCCATGCTCGGCGGCAAGGTGTTCGCCCGCCTCGAGGAAATGCAGGTCAAGGACGAGAAGGGCAGCCACTTCACACTCGGCGAGCCGGTCCGCACCGACCTCTCCGAGATGGACGTGATCCTGCTTCGCCAGGACCCGCCCTTCGACATGAATTACATCACCACGACGCACATCCTCGAGCGCATCCATCCGAAGACGCTGGTGGTCAACGACCCGGCCTGGGTGCGCAATTCGCCGGAAAAGATCTTCGTCACCGAATTTCCGGACCTGATGCCGGATACCTTGATCACCAAGGATCCCCGCGAGGTCGCGGCGTTCCGCAAGGAACATGGCGACATCATCGTCAAGCCGCTCTACGGCAATGGCGGCGCGGGCATCTTCCATTTGCGCGAGGACGACCGCAACCTCGCCTCGCTGCTCGAAATGTTCGCGCAGTCGTTTCGTGAGCCCTACATCGTCCAGCGCTACCTCAAGGATGTGCGCAAGGGCGACAAGCGCATCATCCTGATCGACGGCAAGGCCGTCGGCGCGATCAACCGCGTGCCGGCCGAGCACGATTCCCGCTCCAACATGCATGTCGGCGGCCGCGCCGAGGCCACCGAACTGACGAAGCGCGAGCACGAAATCTGCGAGCGCATCGGCCCGTCGCTGAAGGATCGCGGTTTCATCCTCGTCGGCATCGACGTCATCGGCGACTATTTGACCGAGATCAACGTCACCTCGCCGACCGGCGTGCGCGAGGTGAAGCGGTTTGGCGGCGCCGACATCGCCGCGCTGTTCTGGGATGCCGTTGAGGCGAAGCGCGGATAGCTGGCCCACCGGCCTGTTCCACCCGGACAACCTGGTACAACCTGGTCACATCAAGAACGTTCACTTGTTCCTTTAATGTTCTTGCTTTGATCCGCCATCTATGCTTCTCTTGTTGAATAGATCATCATGATCTCATCCCGGCTTGGGACGGCCGGTAGGGGGCGGAATGGTTTCACGTGTCACGACAATTGCCTTCGAAGGCATTGCGGCGATTCCCGTCGACGTCCAGGTCATGTTCTCGCCCGGCAAGATGAACATGTACATCGTAGGCCTGCCCGACAAAGCGGTGGCGGAAAGCCGCGAGCGGGTGCAGGCCGCGCTGCACGCGTCCGGCCTGTCGATGCCGCCCAAGAAGGTCATCGTCAATCTGGCGCCGGCCGACCTCCCGAAGGAAGGCAGCCACTACGATTTCCCGATTGCGCTCGCCATCATGGCCGCCCTCGGCGCAATCCCGGGCGATGCGCTGGCCGACTTCGTGGTGCTTGGCGAACTCAATCTCGATGGCACGATCGCCGCCGTCACCGGCGCGCTGCCGGCCGCGATCGGCGCGAACGGGCTCGGCAAGGGTCTGATCTGCCCATATGAATCCGGCCCGGAGGCCGCTTGGGCCGGCGCTGACATTGACATTCTGGCGCCGCGCTCGCTGATCGCCATCGCCAATCATTTCCGCGGCACGCAGGTGCTGTCACGCCCCGAGGCGACGCGCCATCTGCCATCGCGCGACCTGCCCGACCTTGCCGACATCAAGGGCCAGGAGAGCGCCAAGCGTGCACTGGAGGTTGCGGCGGCCGGTGGCCACAACCTGCTGATGATCGGCCCGCCCGGTTCCGGCAAATCCATGCTGGCACAGCGCCTGCCCTCCATCCTGCCGCCTCTATCGCCGCGCGAACTGCTCGAAGTCTCGATGGTGCAGTCGGTCGCCGGCGAACTCGCCGGCGGCAAGCTCACCGACCGGCGGCCGTTCCGCGCGCCGCATCATTCCGCCTCCATGGCCGCGATGGTCGGCGGCGGCTTGCGCATCAGGCCCGGCGAAGCGTCGCTCGCACACCACGGCGTGCTTTTCCTCGACGAGTTCCCGGAGTTCGCACCGGCCGTGCTGGATTCGCTGCGCCAACCGATCGAGAACGGCGAATGCGTCATTGCCCGCGCCAATGCGCGGGTCTCCTACCCGGCGCGCGTCCAACTTGTCGCCGCCATGAACCCGTGCCGATGCGGCATGGCGGGCGAGCCGGGCTATCGCTGCGCCCGCGGGCCCCGCTGCCAGACGGACTACCAGGGCCGTATCTCCGGCCCGCTGATGGACCGCATCGACCTGCGCGTCGAGGTGCCGACCGTCGCCGCGCACGATCTGATCCGGCCAGGCAAATCCGAGCCGAGTGCCGCCGTCGCCGAGCGCGTCGCACGGGCGCGCGACATCCAGCGCGAGCGCTTCGAGCAGCTCGGCGCACCGTTCCTCGTCAACGCCCATTGCTCGACCGCGCTGATCGAGAAGATTTCCGCGCCGGATGCCGGCGGGCTGGCGCTGCTCAAGGACGCCAGCGAAAAGCTCGGCTTCTCGGCGCGCGCCTATCACCGCGTGCTTAAGGTCGCACGCACGCTGGCCGATCTCGGCGGCGACGATTCGGTCCGCCGCATCCATCTCGCCGAGGCGATCTCCTACCGCATGGGGTCGGAGCGCGTCGCTCAGGCCGCCTGATGAGCGGCCCTTAACCGGGCCCATGCGTTGCGTGCCGTCGGCTTGGCTGATCGGCCGGGCATGGCGCCGATCCTCGGTTGCCGCCCTGCTGCGGGCAGCCCGGGGCAAGCAAAATCGGCTATGGTCCCACCCGCCGAAACGCTTGCGCGGCAAGAAGCTGCTTCTTATATACGCCGCAATCCGCCGGGGTGGCCCCGAAAGGCCAAGCCGGGCGGAAATCTTCGAATGAACAGGGGCTGCCTCAAGGAATGCCTCTTCAGGGTCCTGGCAGCCTGCTTGGTGGAGAACAAAGACCATGGCTAAAGTAATCGGTATCGATCTGGGAACGACCAATTCCTGCGTCGCCGTCATGGACGGCAAGGACGCGAAGGTCATTGAGAATGCGGAAGGCGCGCGCACGACCCCGTCGATCGTCGCCTTCACCGGAGATGGCGAACGCCTCGTCGGCCAGCCGGCCAAGCGCCAGGCTGTGACCAATCCGGAAAACACGATTTTCGCGGTGAAGCGCCTGATCGGCCGCCGCTATGACGACCCGGTGACGGAGAAAGACAAGAAGCTCGTCCCCTACCAGATCGTCAAGGGCGACAATGGCGACGCCTGGGTCGAGGCCGGTGGCAAAAAGCAGTCGCCCAGCCAGATCTCGGCGATGATCCTGCAGAAGATGAAGGAAACGGCGGAAGCCTATCTCGGCGAAAAGGTCGAGAAGGCGGTCATCACCGTTCCCGCCTATTTCAACGACGCCCAGCGCCAGGCGACCAAGGACGCCGGCAAGATCGCCGGTCTGGAAGTCCTGCGCATCATCAACGAGCCGACCGCGGCCGCGCTCGCCTATGGCCTCGACAAGAAGGAAGGCAAGACGATCGCCGTGTATGACCTTGGCGGGGGCACCTTCGACATTTCCGTGCTGGAAATCGGCGACGGTGTGTTCGAGGTGAAGTCGACCAATGGCGACACCTTCCTCGGCGGCGAAGATTTCGACATGCGGCTGGTCGAATACCTGGCGGCCGAGTTCAAGAAGGAACAGGGCATCGACCTGAAGAACGACAAGCTCGCCCTGCAGCGGCTGAAGGAAGCCGCCGAGAAGGCGAAGATCGAGCTGTCGTCCTCGGCGCAGACTGAGGTCAATTTGCCGTTTATCACGGCCGACCAGACCGGCCCGAAGCACCTGACGATGAAGCTGACGCGCGCCAAGTTCGAGTCGCTCGTCGACGACCTGATCCAGCGCACCGTCGAGCCCTGCAAGGCGGCGCTCAAGGATGCCGGCCTCAAGGCGGGCGAGATCGACGAGGTTGTCCTCGTCGGCGGCATGACCCGCATGCCGAAGGTCCAGGAAGTCGTGAAGCAGTTCTTCGGCAAGGAGCCCCACAAGGGCGTCAACCCCGATGAGGTGGTGGCGCTGGGTGCTGCCATCCAGGCCGGCGTGCTGCAGGGCGACGTCAAGGATGTTCTGCTGCTCGACGTGACCCCGCTGTCGCTCGGCATCGAGACGCTGGGAGGCGTGTTCACCCGCCTGATCGAACGCAACACGACGATCCCGACCAAGAAGAGCCAGGTCTTCTCGACCGCCGAGGATTCTCAGGCGGCCGTCACGATCCGGGTCTTCCAGGGCGAGCGCGAGATGGCGGCCGACAACAAGGCGCTCGGCCAGTTCGATCTCGTCGGCATTCCGCCGGCGCCGCGTGGTGTGCCGCAGATCGAGGTCACCTTCGACATCGACGCCAACGGCATCGTCAACGTGACCGCGAAGGACAAGGGCACCGGCAAGGAGCACCAGATCCGCATCCAGGCGTCTGGTGGTCTCTCCGACGCCGACATCGAGAAGATGGTGAAGGACGCCGAGGCGAACGCCGAAGCAGACAAGAAGCGTCGCGCGCTGGTCGAGGCGAAGAACCAGGCCGAGGCGCTGATCCACTCGTCCGAGAAGTCGTTGAAGGACTTTGGCGAAAAGGTCTCCGAGGCGGATCGCACGGCAATCGCCGACGCGATCGCAGCGCTGAAGACCGCCGCCGAGGGCGACGACCCGGCAGCGATCGAGCAGAAGACGCAGGCGCTCGCCGAAGCCTCGATGAAGCTCGGCCAGGCGATGTACGAAGCCTCGCAGGCTGAAGCCGCGGCAGCAGATGCCAAGGCCGACATGGCCAAGGACGGCGCGGATGTGGTCGACGCCGACTTCGAGGAAATCGACGACGAGGACAAGAAGAAGTCCGCGTAACCGACGCGACTATCGTTCAACGAAGCCGCCCGCGATGAAATTCGCGGGCGGCTTTTTTCTTGCCACGTCCTGGTGATACAGAGCGCGCATGGCTCGCATTCACGCTCTCGTTCTCGCACTCCCGTTCCTCGCCCTCTCCGCTCCAGCGCAGGCAAAGATGCTCTGCACCGTCGTCGCCGATCTCGCCTCCGGCGAGATTGTTGCCGAGGACGGCGACTGCAGCACCCGGGTCACGCCTGCCTCGACCTTCAAGATCGCGCTCGCGATCGTCGGCTTCGACAGCAGCTTCTTGAAAGACGCGCATGCACCGACGCTCTCGATCGAGAAGGGCGAGCCAGACTGGGGCGGCGAGGACTGGCGCAAACCAACCGATCCGGCGCGGTGGCTGAAGTATTCGGTCGTCTGGTATTCGCAGCGCATCGCCAAACATCTCGGCAGCGAGAAATTCTCGGAATATGTGAAGGCGCTCGACTACGGCAATGCAGACGTCTCCGGCGATCCCGGCAAGGACAATGGGCTGGAGCGTTCCTGGATCAGCTCGTCGCTGAAGATTTCGCCGGTCGAGCAGGTCGGCTTTCTGTCGCGCTTCCTGACCGGGCGTCTGCCGGTCGGCACGCACGCCGTCGAGCAGACGATCGGCATCGTCGAGGCGGCACACCTTGCCGACTGGACCGTCTCGGGCAAGACCGGTTCCGCTTTCCCGCGCAGGAAGGACGGCTCGTTCGACCGGGCGCGCGGCTGGGGCTGGTTCGTCGGCTGGGCGACGAACGGTAGCCGAACCTATGTCTTTGCCCGCCTCGACCAGGACGAGAAGCGTGAAAGCGGACCGGGTGGACTCAGGGCGCGCCAGAAGTTTCTCGACGCCTGGCCGGACATGGCAAAAGGGCTCGCGAAATGACGCAATCGCCTTTGCAGCCCGATATTGGATGGCGAATCCGCCACAAAGCGTATGAAAAGTGCGGCAAGTAGCCTTGCGGCCTATGGAATCTCGGGGTGCGCTCTACTAAATCGGGCCGAACACCGGGATAATCCCGCAAGAACCGCAAGTGGCCCGCCAAAGAGCGCCCCTGCCTTAGGACGACATGAAAGCTGATTTCTACAAGACGCTGGGGGTCGACAAGGCGGCGGATGACAAGTCCCTCAAGGCCGCCTTCCGCAAGCTCGCGATGGAATGCCATCCCGACCGACATCCTGGCGACACTTCAGCCGAACATCGCTTCAAGGAAATCAACGAAGCCTATGAGTGCCTGAAGGACCCGCAGAAGCGGGCGGCCTATGACCGCTTCGGCCACGCGGCGTTCGAGCATGGCGGCATGAACGGCGCGTCAGCCGGTTTCGCGGCCGGCGGTTTCGCCGACATTTTCGAGGACATCTTTGGGGACATGATGGGCGGACGCCAGCGCCGCCAGTCCGGCGGCCGCGAGCGCGGCGCCGATCTCCGCTACAACATGGAGATCAGCCTCGAGGAGGCTTACGCGGGCAAGACCGCGCAAATCCGCGTGCCTGCCTCGATCTCCTGTGCGGAGTGCTCCGGCTCCGGCGCCCAGCCGGGCACGCAGCCGACCACCTGCCCGACCTGTTCGGGCGCCGGCCGCGTCCGCGCCGCGCAAGGCTTCTTCTCCATCGAGCGCACCTGCCCACAGTGCCATGGCCGCGGCCAGATCATCAAGGATCCGTGCGGAAAATGTTCCGGCCAGGGCCGCGTCATCGAGGAAAAATCGCTGTCGGTGAACATTCCGGCCGGCATCGAGGATGGCACACGCATCCGGCTCGCCAATGAGGGCGAGGCAGGCGTGCGCGGCGGGCCTACCGGCGACCTCTACATCTTCCTCTCGGTGAAACCGCACGAATTCTTCCAGCGCGATGGTGCTGACCTTTACTGCAAGGTGCCGATCTCGATGACGACGGCGGCACTCGGCGGCCAGTTCGAGGTGGCAAGCCTCGATGGCACGCAGACGCGCGTGAAGGTGCCGGACGGCACCCAGCACGGAAAGCAGTTCCGCCTGAAGGGCAAGGGCATGCCGGTGCTGCGCCAGCCGCAGATCGGCGATCTCTACATCCAGGTGGCGGTCGAGACGCCGCAGAACCTGTCGAAACGCCAGCGCGAGCTGCTCGAGGAATTCGAACAGTTGTCGTCCAAGGAAAATAGCCCGGCCTCGGCGGGATTTTTCTCGCGCATGAAGGATTTCTTTGAATCGTTCGGGGAATAGGTTTCCCGAAGTCAGCTTTCAGTTGCATCGCGCGTTTTTGGCGCTACACATCGCGCGGGGCGGCGAAGAAGGGACCAGGACGATGCGTGGTGCCGGACTGAAAAAATTCGCCGAGAAGTTTGACGACGAGCTTAAGTTCTTCAGGGGCTGGATCGACAAGCCGCGCGCCGTCGCCTCGATCGTGCCGACAAGCTCGATCACGGCGCGTCGCATGGCGTCGGTCGTGACGCCGGAATCGGGACTGCCGGTGCTCGAACTCGGACCCGGCACGGGCGTCATCACCAAGGCGCTGCTGCAGCGCGGCGTGGCGCCTGAAAATCTCTGGACGATCGAATATTCGGAAGACTTCGTCGCGCATCTCAGGCAGCGCTTCGCCGGCGTCAATGTGATCCACGGCGACGCCTTCGATCTCGACAGGACGCTCGGCGACAAGAAGGACACTGTTTTCGACAGCGTCGTGTCGGCGGTCCCTTTGCTCAGCTTCCCCGTGACGCAGCGCATTCGCTATGTCGAGAACCTGCTCGACCGCATCCCCGCCGGCCGGCCGATCGTGCAGATCACGCACGGCCCGCTGTCGCCGGTGCCGCCGGGCAAGGGCAACTACACCGTCGAGCACTTCGATTTCATCATCCGCAACATTCCGCCGGCGCAGCTCTGGGTCTATCGCCGACCCTGGCAGAGCTGACGGCATTCCTTTCGCGTCGCGTCCCACCGGAGAGCCAAGTCCATGGATCGGACGATGAAGCGCGGTCTGCGCGAGAAGCTGGGCGACGATCTTCGCTTTTTCCGCAGCTGGCTCGGCAAGCCCAAGCTGGTCGGCTCCGTCGTCCCGACCTCGTGGACGATGGCGCAGCGCATGGCCTCGGTGATCGACCCGAATTCGACGCTGCCGATTCTCGAGCTTGGTCCCGGCACCGGCATCACCACGCGCGCCATCATAGCGCGCGGCATCGATCCGAAGCGTATCGTGTCGGTCGAGTACTCGCCTGAATTCTGCGCCAAGCTGCGCGCCGATTTTCCCAGCGTCGAGTTCATCGAGGGCGACGCGTTGAACCTGGCGAAGACGCTCGGGCCTCACGCGGCCACGACATTCGACTGCGTCATCTCCAGCCTGCCGCTTCTCTATTTCCCGATGGAGCAGCGCATCGCGCTGGTCGAAGACGTGTTGAACCGTATCCCGGCCGGGCGGCCGATGCTGCAGTTCACCTATGGCTGGAAGCCGTCGGTGCCGCGCGGGCGCGGCAATTATACCGTCGAGTATCTCGACATGATTTTCCGCAACATTCCGCCGGCGCAGCTCTGGCTCTATCGGAGGCCTGCGAAAGGTTAAGCGACGAAATCTTCCGGCCCATTGATTTCAGCGCGAACTCTTTTATGACGAGCGCCAGCCGGAGGGGTGGATGATCCCGAAAATCCTCGTATTCGCAGGCTCGATCAGGTCCGGCGCCTATAGCGCCAAGACCGCCGATTGCGCACAGAAGGAACTCGCGCTGCAAGGCGCGGACGTTACCCGCATCTCGCTTGCCGACTATCCTCTGCCTCTGATGAACGAGGATCTGGAGGAGGCGAAAGGCATTCCGGAAAACGCCTACAAGCTCGCCCGGCTGATTGCGGCGCATGACGCGGTGATGATCTGCACGCCCGAGTATAATGCGTCGATCCCGCCGCTGGTGAAGAACACGATCGACTGGGTGAGCCGTATCTCGAAGGACGGCGGAAGGCCGCTGCACCCCTATCCCGAAAAACTCGTGGCGATCTGCTCCTCCTCCGACGGGCATTTTGCCGGCATCAGAAGCGCCAACCATCTGCGCGCGGTGCTCAGCCATGTCGGCATGGAGGTGATCTCGCCGCAGGTCTCGGTGCCCCGCGGCCAGGAGGCCTTCGACGAGAACGGCGACTTCAAGAACGAACTGCTGCGCAAGAACATGACGCGGCTCTGCAAGACGCTGATCGAGCACGCACAGCTTTACGCAAGAAGGAGGGAGCCATGACCGTGACCATCCGCAACCGGCTGATCGTTGGCCTGGACGTGCCGACTTTGAAAGATGCCGAGAGCGCCGTGCGCGATCTCGACGGCGTCGCGAACTTCTACAAGATCGGCTATCAGCTCACCTTCGCCGGCGGTCTCGACTTCGCACGCGAACTGGCAAGCGGCGGCACGAAAATCTTCCTCGATATGAAGCTGCTCGACATCGACAACACCGTTGCGAAGGGTGTCGAGAACATCGTGAAGATGGGCGTCACCATGCTGACCATTCACGCCTATCCGAAGGCGATGAAGGCGGCCGTCAATGCTGCGAAAGGATCGAGCCTCTGCCTGCTCGGCGTCTCGGTGCTGACCTCCATGGACGAGCAGGATCTCATCGACGCCGGCTACGAATATGACCCGCATACACTGGTGCTGCGGCGCGCCGAGCAGGCGCTCGCCGCCGGCATGGGCGGTGTGGTGTGTGCCGCGAGCGAAGCATCCGCCGTGCGCAAGATCGTCGGCCCTGATCTGGCCGTCGTGACGCCGGGCATCCGCCCGGCCGGCAGCGGGGCCGGCGACCAGAAGCGGGTGATGACGCCCGCCGAAGGATTGCGCGCCGGCGCCAGCCATCTCGTGGTGGCCCGGCCGATCGTCAGCGCGCCGGACCGGCGGGCGGCGGCACAGGCCATTCTCGCCGAGATGGCGGCCGTTTGAGAGAACCGGAGGAAGATAGCGTGGCTAAAGGATACTGGATCGCGCGCGTCGATGTACGCGACCCCGAGGGCTACAAGGACTATGTCACCGCGACGAAGGTGCCTTTCGAGAAATACGGCGCGAAGTTTCTGGCGCGCGGCGGCAATCACGAACTGGCGGAAGGCCCGGGACGCGCGCGCAACGTCATTATCGAGTTCGAGTCGCTCGCCGTGGCGCATGACTGCTATCACTCGCCGGAATATCTGCGCGCGGCATCGATCCGGCAAAAATACGCCGATGGTGAGATCGTGCTCGTCGAAGGTGTTTAGCCGGCATATTAGTTGCAGGCGCCGGTGATGACTCGAGCTGAATCGCGCCTGCCCGCCGGTTATCGCGTTCGGGCTTATCGCGACGATGACGCGGCAGCTCTGGTGCGCATCGAGAACCACGCCGCCGAACTCTTTCGCGCCTACGGTTTCCCCGAAATGGCGGACAATCCGATCCCGGATGTGCCGTTCTTCGAGAATTACATCGCCGGACAGACCGTCTGGGTCGCTCTTGATGCTGAGGATGTGCCGGCCGGGTTCACGGTCGCGGGTGCGCTTGCCGACTGGCTTCACCTGAAAGAGCTTTCCGTCGATCCGGACCACGGCCGCAAAGGGTTGGGCGCCGCACTCGTCGGGATCGTGCTCGCTGAGGGCAGGGCGCGCGGATTTGGCGAGGTGAGTCTCACCACCTTCCGCGACGTGCCGTTCAACCGGCCTTTCTATGAGAGCCTCGGCTTTGCCGTGCTGCCGCTCGAGCAGGCTTCGGAAGCCCTCCGCCTCTGCTTCTATTCCGAGGTCAATTCGACCGTCGATCCGGCCCGGCGTTGCCTGATGACGCGGCGCATCTAAAGCCGGCAACGCCGCAATCAACGGATTTTCAACAGCTTGAGCCGTATCGTAGGAATACGTAACGCAGCGTGACGTATTGCATTGCAACAAAAACACTCTAGTTTTTGCTGCAGGACAAAAGCCCGGACCGGCGCGACCAGAAGCGGTCGGCCTAGGCTCCGGAGGCCTTGATGTTCTACCAGTTCTTCGAGATGAACCATGCCGCGCTGCAACCCTTCCGGGTCTATGCGGACGCGGTGAAGCTGTTCTACTCCAACCCGATCAATCCCTGGTCGCACACCCCGTGGGGCCGTTCGATCGCCGCGGCGGCCGAACTCTTCGAGCGTACCACCCGGCGCTATGCCAAGCCGGAGTTCGGCCTGACCTCGACCGTCGTCGACTGGAAGACGGTGCCCGTCACCGAAAAGATCGTTTGGAAGAAGCCCTTCTGCAATCTCATCCGGTTCGAGCGCCAGGGCGCCGAGAACCGCAAGGATCCGAAGCTGCTGATCGTCGCGCCGATGTCGGGCCACTACGCCACGCTGCTCCGTGGCACGGTCGAGGCGATGATGCCGCATGCCGACGTCTACATCACCGACTGGATCGACGCGCGCATGGTGCCGGTTTCGGACGGCCGTTTCGACCTCGACGACTACATCGACTACGTGATGGAGATGCTGCGAGTCATCGGTCCGAACACGCATGTGATGGCGGTGTGCCAGCCCTCCGTGCCGGTGCTGGCCGCGGTGGCGCTGATGGAAGCGCGCGGCGACCGCTTTGCGCCGTCCACGATGACGCTGATGGGCGGCCCGATCGACACGCGCCGCAACCCGACCGCGGTCAACCAGCTTGCCGAGGAAAAGGGCATCGACTGGTTCCGCGAAAACGTCATCATGCAGGTGCCTTGGCCGGAGCCGGGCTTCATGCGCGCGGTCTATCCGGGATTCCTGCAGCTTTCCGGCTTCATGAGCATGAACCTCGACCGGCACATCATCGCCCACAAGGACTTCTTCATGCACCTCGTGAAGAACGACGGCGACAATGCCGAGAAGCACCGCGACTTCTACGACGAATATCTGGCCGTGATGGACCTGACCGCCGAGTTCTATCTGCAGACGGTCGAGACGGTGTTCGTGAAGCATGCGCTGCCGAAAGGCGAGATGACGCATCGCGGCACACCGGTGGATCCGTCGGCGATCCGCAACGTCGCGCTGTTCACCATCGAGGGCGAGAACGACGACATTTCCGGGCTCGGTCAGACGCAGGCCGCGCACGACCTCTGCACCAACCTGCCGAAGGACATGAAGGTCCACTACATGCAGCCCGCCGTCGGCCATTACGGCGTGTTCAACGGCTCGCGCTTCCGCGCCGAGATCGTGCCGCGTATCGTCGACTTCCTGACGAGTTACGGCCGCGAGACCCGCGTTGCCAAGCCGCGACTGGTGAAGACCGCCGCCAAGGCGTAATCGCGCCCGTCCGCACAAATCTGTTGCATATCTGCCGCGCTGGTTCCCGGAAGTAACCATCACGGCAAGTGTCGCGCTGCAACAAATTGACAGGCCGGCCAAATCACCTTTTACTTTTGATTAAGAACAAGGGCGAACAGGGCCGGGGGCATGGCTTCCTTTTCAAAGGCGCGCGGCGCGCTTTTGCGCGGCATTCTCGGGTGCGGATCGGCGGCGGCCGCTTTCGCCCTGACGGCTGGACTCGCGGTGCCTGCATCCGCCAGCCCGATGGTGACAGGCGGGCTCACCTCGCAGCCGATCGGCCACTACGAATTCTGCCAGAAGAATCCCGCCGAATGCTCGATCCGTCCGCGTGACGTCGGCCCGGAACGGTCAAGCGACCGGCTCTGGACCGAACTCCGCGCGGTCAATGTGCGCGTCAACCAGGCCGTCAAGCCGATGAGCGACATCGACATTCACGGCAAGGACGAGGTCTGGTCCTATCCGGACGGCGTCGGCGATTGCGAGGATTATGTACTCGAGAAGCGCCGCGATCTGAACCGGGCAGGCCTGTCGCTGTCGAACCTCTTGATCACCGTCGTGCGCAAGCAGGACGGTGAAGGGCACGCGGTGCTCACTGTGCGCACCGACGCCGGCGACTTCATCCTCGACAACCTCACCGACAAGATCCGCGCCTGGGACCAGACCGGCTACCGTTTCCTCAAGCGGCAGGCCGCCGACCATACCGGCCGCTGGGTGACGATCCGCGAAGGCCAGTCGACGCTCGTCGGCGCGGTAAACTGATCGGCGCCTGACCCGTCGCTGGCGGAAGAGTTAGCGATTTCAGCCTCTTAGCGAGTCGATAGCGCGATCATGCGAGCAACGTGCTGCAAGCACACGAGAGGCTTTCCGCGCCGAAGAATCTCCATGCGTGCTGTCTCCTAACGCATAGCTCATTCATTTTTCGCCTATTTGCGTAACGCTATAGTCAGCCCTTGCCGGTATTCTTCTCTGCATGAGCGATAGTGCGCCATTGCTGGCCAGTTACCCGCTTCGCGACGGTGCGTTGCAGCCGGCGTGGCGCAACAGGCGCTCCCAGATACTGGCGGCGGCAGCGGTCGCCGCAGCAGTCCTCGCTATTGTCCTGCGCAGCCCGTTCGCTCTGTCGGAGATCGACGACGTCACGCTGCGCATCGTTTTTCCCACGGCGCTGGCGTTCGTTCTCGCCTTCGCGCCGACACCTGGCACGCGAGTTGGCCGCACCGCGCGCGACTTGACGGTGCTTGGGCTTTGCCTCGCCGTCTTCGCCGGTGATCTGCTTCCGGTCATGCTGGCCAGCTACCCGCTGGTCCTGATGATCTCGGTCCTGATCGACTGGGTGCGGCCGGCAAGGGGCAGCTCCGCTTGATCGATTCATCTCTCGGCTCGGATGAATTGCTGGCCTTGCAGCGGACGGCCTTTCTGCTTGGCCCGGCCGTCGCGGCGGGTGTGCTGCTGCTGATCTGCCGGCCGCAGCCGCGCGAGGCGGTCAGCGCCATGGTCGCTTTTCTGTGGCAATTGCCGGCACTGCTCCTGTTGCATCTTCTCGCCTCGCATTTCGGCTGGTGGTCGTTCGGCGGCAGCCGCAACACGTTGTTAGGCTTGCCCATAGACGTCTGGATCGGCTGGGCGATCTGGTGGGGGCCGGTCGCCGTTTTCCTGAGCCGATGGCTCAGCCTGCCCGTGATCGTTGCAGCCTCAATCGCCATCGACGTGGCGACCATGCCCGTCCTTTCGCCGCTCGTAACCGTCGGCCCGAACTGGCTGGTCGGCGATGCCATGGCGATGACGCTTTGCCTGGCGCCGGGTCTCTGGCTCGCCAGGCTCACCCGCACCGACCGCGACGCGAAGCGCCGGGCGATGTTTCACGTGCTCGGATGGGGCGGCTACATCACGCTGGTGATCCCGCTCTGCGTGTTCTCCTATCTCGGACGGCCGCTTGCCGATCTCTATCGCCTCCCGGCAACGGCGATGGACTGGGTCCTCGTCGGCGTCGGCCTGCTCCTTCTGTTCATTGGCGTAGCAGCGACGGCCGAGTTCGCCCGCGTCGGTAACGGCACGCCGATCCCCTTCGATCCGCCCAAACGCGTCGTGATCAGCGGTCCCTATGCCTTCATGGCCAATCCGATGCAGATCATCTCGGCCTTCTTCATGGCCGTGCTGGCGCTTTACGCCCGCTCCTGGGGGCTGGCGCTGATCGCGCTAATGTTTGCGATCTTCGATACGGTCTACGCGACCTGGTACAATCGCGTGCATATCGCGCTTGCTATGCCCGAGGCATGGTCAAGCTACCGCGCCTCGGTCAAGGAATGGCGGCTGCGCTGGCAACCGCATGTCCCGGGCGAGGCAGAGATTACGATCAGCCCGTCAGGCCCGGCGCGCTTCGTCTGGGACCGCGTCTGGCCGCTTCTCTCGCGGCGTCTCCGAGGCCGGCTCACGATCCGAGACGGCTCCCGTGCAACCTTCTTGCGGCTGACCTACCGGCGTCCTGAAGATGGCGTCGAGGATCACGGCGTCATGGCGGCGGCGCGCATTCTCGAACACGGCCCGCTGCCCTTGGCCGTGCTTGCCTGGCTCCTGCGCTTTCCTTATTTCGGCGGCGCGATGCAGCGGCTGAGCCTCGTCGCCATTCTTGTCTGGCGGCGGACGCTGCAGCCAGCTTCGTGATGAAGACGGACTACCTCCTCTACGACGGCGAGTGTCCCGCCTGCACGTCCTACATCGCCTTCTCACGACTTCGCCAGTTGCACCCGGACATTGAGCTCCTCGACGCGCGAAAACACCCCGGCCTCGTCGCGGAACTCCGGCAGCGAGGACAGGAGATCAATGTGGGCATGGTGATGCAGCTCGACGGTAAGATCCTGTTCGGTGCCGAAGTCACACGGATAATCGCGCTCCTTGCCGGCGATGCCGGGCCGCTGCGCCGGACCGTGCTGTGGAATCTCGGCGCCGCGCCATGGTCGCGCACGCTCTACCCGCTGCTCAATCGCGGGCGGAAGCTGCTGCTTCTGCTGTTGGGACGGAGCTTGATCCGATAAGCCGACCGCTGCTCTGACTGCTAGACCTTCTCCCACGCGCCGTTCTTCTTGCCGGCGCGGAAGATCGCGTCGATGACCTTCTGGTTCAGCACGGAATTCTCCAGCGTGAAGAGAGGCTCCTTGGAGCCCGCCGCCACCCGCGCGAACGCCTCGACCTGCAGCCGATACTGTGAAGCGCCGGGGAAGCGGAACACCGTTTCCTGCGTATGGTTCTGGTTGTGCAGGGAGACGCGGTGATGGTCGTAAAGCCCGGCATTGAACGGCGCGTGCACCTCGATGAAACCCTTGTCGCCGTGGAGCACCATCAACTGGCGATTGGCGAGTTGGGTCGACAGATAGAAGGACAGTTCGAAGTCGCCGAAGTCGGCGCGGATCGATGAATAGTTGTCCGTCTTGAATTTCTTGTCACGCTCCACCGTCGCCTGCACGCGCTTCGGCTCCTTGCCGGTGACGAACCGGGTCGCGACGGTCGGATAGACGCCGATGTCGGGCAGCGCGCCGCCGCCGAGCGCGAGGATGTTGCGCATATTCTTCGGATCGACGTTGTAATAGGTGAAGGCGCCCTGCACGTAGCGCAGCGTACCGATCGCGCCGGACTGCACCAGTTCGCGCACCTTGATCCACTGCGGGTGGTAGGTGACCATGAAGGCTTCGCTGACCAGCACCTTCTTCCTGTTGCGGACCTTGATCAGCCTGGCGATTTCCTTGGCATTCAGCGCCAGCGGCTTCTCGACCAGCACGTGCTTGCCGGCTTCCGCCGCCTTGGCCGCCCATTCGACGTGCTGCGATGTCGGCAGCGGAATGTAGACGCCGTCGATCGTGTCCGAAGCGAGCATCTCTTCATAGGAGCCGAAGGCGTGCTGCGCGCCGAAGCGCTCGCCAAGCGCGCGCGCCTTCTTCAGATCGCGGCTGGCGATCGCCGCCAGCACGCCGTTTTCCGCATCGACGATCGCCGGAATGACCTGCTCGCGCCCGATCTTGGCCGTCGACAAAATACCCCAGCGAAACATGGAACTCTCTCCCTCGATTTGTCAGACAATTTCTAGCGGGCTCGCGTGAAGATTGGAAGCGGCCTGATCACCAGGATTCAACGATTATCTCGGGCCACATGCGTTTCGCCCGCTCGCCCTTTTCGGCATGGGTCGCCGCATTGTCCAGCGCATGGTTCGGCACGATGCGAAACGAGAAGATGTGGTCGAGGCCGAAGGGAGCGACGAGATGGAGAACATCGTTCGCCTCCAGCCGGACGCCGACTGCATGCGTCTTCGACGCGAAATAGCTGATCGACTGCGCGGAATTTTCATAACGGGGACACGGCCGTCCAAACTTCTGCGGATACCAGAGATGGACCCGCGCCTGGTTCCGCACCTCTACCGGCAGCGGCACATGCGCAAACCGCGGCGCTGCGTGTTCGATCACACGATCCTCGGCTTCGTAGGAAAGATCGCCAGCGTCGAAATAAAAGAGGTCGATGTCCTTTGTCCCGTGTCCGGGCGGCTTGCCGGTGAGCGCATTCCAAACGGCGTTGTAGAGAACACCGGAGACGATGAACCAACCGGGAAGGTCGAGGTCGCGCGCGGCGATGAGTGCCGGTTGCACGATCGGGTCGGCCCAGACGATTTCGAGAAAGACGCGCTGCTGCTCCGCGTTCGGTAAGCCCGAATATCTCAGGTGATCGTTCGGCACAGCGACTGGCCGCTCAGATCATGTCCAACGGCTGCTTGCGGCGCGGCGGCGGGAAGGCCGCGTCGAGGTCCGCGAGATCTTCCGCCGTCAGCTTTATGTCGAGCGCGGCGCGGTTCTCGCGCACATGTGCGAGCGTCGCCGTCTTGGGAATCGAGATCACGCTCGGATGGCGCAGCGTCCACGCCAGCGCGATCTGCGCGACGGTCGCATTGTGCCGCGCCGCAATCGGCGCGAGCTTGCGGCTGCTGGTCAGGCTGCCTTGCGCGACCGGCGAATAGGCCATGATCGGCACCGCCGCTTTCGCCTTTTCGGGCAGAAGATCGAACTCGATGCCGCGGCTTTGCAGATTGTAGAGCACCTGGTTCGCCTGCACCGATTTGCCGGCTTTCAGGTCGCCAAGCTCCGCCATATCGTCGGCATCGAAATTGCTGACGCCCCAGTGCAGGATCTTGCCGTCCGCCTTCAACGTCTCGAATGCCTCGACCGTTTCCGCCAGCGGATAGCGGCCGCGCCAGTGCAGCAGGTAGAGATCGAGCCGGTCGGTGCCGAGGCGTTTGAGGCTCGCCTCACAGGCGCGGATCGTGCCGGCCTTCGATGCATTCTGCGGCATCACCTTGCTGACGAGGAAAATCTCGTCGCGGCGTCCCTCGATCGCCTCCCGCGTGATCTCTTCCGCCGTGCCGGACGCATACATTTCGGCGGTGTCGATCAGCGTCATGCCGAGGTCGATGCCAAGTTTCAGCGCCGCGACCTCGTCACTGCGACGGCTGCGGCTCTCGCCCATCTTCCACGTACCCTGGCCGAGCGCTGGGACAGCAACGCCAGATGGAAGAGTGACCGTTCTCATCCGCGCAGGACTCCGCATGTGTTTCTTGACGTTCTCAATGATCTTACCGGCTAGTGACGCCTCGCTCGGCCATCGCTCCTGTCGACTGTCGACCAATGCGACGGTTCCTCAATCGCCGGCCATATGTCGCCGAAGACGAAGCCTTCGATTGCTTCAAGCATACCCGTTTCCAAGTCGAAGAACAGCAATGAACCGCATGGTTCTTGGGCCGGGCCCACCAATGCGACCCGCGGCGTATCAAATACCCGCGCACCCCATTTGAGTTCGTATGGAACGGTTGCTTTGTCGAGCGTGGTGATGAAGCCAACCGAGCTTCGAGAGCGACCTGATGCTCTCAGCTTACTTGTGGCCGCATTCGCGATTTTGGCGAAGCGACAGAACTCGTCGACAAACAGACCTTCAAGTGGAGTGAGTTCCAAACTTACCCTCTGAGCACGCCGCCCGTCTGTTTCTTGACGTTCTCGACGATGCGGCCGGCGAGCGCCTCGAAATCCTCGTCGGTCAGCGTCTTCTCGACCGGCTGGATCGATACCTCGACGGCGATCGACTTCTTGCCCTCGCCAAGAGCTGCGCCCTCGAAAATATCGAAGACCGAAACGCCTGATATCAGCTTCTTGTCGGCCGCGAGCGTCGCCCGCGTCAGCGCTCCCGCCTCGACGGACTTGTCGACGACGAAAGCGAAGTCGCGCTTCACCGACTGGAACGGCGACAGCTCCAGCTTCGACTTGGTGCGCGTCGGCTTGGCCTTCGGCTCGGGAATCGCGTCGACAAAAACCTCGAAGCCGGCAAGCGGCCCCGACACGTCGAGCGCCTCCAGCGTCTTCGGGTGGAACTCGCCGAAGGCGCCGAGCACGACCTTCGGGCCGAGCTTGATCGTGCCGGAGCGGCCCGGATGATACCAGGCCGGACCGCCCGCTTCGATCTGCAGTCTGTCCACCGGCGCACCGCACGCTTCGAGCACGGCGAGCGCATCCGCCTTCGCGTCGAACACGTCGACCGCCGGCGCATTGCCGGACCAGTTGCGGCCGATGTTTTCGAGTTTCGCCGTGCCGCGGCGAACACCCGCCGCGACGCGGCGCTGCGCCTCCGGCGTGTCGCCCTCATAGCTTCCCGACACTTCGAACAGCGCGACGTCGCCGTAACCACGATCGGCATTGCGCTGCGCCGCCGCGATCAGGCCGGGCAGCAGCGATGGCCGCATGTCCGACATGTCGGCCGCGATCGGATTGGCGAGTTTCAGCGCCGGCTGCCCACCGCCGAAAAGCTCCGCGTGCTTGGCCGGAATGAACGACCAGGTGACGGCCTCCATCATGCCGCGCACGGCGAGCGCGCGCTTGGCGGCGCGCGTGCGCACCTGCAGCACCGTCAGGATCTTTGCGTTGACGGCATCGTGGCTCACCAGCGGCTGCGGCTCGATCGCATCGACCCCCTTGATGCGCATCACTTCCTCGACAAGGTCGGCCTTGCCGTCGACATCCGGCCGCCAGGACGGAACCTCGACGTCGAGAATGTAGCCGGCGCCCTTCACGTTGAAGCCGAGGCGCGTGAGGATCGCAGCACTTTCTTCCGCCGGCACGTCGAGGCCGGTCAGCCGCTTCACCTCGGTGACCGGCAAGACGACGGTTTTCGGCTCATAACCCTCATAGCCTTCGACCTGCACCGCGCTCGGCGTGCCGCCGCAGATGTCGAGCACCATCTTCGTCGCGAGCTCCAGGCCCGGTACCATCATCTCCGGGTCGACACCGCGCTCGAAGCGGTAACGCGCATCGGTGATGATACCCAGTTCGCGGCCGGTGCGCGCGACGTTCAGCGGCTCCCACAGGGCTGACTCGATCAGCACGTCGGTCGTGTTCTCGTCGCAGCCGGAATGCTCGCCGCCCATGATGCCGGCGATGGATTCGACGCCATTGCCGTCGGCGATCACGCACATCTCCGGCGTCAGTTCGTATTCGAACGTGTCGAGCGCCAGCACCGTCTCGCCTGTTTTGGCGCGGCGCACAATGAGATTGCCTTTCACCTTCGCGGCGTCGAACACGTGCAGCGGGCGGCCGCGATCGAAGGTGACGTAGTTGGTGACGTCGACCAGCGCGTTGATGGGGCGCAGGCCGATCGCCAGCAGGCGCTGCTGCATCCATTTCGGCGACTGTCCGTTCTTCACGCCACGCACCAGCCTCAGCGCGAAGCCACGACAAAGCGACGGCGTGTCGCCAAAATCGAGCGAGACTTTTATCGGCGACTCGCCCTGACCCGCGACCGGCTCGATCGGCGGCGTCTTCAGCGTGCCAAGACCCGCCGCGGCGAGATCGCGTGCGATGCCGTGGATGCTCGTCGCGTCCGGCCGGTTCGGGGTCAGATTGATTTCGATCACCGGATCGTCGAGATGCGCGTAGGCCGCGAAGCTCGTGCCGACCGGCGCGTCCTCCGGCAATTCGATGATGCCGGTATGTTCGTCGGAGAGCTGCAGTTCACGCTCCGAGCACATCATGCCGCGGCTTTCGACGCCACGGATTTTCCCCACGCCGAGCGTCGTATCGATACCGGGAATGTAGGTGCCGGGCGCGGCGAACGCGCCGATCAGTCCGGCGCGCGCGTTCGGCGCGCCGCAGACGACCTGGATCGGCGCAGTGCCATTGCCGGTGTCGACGGTGAGCACACGCAGCTTGTCGGCATCGGGATGTTTTTCCGCCGTCAGCACTTTCGCGATGACGAACGGCTTCAGCGCCGCCTTATCGTCGACGCTCTCGACCTCGAGGCCGATCGCCGTCAGCCGCTCGACGATCTGATCGAGCGTGGCGCTGGTCTCGAGATGATCCTTCAGCCAGGAGAGGGTGAGTTTCATAAGAACAATCCTTCGCCTAGCTGCTCAGCCCGCCGAACAGTGTCGGCATATCCAGCGGCCGAAAACCATAGTGCTGGAGCCAGCGGACATCGGCGTCGAAGAAGGCGCGCAAATCCGGCATGCCGTATTTCAGCATCGCCAGCCGGTCGATGCCCATGCCCCAGGCAAAGCCCTGCCACTCGTCG
>DATJTE010000131.1:0-98141 GCA_035503715.1 Rhizobiaceae bacterium | reverse complement strand
GCTGCTGCTCATCGGCGTCTGGATATTCTTCATGCGCCAAATGCAGTCCGGCTCCGGCCGGGCGATGGGCTTTGGCAAGTCCAAGGCCAAGCTTTTGACCGAGGCGCATGGCCGCGTGACGTTCCAGGACGTCGCCGGTGTGGATGAGGCCAAGCAGGACCTGGAAGAAATCGTCGAGTTCCTGCGCGATCCGCAGAAGTTCCAGAGGCTCGGCGGCAAGATCCCGCGCGGCGTGCTGCTCGTCGGCCCTCCCGGCACCGGCAAGACGCTGCTGGCGCGCTCCGTCGCGGGCGAAGCCAACGTGCCGTTCTTCACCATTTCCGGTTCTGACTTCGTCGAGATGTTCGTCGGCGTCGGCGCATCGCGTGTGCGCGACATGTTCGACCAGGCGAAGAAGAACGCGCCCTGCATCATCTTCATCGACGAAATCGACGCGGTCGGCCGCCATCGCGGCGCCGGTCTCGGCGGCGGCAATGACGAGCGCGAGCAGACGCTGAACCAGCTGCTGGTCGAGATGGACGGCTTCGAGGCGAATGAGGGCATCATCCTGATCGCCGCGACCAACCGCCCTGACGTGCTCGATCCGGCGCTGCTGCGTCCGGGCCGCTTCGACCGCCAGGTCGTGGTGCCGAATCCGGACGTCAACGGCCGCGAGAAGATTCTCAAGGTCCACATCCGCAACGTGCCGCTGGCCCCGAACGTCGATTTGAAGGTCATCGCGCGCGGCACTCCGGGCTTCTCCGGCGCCGATCTGGCGAACCTCGTCAACGAGGCTGCCCTGATGGCGGCGCGCCGCAACAAGCGGCTCGTCACCATGCAGGAGTTCGAGGACGCCAAGGACAAGGTGATGATGGGGGCGGAGCGCCGCTCGACTGCGATGACGCAGGCCGAGAAGGAGTTGACGGCCTACCACGAGGCCGGCCACGCCATCCTGGCGCTCAACGTTCCGGCCGCCGACCCGCTGCACAAGGCAACGATCATCCCGCGCGGCCGTGCGCTCGGTATGGTGATGCAGCTCCCCGAGGGCGACCGCTACTCGATGAGCTACAAGTATATGGTGTCACGCCTTGCCATCATGATGGGCGGACGGGTCGCCGAGGAGTTCAAGTTCGGCAAGGAGAATATCACCTCGGGTGCTGCCTCCGACATTGAGCAGGCGACGAAGCTCGCGCGCGCCATGGTCACGCGCTGGGGCTTCTCCGACAAGCTCGGCCATGTCGCTTACGGCGACAACCAGGAAGAGGTGTTCCTCGGCCATTCGGTGGCGCGCACGCAGAACGTTTCGGAAGAGACGGCGCAGCTCATCGACGCGGAGGTGCGCCGGCTGATCGACGAGGCTTATGAGGAAGCCAAGAAGATCCTGACCAAGAAGAAGAAGGAATGGATCGCGCTGGCCGAAGGCCTGCTCGAATACGAGACGCTGTCGGGCGACGAGATCAAGCAGCTCATCGCGGGCCAGAAACCCGCTCGCGATCTCGGCGACGACACGCCGCCGTCGCGCGGCTCGGCCGTGCCGAAGGCCGGCGCCACCGGTGGCCGCAAGAAGGGTCCCGAGACCGAAGGCGGCATGGAGCCGCAGCCGTCAAGCTGATCGCGATCATTCAGACAAAGAAAAAGCCCGCTTCGAGCGGGCTTTTTGTTGGACAGGGCGCGGAGCCTATTCCTCTTCCGGGTCCTTCGACTTCAGCGAAGACAGCTTGGCGAAAACCGCGTTCGCGTCGAGCTCTTTCTCCTCGTCCTTCTTCGGCGCCTGGGTTTCCGGCGTCAGGCGCTCAGTGACCGAGGCCGGCAGCAGCGTGTCGCCGGCCGGCGCAGCAGGCTCCTTGCCGCGCGAGGCGCGGTTGACCTCGATGTCGAGGTCGATCTGCGAGCAGAGGCCGAGCGTCACCGGGTCCATCGGCTGCAGGTTGGACGAATTCCAGTGGGTGCGGTTGCGGATCTGCTCGATCGTCGACTTGGTCGTGCCGACGAGGCGGGAAATCTGCGCATCCTTCAGCTCCGGATGATTGCGCACCAGCCAGAGGATCGCGTTCGGACGGTCCTGACGCTTGGACAGCGGTGTATAGCGCGGGCCCTTGCGCTTCGATTCCGGCACGCGGACCTTGGGATCGGACAGCTTCAGCTTGTAGTTCGTATCGGCCTCGCCCTTGGCGATCTCGTCGCGAGTAAGCTGGCCGGTCATGATAGGGTCTAGACCCTTGATGCCCTGCGCGGCCTCACCGTCGGCGATCGCCGAGACTTCGAGCGGGTGCAGCGTGCAGAACTGTGCGATCTGGTCGAAGGACAACGCGGTGTTCTCGACGAGCCAGACGGCGGTCGCCTTGGGCATCAGAAGCGTGTTTGTCATAGGTAAAATTCCTCTTCCTCGCCCGCGTCCCTGTCGCGGGCGGTGGTAAAACCACCAATTTCTGGGAAATCAGGGGCCATATAGGCGATTTGAGCGCCGGGAGCAAGAAATCTTGCGCAGGGTGCCGCGGGCTCGAAACGTCACGGAATTGTTACGCGACCGTCATCGGCCTGAAATCCAGCGGGCACAAACCCCCTCCGAACCCACCACAGGAGAGGGCAATGATCCGCACCACCCATCTGGCCGCTTTGGCGGCCGCGCTCGCAGCTTCGACGGCAATACCGGCGCATGCCGACATGATGTTCAACCGCATCGCGACGTTCGCGGTGGCTGACAATCTGCCCGCCGATGCGGACAAGGCGACGGCGACCTCATCGGAAATCATCACCGCGACCGAGGACGGAATGACGCTGGTCTATTCGGACAGCCCGGCCGGCCGCGTCGGTTTCATCGACATCACAGATCCGAAAGCGCCGAAGGCCGCAGGCTCGATTGCGGTCGAAGGCGAACCGACCTCGGTGGTTGTTGCCGGCGGCAAGGTTTTTGCCGGGATCAACACATCGGAGAGCAAGGACAAGCCATCCGGTAATCTCTCGATCATCGATCTCGCCACGAAGGTGATCGAAGCGAGCTGCGACCTTGGCGGCCAGCCGGACTCGGTGACTCTCTCCAAAGATGGCAGTTTCCTCGCCATCGCCATCGAGAACGAGCGCGACGAGGACGTCAATGACGGCGTCATCCCGCAAATGCCTGCCGGCAACCTCAAGATCATGCCGGTCGCCAATGGCGGCGTGGATTGCGCCGCGATCAAGACGGTCGAGCTGACCGACCTTGCCGAAACCGCGCCGGAGGATCCGGAGCCGGAATTCGTCGCGATCAACGATGCTGGCGAGATCGCCGTGACGCTGCAGGAGAACAACCACATCGCCATCGTCGACGCCGCGACGGGTACGGTGAAGGCGCATTTCAGCGCCGGGGCGGTGACGCTGGAAAACATCGACACGAAGAAGGACGGCGCGTTCAACTTCACCGGCAAGAAAGAAAACCAGCTTCGCGAGCCCGACTCGGTGAAGTGGCTCGACAACGACCGTTTTGTCGTCGCCAATGAGGGTGACTATGAGGGTGGCTCGCGCGGCTTCACCATGTTCTCGAAGAGCGGCGAGGCCCTCTACGAATCTGGCCCGGCGTTCGAATACCAGGCGGCGCATGCCGGCCACTATCCCGACAAGCGCAACTCCAAGGGTATCGAGCCGGAGGGTCTCGAGGTCGGCACGTTCGGCGAGGACAGGCTTATCTTCGTCGGCGCGGAGCGTGCGTCTCTGGTCGGCGTGTACAAGGATACAGGTGCGGAGCCGCAGTTTCTTCAGGTGCTGCCGTCCGGCATCGGGCCGGAAGGGCTTGTCGCGATCCCGTCGCGCAATCTTTTCGTCACCGCCAACGAAACCGATCTCGGCGAGGACGGGCTCGCCCGTTCGCACGTCATGATCTTCGAGCGCGCGGAAGATCCAGCGAGCTATCCGATGATCGTCGCGGATGCCGCCGAGGGCGGCCTGCCGCTCGGCTGGGGCGCGCTCTCCGGCCTTGCGGCTGATCCGGCCGCCGCGGGCAAGCTCTTTGCCGTGTCCGACTCGGTCTACACGAACGCGCCGTCGATCTTCACGATCGACGCGACGTCGAAGCCGGCGAAGATCACCGGCAAGATGACGGTGACGCGCGACGGTGCGACTGCGCAGAAGCTCGACCTCGAAGGCATCGCCGTCGATCCGAATGGCGGCTTCTGGCTCGCCAATGAGGGCGACAGCGCCAAGCTCACGCCGCATGCGGTCTTCCATGTCGATGCCGAAGGCAAGATCGACCAGGAAATCCCGTTCCCGGCGGAACTGCTTGCGGGTGAAACCCGCTTCGGCCTGGAAGGGATCACGGTCGTCGGCGAGGGCGATGCGCGTATGCTGGTGATGGCGGTGCAGCGTGAGTGGAAGGACGATCCGAAAGGCCAAGTGAAGCTGCTCGCCTACACGCCGGCGGCGAAGGAATGGTCTGCGGCGCGGTATCCGCTCGAGGCTACGGAAAACGGCTGGATCGGTCTTTCCGAGATCACCGCGCATGAGGGTAATCTTTACGTCGTCGAGCGCGACAACCAGCTTGGCGACCTTGCCAAGGTGAAGCGGCTCTACAGGGTGGCAATCGATGCGTTCAAGCCGGCGAAGCTCGGTGGCGAACTGCCGGTGGTCGAGAAGACGCTGGCGCGCGATTTGATCGGCGATCTCAAATCGGCGACGAACGGTTATGTCGTCGACAAGCTCGAAGGCTTTGCCATCGACACGAATGGCGACGCTTTCATCGTCACCGACAATGACGGTGTCGACGACTCGTCCGGCGAGACGATCTTCGTCAATCTCGGCAAGGTCGAAGCGCTGAACTGATCTCGGCAGGATCGAAAAGGCCGGCGCGCGATATGCGCCGGTCTTTCTTTTGCGTGGTTCATAAGCCGGCGCTCCGCCTTGGCAGAAAAGCGCAATCAGGTTACGAGATTCGCGCGACGGCCGTTGGGGGAATGGCCGCTTGAACCAAGGGAGATTGGCATGGCGAAAGGTTCGATGCGTCCGGGCAAGGAAGCCCGCAAGCCGAAGAAGGAAAAGCCGGGCGCCAAGGGCGCGAAGCCGGCCGGCGGCGCCAAGAAGTAAGTTCAAATTCCGTAACGAGAAACCGCCGCCCGTTGGGCGGCGGTTTTCGTTTCCGGCGGTATCTGAAGACGAACGATTCAGAGGGTCTTCGCGACTTCCTCGAGCTGCGTGGCGCAAATGCCCCAGCCTTCGTGGAAACCCATCTTCTCATGCGTTTCCTTGTCCTCGGCGCGCCAGTGGCGCGCGATCGCAGTGTACTTCGTCTTGCCGTTGCCGGTATCCTCGAAGGTCAGGATTGCGGTGAAGAACGGCTTCTCCGACGGCGTCCAGCCGGATGTGTAGGCGTCGGTGAAGACGAGCTTCTGGTTCGGCACAATCTCGAGATAGATGCCTTCGTTCGGATAGTCGTTGCCGTCGGGGTCGCGCATCGTCACCTTGCTGGCGCCACCGACGCGCACGTCAAGCTCAGCGGCCGAGGTTGACCAGGGCTTTGGCGCGAACCATCGCGGCAGGATCGTTGCATCGGTCCAGGCGCGATAAACCTTCTCGCGCGGAGCGTCGATGATGCGGGTGAGCACGAGGTCGTTTGTGTTGGCGGTCATGTATCGTCTCCTTGGACCGGGTTTCCGACAACACGACGAAGGGCGTTTGCCGGAATCGACAACGCACGGAAAAGAATCTTGGCGAGAGGGTTTACGCGACGTCCAGCACGATTTTGCCGATGTGCTCGCCTTCCTGCATGCGCTCATGCGCGCGCCAGGCTTCCTTCAACGGAAAGATCATGTCCATCACCGGCTGGATCTTTCGCGCCGCCAACAGCGGCCAGACCTTTTCCTCGAGTGCGGCGGCGATGCCCGCCTTGAATTCGGTGGTGCGCGGCCGAAGCGTCGAGCCGGTGTGGACCAGCCGCTTCACCATCAGCTTGGAGAAATCCGCGCTGCCGACCGCGCCGCGCTGCGTCGAGATCTGGACGACTCGACCCTCGACGGCAGCCGCCTCGTAGTTCTTCGCGACATAATCGCCGCCGACCATATCGAGGATGACGTTGGCGCCCTGACCGCCCGTGGCGTCCCGTGTCGCGGCGACAAAGTCCCCGGTCTTGTAATTCACCGCGCGATCGGCGCCGAGTTTGGTGCAGGCGTCGCATTTTTCATCCGAACCCGCAGTCGTCACGACAAACGAACCGAACGCCTTGGCGAGCTGGATCGCTGTCGTGCCGATGCCGGATGTGCCGCCGTGCAGGAGCAGCCATTCACCCGGCTTCAGTGCGCCACGTTCGAAGACATTGTGCCAGACGGTGAATAAGGTTTCGGGAAGTGCTGCCGCTTCCGAGAACGTGAAGCCTGCCGGGATCGGCAATGCGTTGGTGCCGTGGACACGGCAATATTCGGCGTAGCCGCCGCCGGGCGTCAGCGCGCAGACGGTATCGCCAATCCGCCAGCGCTTCGTGTTCGGCCCGAGCGCGACGATTTCGCCGGCCACTTCGAGGCCTGGCAGATCGGAGGCGCCGGGCGGCGGCGGATAAGCGCCGGCGCGCTGCGCCACATCCGGCCTGTTGACACCTGCAGCCCGCACCCGGATCAGAATCTCGCCGTCGCGCAGTTCAGGCAGGTCGCGCCGCTCGGGCTTCAGCACCATCGGGCCGCCCGGCTCGGCGATCGCGATCGCCGTCATCTTTTCAGGAAGTTCTTCGCGCGGCATGCTTTTCCTCGAACCTGTTTGGTCACTCCGATTCGACTATGTATTCTGCATGCCTCTCGATGCAAACGGAGGATTGGTGATGGCTGTCTTTGATGACGAACCGCGGAAAAAGGCGCCGGTTCACGAAATCGGGCAGGACCTGTCGCGGCTGTCGGCCGCCGAACTTCAGGAACGCATTGTCCAGTTGACGTCCGAGATCGCGCGACTGGAGGCCGAACTTTCGACCAAGGGCGCGACCAAAGCGGCGGCTGAAGCCTTTTTCCGCCGCGGATAGTCGTTCCCGGCGCGGCGGACGCCGAAAAGCCGCATTGTCCCTGTTCTGCGACCGCATCTCTAAAAACCGTCCAACGAAGCGACATGTTCACGGCATACCGACCAATCCTCTCGCTTCTGCGCGGCACCGCGTTCCTCCTCGCCGCATCCGGTCTGCATGGCCTGTTGCTGCCGTTGCGCGGCCAGATCGAGGGGTTCTCGACCGCATCGCTTGGTCTTCTCGGCACGGCCTGGGCGGGCGGCTTTGTCGCTGGCTGCTTCTTCGCGCCGCGACTGGTGAGGCGCGTCGGTCACGTGCGGGCGTTTGGAGCCTTCGCTGCATCGGGCGCGATCATCGCGCTGCTCACCGGCCTCATGATCGATGAAGTCGTGTGGATCGTGCTGCGCGCCTTCACCGGCTTCACCATGGCAGGCGCGTTCATGGTCATCGAGAGCTGGCTGAACGAGAAGGCGACGAACGAAAACCGGGGCACAGTCTTCGGCCTCTACATGATGGTCACCTACGCCTCCATCATGGGCGGCCAGATGATCGTCGCGGCCGGTAACGTCGCGCAGGAATCGCTTTTCATGGTCGCCGGCATCTTCTTCTGCCTGGCGCTGATCCCGACCGCCGTATCGAGCGCGGCCAGCCCAAAACCGCTGCAAGACGTCTCGCTCGACCTGAAAGGCCTCTACCGGAACTCTCCGGTTTCCTTTGCGGCCTGTTTTCTGATCGGCATCGCCAATGGCGCGTGGGGCACGCTGGGCGCGGTCTACGGCGCGCGGGTCGGCATAAGCACGGCCGAAATCGCGCTGATGATGAGCCTCGTCGTCGTCGCCGGCGCGGTGACGCAGATGCCCGTCGGCCGCGTCTCGGACACAACCGACCGCCGCTACGTGCTTGCCGGCGCAGCTTTCATCGCGGCAGCCATCGGCGTTCTCATTTTCCTGGTTGCGCCGCGCTCGGCCGTCTTCATCCTGATGCTGACGGCAGCCTATGGCGCGCTTGCCTATACGCTCTATTCGATCGCGGTAGCGCATGCGAACGATCACGCCAGCCCGGAAGAATTCGTCAAAGTCTCGGGCGGCCTGCTGCTATTGTACGGTTTCGGCACGATGGTCGGGCCGATGCTCGGTGCCAGCCTGATGGGCTCGCTGACGCCGGAGAGCCTGTTCCTGGCCACCGCGCTCGCGCATTCCGCGCTCGCGGTCTACACGCTCTTGCGCATCCGCCGCCGCGCCCCGGTGCCGGTCGCCGCGCGCGAGGCTTTCAAGACAGTACCGATCGAGCGTTCGGTCACGCCGGAGGCGGCGCGGCTCGATCCGCGTACAAAATCTGCAACACCACGAGAATAATTCTTGCAACTCCTGCGCGCGGGCGTTGTAAAGCGGACGATCTTGGTTAACTAATAAGGCAATGGTTCCAGACCCGTTCATGGCGATCGCCGACCCGAATCGGCGTTTTCTACTCGAAGAACTTCGCCGTGGACCCAAGACTGTGAATGAGCTTGCTTCGGGTCTTCCTGTCTCCCGACCTGCAGTCTCCCAACATTTGAAGGTCTTGCTCGACGCCGGGCTGGTGCATGCCCGGTCGGAGGGCACAAAGCGCATCTATGCGGTGAGCAATACCGGCTTCATGCCGCTCAATCTGTGGCTCGACCAGTTCTGGCAAGCCTCATAGCAGCGAAGTAAGCCCGCTAAAGCGGGCTTTCGGCTGTTCAGACAGGAAAATCAACCGTTGCTGCCGGCGACACCTCGCGTCGCCGGCGCTTGAGCCGCATCTTTCGCGGCGAAAGACTCTCAGCTTAACGGGTCAGTGAGTCGTGGCCCTAAGCTGTTCCATCTCGTCCTTGATTGCCAGCTTGCGCCGCTTCAGCTGCACGATTTCCAGATCGTCGACCGACGGATGCAACATTGCTTCGTCGAGCTCGCGCGACAGGTCGCTGTGCTTACGCTTCAGCTCTTCAAGATGGGATTCAAGAGACATGAGCGGATCTCCCTTCTATGGTTTCCTCGATGACACCATCACGGGCGGTCCACCGCAGGCCCGAGACCGTGACGGTACAATGACAGTGTGCCACCATCCGGTTCGGATGTCGAATGTTACATGGCGGGATTTCGCGAAAACGTGAAAATATGCTATGGGCGGCGCGCCGGAGACGAAGCGTCTGCCGGCCATTCAAAAAGGCGCCGGCTAACGGCGTTCGAGGGCCTTGCAGACCGTGGACATGCAGGATCAGGAACAGGCCGAGATTCGTCTCGAGTTTGCGCGGCTGAAACAGGAACATGCGGATTTCGACGCGGCGATCAACGCCATGATGGCCACGGGCTGCGACCCGCTGCAGATCCAGCGCATGAAGAAGAAGAAACTTGTCCTCAAGGACAGGCTGAAGCAGCTTGAGGACAAGATCATCCCCGACATCATCGCCTAACCTGCCCCTGGACCTGGCTTCCTATCCGACCTTGCGAGTCGGGGCCGTTTCGGCTACGCGGCGCATTCCTTCCGCCTGGGGATAGGCTGTGAAAAACAAGCGCCGCGACGTGGCCATCATCATGGGCAGCCAGTCCGACTGGACGACCATGAAACATGCCGCCGAGACGCTCGATTCGCTCGGCGTCGGCTTCGAGCAGAAAATCGTTTCCGCCCACCGCACGCCCGACCGGCTCTATGCCTTCGCCAAGGGCGCCAAGAAGGCCGGCTATAAGGTGATCATCGCCGGGGCCGGCGGGGCGGCGCATCTGCCCGGGATGACGGCGGCGATGACGCCGCTGCCTGTGTTCGGCGTGCCGGTCGAGTCGAAGGCGCTGTCCGGGCAGGACTCGCTGCTCTCCATCGTCCAGATGCCGGCCGGCATTCCAGTCGGGACGCTTGCCATCGGCAAGGCGGGCGCGGTCAATGCCGCGCTGCTGGCAGCGGCCGTGCTGGCGCTGTCCGACGACAAGCTCGCCGGGCGCCTCGACATTTGGCGGGCGGAGCAGTCGGCCAAGGTCGCCGAAGCCCCATCGGACAAGGAATGAGCGGACCACTCGCGCCCGGATCGGTGATCGGCATTATCGGCGGCGGCCAGCTCGGCCGCATGCTGGCGATGGCCGCCGCCCGCCTTGGCTACCGAACCGTCATCCTCGAACCGCAGGCGGACTGTCCCGCCGCGCAAGTTGCGAACCAGCATATCGTCGCGGCCTATGACGATGCGGCGGCGCTGGCTGAGCTTGCAAAGAGCACGGCCGTCGTCACCTATGAATTCGAGAACGTGCCCGTTGAGGCCGCCGAGACGCTGGCGAAATCGGTGCCGGTCTACCCGCCGCCACGGGCGCTGGAAGTTTCACAGGACCGGCTGATCGAGAAACGCTTTCTTGGCGAGAGCGGCGTGCCGATCGTCAAATTCGGCCAGGTCGATAGCGACGAGCGGTTCGCGCATGTGCTGAAGGAGCTTGGCGGCGAGGGCGTGCTGAAGACACGCCGCATGGGCTATGACGGCAAGGGCCAGCGCGTCTTTCGACGCGGCGAGACTGTCGATCCGGCCGGTGTGTTCCAATCCATGGGCGGCGTGCCGCTGATTATGGAAGAGCTCGTCCCGTTCGAGCGCGAGATCTCCGTGATCGGCGTTCGGGCGATCGACGGCTCCTGTATCACCTACGATCCGGCCGAGAACGTGCATCGCGAGGGTATTTTGCGGACCTCCACCGTGCCGGCGAAGATTTCGCAAGCGACCTCGATCGCGGCGCAGGAATATGCCGTCGTGGTCATGCACAATTTGAACTACGTCGGCGTGATGGGCATCGAGTTTTTCGCCAGCAGGGCCGGGCTGATCGCCAATGAGATCGCGCCGCGGGTGCACAATTCCGGTCATTGGACGGAAGCCGCCTGCGCGGTATCGCAGTTCGAGCACCATATCCGGGCCATTGCCGGGCTGCCGCTGGTGACCACCAAGCGTCATTCGGACTGCGTCATGGAGAATTTGATCGGCGACGATCTGGCCCGGCTGCCGGAGCTTTATGCCGAGCCGCAGACGGTGATCCACCTCTACGGCAAGGCCGAAAGCCGTCCGGGCCGGAAAATGGGCCATTTGACGCGAATCCGGCCGATAGGCTCATAGGTTGACAGCGGCGAGGCTCTTCGTTTATGAGCCAGCCACGATTTTCGCGCGCCTAGCCAGGCGAGTACTGGCGGCGCGCTTTTGATTTCGGGCTAAACCAATGAAGATCAAGAACTCGCTCAAGGCCCTGAAGGGTCGCCACCGCGACAACCGCATGGTTCGCCGCAAGGGCCGCATCTACATCATCAACAAGACCGCGCCGCGCTACAAGGCTCGCCAAGGTTGATCGATTTTGGCTGCTTTCCGGCCTGAACAAGGCGCGGAGAAGGCTGGCATCACACGAATTTCAGTTTGACGCTTCGCGCGCGCGGGCTAGATTCCCGGCATGCGGAGCGTTTTCGCTTTTTCCCTCGCGGTGATTCTTGGCGCGGCTTTACCGGCCTTGGCGCAAGAAGCTTTGGAGCCGGAAGGCGAGATCATCCAGGATCCGGCCTATCCCGCGCCGACCCCCGAACCCGAAGCAGCGGCCCCGCCGGCCGACAAGGCCGCTCCGCTCGCAGCGCCGGCCGAAAACCGCCTCGACAGGCTGTTTGCCGACCTGAAGCGCGAGCGCAACGAGCGCAAGGCCGAACGCATCTCGCAGCAGATATGGAACGAGTGGTTCAAATCGGGCAGCGCCTCGATCGACCTGATGATGCAGTGGGCGGCAAAAGCGACCGAGGACAAGAAGTTCGACGTCGCACTCGATTTCCTTGATCAGGTGGTCGTGATGGAGCCTGACTTCGCCGAGGGCTGGAACCGCCGCGCCACGGTCCATTTCATGATGAACAATTTCTCCAAGTCGATGGCCGACATCGAGCATACGCTGCGGCTCGAGCCGCGCCATTTCGGCGCGCTGTCGGGCATGGCGCAGATGCTCAGGAACCGCGGCAGCAACGAACTGGCGCTGCAAGCCTATCAGCGCGTGCTCGACATCTACCCGATGATGCGCAGCGCCCAGAACGAGGTCGCGACGCTGTCCGAGGAACTGGCCGGCGAAGGTATTTGAACCTTTTTCGCGAACCGGTACGTATAGGTTCTTAGTCCCGCCGGTTTCGTTCTCGCCCCGCATGAACCTTCTTTACGCATCAATCGCCTTCCTGCTTGCGCTGCTGCTCGCCCTTGCCGGGCTGACGCGGCTGAATGCCTGGCTGATCGAGCGGCGCAACCCGCCGATTGGCAGCTTCGCGACGGTCAACGGCACGCGGCTGCACTACGTCCATGTGCCTGCGGAGAATTCGACGCTGCCACCGGTCGTGTTCATCCATGGCGCCAGCGCCAATCTGCTCGACCAGATGGTGCCGATCCGGCCGCTGCTCGAGGGCAAGGCCGAAATGCTGTTCCTCGACCGCCCCGGCCACGGCTGGTCGGAGCGCGGCGAGCGCAACGAGACGCCGTTCGGCCAAGCGAAAACCATCGCCGCGCTGATGGACCATGTCGGCATCGAGAAAGCGATCATCGTCGGCCATTCTTTCGGCGGCGGCGCGATAGGCGCTTTCGCGCTGGCTTATCCCGGGCGCACCACCGGTCTCGTATTCCTGGCGGCCGCAACTCATCCTTGGCCGGGCGGCGCAACCTCCTGGTATTACAAGCTGACCGCGCGGCCTGTCATCGGGCGCCTGTTCGCCGAGACGATCGCCGGGCCTGCCGGCACAACGCGTATGGCCGGCGCGACGGCCTGCGTGTTCGCCCCGAATGCCGTTCCGGACGACTACATCAAGCGTGCTTCCATTGAGCTTGTCTTGAGGCCAGGCGCATTCCGCGCCAACGCGATCGACGTGCAGGGATTGCACAAACACGTCACGGAAACGCAGCCGCGATACAAGGAGATCGCCGCGCCGACCGTTGTCATCTCCGGCGATTACGACACTGTCGTTTACGAGGAGCTGCACTCGATCGGGCTGGCGCGCGACATCCCGAATGCCGAGCTCGTCTGGATCAAGAATCTCGGCCACAAGCCGGACTGGATCGCGTCGGACCTCGTCGCAGCCGCGATCGAAAAGGTTGGCGGCAAGGGCGGCGATCTGCAGACGCTTGGGCGAGCGGTGGAGGCGCGGATCGCCGGTGATCGTCACGGCGAGGGTATGTGTGTCAACGAGAAGGCCCCGCCCGAAGCACTGCTCGCGCAGTAGCCAAATTTCATCATCGCCACGCTCCGGTTTTTTGCCGGCCTGGCCATTGTCAAAGAACACACCTCGATCTTCTGAGGTGCAGTCCCAGTGCCGCGACTCGCTTTCCCGACACGGCTTCGCCGGTCGAGGCGTCGCGGTTCGGGAAGCGGGGCGCGGGGCCGAGCCTTCCGAATAACAATAAGCGGCGCGGTCTCCCGCGCCCCGCCGACGCTCTTGCCCGCCGTGCGCTTGAGGTTTCCCTCATCGCTTTCGGCTGGGCCCGGACCTGAGGGTTCATCACCCAGCAGCACGACCATAGTGCCACCGGCCCGGACGCCGTCGCCCTCCCCTGAAACCTGGTCTAGATCCAGGGTCCCGATGAGGGCGATGAGCGAATTATCCCACGCGGCGGATACCCCGTGGACAGATTCGTAAAAAAGATTGCTGACAGCTCCTGACAGCCGACTTAGGAGCCGGCGCTGTCGGAGCCGATATAGGCGATGCGCAGCATGTTGGTGGCGCCGGGCGTGCGCAGCGGCACGCCGGCGGTGATGATGACGCGGTCGCCCGGCTTGCCGAACTCTTCGTCGCGCGCGATGCGGCATGCACGATCGACCATGTCGTCGAGATCGCTGGCATCCGGCGTCACGACGCAATGCGTGCCCCACAGCAGCGACAGACGCCGCGCGGTCGCCAGGATCGGCGACAGCGCGATCACCGGAACCTGAGGCCGTTCGCGCGCGGCGCGGATGCCGGTGGTTCCGGACGCCGTGTAGCAGACGATGGCTGAAAGGTTCAGCGTCTCGGCGATCTCGCGCGCGGCGAGCGAGATCGCGTCGGCGCCGGTCGCTTCAGGCTCGGAACGCTGGGCATTGATGATGCTCGGATAGAGCGGGTCCTTTTCGACCTGCTCGGCGATGCGATGCATCATGGAAACCGCCTCGACGGGATACTGGCCGGCGGCGGATTCGGCAGAGAGCATGATCGCGTCGGCGCCTTCGAAGACGGCGATCGACACGTCCGACACTTCGGCGCGCGTCGGCACCGGCGCGGTGATCATCGATTCCAGCATCTGCGTTGCGACCACCACGGGCTTCCCAGCCTTGCGCGCGGCGCGAGTGATCTGCTTCTGGATGCCGGGCACAGATTCGATCGGCATTTCGACGCCGAGATCGCCGCGCGCCACCATCAGCGCGTCGGACAGTTCGATGATTTCGGCCAGCCGCGCCACCGCCTGCGGCTTCTCGATCTTAGACATCAGCAGCGCGCGGCCACGCGCGATCTTGCGCGCTTCGGCAAGGTCCTCCGGGCGCTGGATGAACGAGAGCGCCACCCAGTCGACGCCGGTGGCAAGCACCGCGTCGAGGTCCCTGCGATCCTTCTCCGTCAGCGCGCCGACGGGAAGCTCCGTGTCCGGCAGGCTGACGCCCTTCTTGTCGGAAATCTTCGTGCCGGCGACGACGACACATTCGATCGAGCGGCCATCGGTCTTTACCGCTTTCAGTTCGAGCTTGCCATCGTCGATCAGGAGCCGGTCGCCCGGCTCGACCGCGGTCAGGATCTCGGGATGCGGAAGATGAACGCGCTTGCCGTCGCCCAGTTCGGTGCTGTCGTCCAGCGTAAAGGTCTGGCCGACGGTCAGCTCTTCCTTCGTGTTTTTGAATTTGCCGACGCGCAGCTTCGGACCCTGCAGGTCGGCGAGGATGCCGATTGGTCGGCGCTTCTCTTCCTCGACCGCGCGGATGCGCTCGACGAGGGTGCGCATCAGATCGTGGTCGGTATGACTCATATTGATGCGGAAAACGTCGACGCCGGCGTCGAAGAGTTTTCCGATCATCTGCTGTTCGGAGGAAGCGGGACCTATGGTTGCGAGGATCTTGACCCTGCGGCTGCGTCTCATTGACTGTTCGTTTCCGTTTGGGCGGCATTGCCGTCCGCAGCGGGTTCGTCAGTCAATTGGACCATCCAGCTCGACTGCTCGCCCGTGTCATGTTCCTGAAAGCCGGCGCGCTGGAATCCACGGGCGAAGCAATCCGCGACGCCCGCTATCTTGAACTCTTTTTCGGCCACGCACATGCTGATCGGACCGTCCCAGCGCCCACCGCGCTCGGCGTCTTCTGCATAAAGATAATAATAGCGCGATGACAAAGCGCCTTCGATCAGCGTTTTGCAGGTCGATCCCTCGACATGCCACCAGCCTTCGGTGACCCAGCCGGATTTGGCGCGATAGCCGATCGCCACGCCGACCAGATTCTGGGTGGCGTTGCAGACGCGGAAATCAGCCAGGGCAGGAGCGGCGGACAGGGTGGCGACAGCGGGAGCGGAAACGGCCAGCAGCAATGCGGACGCCGCGAGGCGACTGCCGTGCCTTCCCAGCGTTCCCATGTCTGAACCTCTGATGCGTAATGTCATCGCTGTAGAAGCCCCTTTTCGGAAAAGTCCAAGCGCATGTCAACGCGCTTACCAATCGATTTAGATTGGCATGCGAAGCAGGTTTTCCGCGCCCGAAGCGCAAAGTCGGCGAAAAGATTGGCTAAACAACGGCATTGCCTGATTCGGGGCTTTCATGAAAAGACGAACTTTCGCCCTTCGCAGCCAGATCCGACTCCCCTCATGACCCGCACGTCGCAGTTTGCTCCATTCGACATCATCGAAGGCGACCGGTCGAAGGGCCTGGTGCTGATCGCCGACCATGCGCGGCGCGACCTGCCGGACGAATATGGCGATCTCGGCCTGCCGGCGTCCGAGTTCGACCGGCATATCGCCTATGACATCGGCGTCGAGTGGGTGACGCGTCGGCTGGCGGCGCTGCTTGACGTGCCCGGCATCATCGCGAATTTCTCGCGGCTGCTGATCGATCCGAACAGGGGCGAGGACGACCCGACGCTGATCCGCCAGCTCTATGACGGCACGATCGTGCCGTCGAACTACCCGATGGCGCCGGAGGAGCGGCAGCGCCGCATCGACCTGTTCTACGCGCCCTATCACGATGCGGTCGGCGCGCTGATCGCGTCGGTCGCGTCTGCCTCCAAGGCGCCGCCGTTCATCTTCTCGGTGCATTCCTTCACGCCGGTGATGCAAGGTTTCGCGCGGCCCTGGCATGTCGGCGTGTTGTGGGACGCCGACGACCGGGCGGCAAAGCCGCTGCTCGACATGCTGGCGGCGGACCCGGCGCTTGTGGTGGGCGACAACGAGCCCTATGACGGCGCGCTGAAGGGCGACACGATGTACAAGCATGCCATCGTCAACGGTTTCGCGCATGCGCTGATCGAGATCCGGCAGGACCTGATCGCGGACGAAGCCGGCGCAGACGAATGGGCAGCCCGGCTGGCGCCCATCGTTGACGCGATCAACCGGCGTTCCGATATTCATGAGGCAAAACAGTTCGGCTCGCGCACCGGTCCCGTAGCGCACTCGCCGGAAAGGACAGCCCGATGACGACACACCTCACGCCGGACCAGCAGCGCGACTTCGAGGCCGCCGCCTTCCGCACGCTGGTCGAGCACCTCAGAACCCGCACGGATGTGCAGAACATCGACCTGATGAATTTGGCCGGCTTCTGCCGCAACTGCCTGTCCAACTGGTATCGCGACGCGGCAAACGCCGCCGGCCTCGATATGTCGAAGGACGAGTCGCGCGAGATCATCTACGGCATGCCGTATGCGGAGTGGCAGGCGAAGCACCAGACCGAAGCGAGCGACGCCAAGAAGGCGGAATTCGAGAAGAGAAGGCCGCTGGATCATTAGATTGGCTCTGCACACGTCTTCCACAGACGGAAGACCTTGACCCATCCCGCCCGGTCGGGCATCGACCTTGGCCTGCCTTTCACGAGTCGCTTTTTTCCGGAGTTAAAAGAGAATGGCCGCTGCTGCTGAAAAGAAAGAAGATAGCCAGACCGTCGCCGCCGGCCAGCTGCGCGCCTTCATCGAGCGCATCGAGCGTCTCGAGGAGGAGAAGCAGACGCTCGCAGACGACATCAAGGAAGTCTATGCCGAGGCCAAGGGCACCGGCTTCGACACCAAGGCAGTGCGCACGCTGATCCGGCTGCGCAAGAAGGATCAGGCCGAGCGGCAGGAGGAGGAAGCGATTCTCGACCTCTACAAGGCCGCGCTCGGCATGGTCTGATATTCAGGTGAGGCTGGTCTGCAAATGGCGGCTCTCTGCGCTTCCGGTGCTCACGTACTAAATGTACGCTCCGCTCCGGTTCTCGCGAGTCACCATTTTGGTCGCTGCGCGCCCGTCGTTGACTCCGACTCGGCCTGACCTGAATACTCAAGTCACGTAGGCTGCCGGTTTTCCGGCTGAAACGGCAAGGACGGTCCGATGGCGGACCAGGATTTTCTGGCGAACGACACGGCGGGATTCTTCCGCGCCCGCTGGCTGGGCGCCGTTTCGCTCGACCGGCTGTTCTGGTTCGACATGATCGTCGTCGGCACGGTGATCAACATCGTCACCTCGTTCGCCGCGCTAATCGTGCTCGGGCTGAAATGGCCGGTGTGGGCGTCGATCATGGTCTATCTGACGCCGCTGCCCTACAACCTCTTCCTCGTCTTCGCGGTGTGGCGCACTGCTGAGCAGCTCGCCGACCAGAGGACGGCGAGCTATGCGCGGACCGGCGCGCTGCTCTGGCTGGTGATCGCGACGCTGATTTGAGGCGCTGCCCGGAGCGCCGTTAGAGCAGTTCACCGTTTCTTCGAAACGCCGACCCGCTCTAGCTGTTTATTTTAGCCGCAATTCCGGACGCAGAACCGCTCACACTTCTGCTGGAATTGCTCTAGTGCTTGCGTGACAGTTCCTTCGTCGCGGCGTCGAGGCCGGCAAGGGTGAGCGGGTACATGCGCTCGGAAAAGATCTCGCGGATCATGCCGATCGAATGCGTGTAACCCCAGTGCTTCTCGGCGGTCGGATTCAGCCACACCGCGTTCGGCCATTGCGCCAGCACGCGCTGCAGCCAGACGATGCCGGGCTCGGGGTTCCAGTGCTCGACCGAACCGCCGGCATAGGCGATCTCGTAGGGACTCATCGACGCATCGCCGACAAAGATCACCTTGTAGTCGTGGCCGTATTTGTGGAGCACGTCCTGCGTCGACATGGTTTCGGCATGCCGGCGGCGATTGTCCTTCCATACGCCTTCATAGAGGCAGTTGTGGAAGTAGAAATATTCGAGCTGGCGGAACTCGGCGCGCGACGCGGAGAACAGTTCTTCGACCACCTTGATGTGATCGTCCATCGAGCCGCCGACGTCGAAGAACATCAACAGCTTCACGGCGTTGCGGCGCTCGGGCCGCGTCTGCACATCGAGATAGCCGTGCTCGGCGGTGGCGTGGATGGTGCCGGGCAGGTCGAGTTCTTCGTCCGCGCCCTCGCGCACCCACCGGCGCAGCCGTTTCAGTGCGACCTTGATGTTGCGCGTGCCGAGTTCGACCGTGTCGTCGAAATTTTTGAACTCGCGCTTGTCCCACACCTTGACCGCGCGGCGGTGACGGCTCGTCTCCTGGCCGATGCGCACGCCCTCGGGATTGTAGCCATACGCGCCGAAGGGCGAGGTGCCGGCGGTGCCGATCCACTTCGAGCCGCCCTGGTGACGGCCCTTCTGTTCCTCGAGCCGCTGGCGCAGCGTTTCCATCAGCTTCTCGAAGCCGCCAAGCGCCTCGACGAGTTTCTTCTCCTCCTCTGTCAGGTGCTTCTCGGCGAGCCTGCGGAGCCATTCCTCCGGCAGATTGGCAACGTCGATCGCCATTTCGCCCGACAGCGCCTCGACACCCTTGAAGACATGCGAAAACACCTGGTCGAAACGATCGATGTGACGTTCGTCCTTCACCAGCGCGGCGCGCGCCAGATAGTAGAAGCCCTCGACGTCATAGGTGACGAGGTCGGCCTCCATGCCTTCGAGCAGCGTCAGATATTCGCGCAGCGACACGGGGACGCGCGCGGCTTTCAGTTCGAGGAAGAAGGGGATGAACATGGCTTCACCTGTGCAACGCGCGAGTACCGGGCGCAAGATGGACGGAGTGCTAGCAAAATGCTATATGATGGGCTGAAGGAGATTTAGCAGTGGCCAGTTTGCACGTTCGAAATGTCGACGACGAGATAATCGTGCGTCTCAAAGAGCGGGCCACCAAGAATGGCCGCTCCGCGGAGGCTGAGCATCGCGCTATCCTTGAATCAGCATTGCCCGGTGACGACGAAGATCTAACCTTTGATCAACTTGCCGCTAAGTTGCGGGAGCGTTTGAAAGGGCGTCGTTTCACCGCCTCTGAGGTTTTGATGCGGGAAAGCCGGGATGAGCGGTGACGGTGAGCAGATCGTCGTTGATTCCAGTGTCGTCGCAAAATGGCTAATTCCAGAGGGCGATAGTCCACAGGCTTTGAAGTTGCGAGCACGTCATAAGTTTGTCGTTCCAGACATCCTCTTCGCCGAAATCGCCAACATCTTGTGGAAGCAGGTCGCCAGAGGTGCTCTTGGTCCGGCGGACGTCGAGGACGCGTTAGCGGCGCTTCAACATTTCAAGCCTCGCATCTTGCCGTCGCAATCGCTGTTAGCGGACGCATGCCGCCTGGCTCTCGCGCTCAACCACCCAGCTTATGACTGTTTCTACTTGCTTGCCGCGGCACGGCTTGGAACCGTTTTGGTGACGGCCGATGAGCGTTTGCTTCGAAAGCTTGCAGCCAATCACGCTATGGAATGGTCTGCCTTGGCAGTTGGTCTCAGCGAGGCAGCTCAGCTTTGGCCTTACATCAAATCGTATTCGATGAACCCCGTCCGCCGCGCGACGTAGTCGTAGAGGCGACGGGCGGTGTCATTGGTCTCGTGGGTCATCCAGTAGACGTTCTTGATGCCGAGCTTGCCGGCTTCCTCCTGGACCGCCTTGATGAGCGCTGCGCCGACGCCCTTTCCGCGCGCGGATGCGTCCGAGAAGAGGTCCTGCAGGTAGCAGTTGTTGACCAGTGACCAGCAGGAGCGGTGGTACAGATAGTGCGTCAGGCCAACCAGCTTGCCGTCCAGCGTCGCGATAAAACCCTTGGGTTCGAACTCGCCTTCGGTGAAGAGCCGTTGCCAGGTCGTGGCGTAGACCTCTTCTGGGACGGTTGTCTTGTAGAACTCGAGATAGAGCGTCCAGAGCCTGCGCCATTCGGCGTGATCGGATTTCTCCAGCGGGCGGATGGTGACGGTCATGACATGCCTCCCTTTGTTCGCGCATCCTGACGGCGCCGCGGTGGCTGCCACAGGTCCAGCACAAGGTTTTGCGCCGGGCCTGCGCGGCTAAGCAAATCGCTCGACGATCAGCGCCACATGCGCATCGATCTCGGCTTTCAGCTTTGCTTTCGCAGCCCTGTCGGGCGTGACGAGATAAAGGTCCACCATCGTGCCGACGAGCACGCCGGCGAAACCGAGTTTCGTCGGATCGGCCGGCGGGGTGTCCGGCAGGAATCGTTCGAAGAATGGCAGGAACAGATCGCGGAGAATGCCGGACTGGTTGATGCCATGCTGGTCGGCTTCGACCGGCTGGAGTTTCCGCATCTCGGCGAGCAGCCCGACGTGGGAGGGAATGGTTTCCGCCGCGGCAAGATACGCGGTGAGGAGTTCCTTCGCCGCGTCAGCCGGGGCGATCCGGCCGGAGGGCAGGCGCTGCAGGGCTTGTGCGCTGTCCGCCACGATGCGCTCCACCGTGCGGTCGTAAGCGGCGAGGATCAGCGCCTCGCGGTCGGCGAAATAGCGGTAGATTGTACCGACGGCGACGCCCGTATCACCTGCGATGCGCGTGGTGGTGACGGCTTGGCCGCCTTCGGTCGCCACGATCTTTTCCACCGCGTCGAGCAGCGTCTCGCGGGTCCTCAGCGCCCGCGCCTGGCGGGGCGCGACGGGCCGTGCCGCTGGGGCCTGGCGGGTCGGCTGGTCCATAAGTGAAACACTTTCACTTTTTCTTGACAGTCGTCCAAACGGCGCGCATCGTCAAGACATGTCAGCTTCCGGGAGGTGGACGATGCTGCGTAAAGTTTTCCTGGCCACGGTCTTGGTCTCTTCAACGGTCTGGGCTTCAGTTTCACTGGCCGCGGAGCATGTGGTCGAGGCCGACGAGGGTGCCGCCGAGCGGCTTGTCGAGGCGCTGATTCTTGCGCAGCCGGGCGACACGGTGCGGATCGGCGCCGGGCGTTTCGATCTCACTGAGGGTCTGTCGCTCGATGTTGACGATGTCATCGTGACGGGCGCCGGGCCTGACCAGACGGTGCTGTCCTTCAAGGGGCAGACCGGCTCGGGTGAGGGCCTGCTCGTCACATCGGACCGCGTCGTGCTGAAGGATTTTGCCGTCGAGGACACCAAGGGCGACGGCGTCAAGTCGAAGGGCTCCGATCAGATATCCTTCCTCAACCTGCGTGTCGAATGGACGAACGGGCCGGACGCCAAGAACGGCGCCTACGGAGTCTATCCGGTGTCGTCGAAGAATGTGCTGGTGGACGGCGTGACGGTGCGGGGTGCTGCGGATGCCGGCATCTATGTCGGCCAGTCGGAAAACATCATCGTGCGCAACTCGCGCGCCGAGTTCAACGTCGCCGGCATCGAAATCGAAAACTCGTTCAAGGCCGACGTCTACAAGAATGTCGCGACGCGCAACACCGGCGGCATCCTGGTGTTCGACCTGCCGAACCTGCCGGTGCAAGGCGGGCACGACATCCGCGTCTTCGACAATGAGGTCGTCGACAACGATACGGCAAACTTCGCGCCGAAGGGCAACATGGTGGCGATCGTGCCGAAGGGCATGGGCATCATGGTGATGGCGAACCGCAACGTGCACGTCTTCAACAACAAGCTTGACGGCAATGGCACCGCGCATGTGCTGATCGCGGCCTATCCGAACGACTACGAGGACGAGAATTACATGTTTGTACCGCGCGGCGTGTATGTGCACGGCAACAGCTATGGCGAGGGCGGCGCGGCACCCGACGGCGAGGTCGGCAAGACGATTTCGGACGTGTCGGGCACGCCGGTGCCGGACATCGTCTGGGACGGGGTGACGACCATTCCGGAATACTTCTCGTGGACGTCCGCCGAAAACCGCGTCTACATCGACGAGGCCGAAGGCACGAGCTTCGTCAATCTCAAGATGATCTCGCAGCTCCTGCTGCCCTGGGGCTGGTGGCCGGACACGGACATCAGCGGCTACAAGGGATCGTTGCCGGAGCCTGAGGCCGTAAAGCTGCCGCAGGGTGGCGGGGCTTAATAATTTGCGCCCCCTCCACCGCCTTCGGCCGTCCCACTGCCCCGTAAACGGGGGAGGATCAATGGGCGATGACAGCCGCGACCTTGGATCCTCCCCTGCGAAGCGGGGGAGGGGAACCGTGCGAAGCACGGTGGAGGGGGCGCTCGTGGCTCTCTTTCTCCAGCCCGCAATTGCCCACGCCACCCCCAACGACACCCTGATCCTGGCGAAATCGCCACCAAAACTTCTGTCCGAGTTCGGATTCTTCGACGATCTGAAGGCGCAGACGCCGGCCGAGGGCGTGGTGCCGTTCACCATCGCCACGCCGCTCTTTTCCGACAACGCGCTGAAATACCGCTTCGTCTATGTGCCGAAAGGCAAGCAGGCGGCCTATGACGAGACCGAAGCGTTCGATTTCCCGGTTGGCTCCGCGCTGATCAAGACCTTCGCGTTTCCCGCCGATTACCGCAAGCCCGACGAAAACATCCGCGTCATCGAAACGAGAGTGATGCTCAGACAAGATTCCGGCTGGCTGTCGCAGGCCTATGTCTGGAACGCGGAGCAGACCGAGGCTGTGCTGAAGATCGCCGGCGCCAAGGTGGATATTGAGACGATTGCGGCCGATGGAAGCCCGTTAGCGTTTACTTACGCAGTGCCGAACCGTAATCAGTGCAAGGGCTGCCATGCCTTCAACGGCGAGATTGTGCCGCTCGGGCCGAAGGCGCGGAACCTGAACCTAACCACCGGAAGTGATGCAAAAAACCAGCTTTCGCACTGGTCGGAGCTTGGAATTCTGGCGAATTTGCCGGAAAATCCACCGGACGTGCCGAACGCGCGGGATTCCGCAGCGCCGATCGATGCGCGGGCGCGCGCCTGGCTGGACGTGAACTGTGCGCATTGCCACCGGCGCGAGGGTCCGGCCTCGAATTCCGGGCTTTTCTTGACCTTCAACGAGCAGAATCCGGTCGCCATCGGCATCAACAAGCGGCCTGTTGCGGCCGGGAAAGGCTCCGGCGGGCGCGAATTCGACATAAAACCGGGCGATCCGGACGGCTCGATCCTGCTCTACCGGGTGGAAAGCACGGAGCCCGGCGTGATGATGCCAGAACTTGGCCGGCATCTGGCCGATCCTGACGCGGTTGCTCTGTTAAGGGACTGGATTCTGACCCTGCGCTAGCCGGCCACAGGCCTCACCCTGCGTTAGGGGGTTGTTAGGCCGTACCGTTGAAACTAGAACGTCGCGGCAATTCGGTAACACCGGCTCACACAAAGTGATGCTAAAGATGCCGTCGAGTCATGGCAATCAACCCTCAAGGTTGGCGGGACATCCAGCGAAGAATGGCTAATAAATATTTCGGTACCGATGGCATCCGGGGACGGGCCAATCGTTTTCCAATGACGCCAGAAGTGGCGATGAAGGTCGGCATGGCGGCCGGCATGTCCTTCAAGAATGGCTCACACCGTCATCGTGTTGTGATCGGCAAGGACACGCGGCTCTCCGGCTACATGATCGAGAACGCCATGGTGGCGGGCTTCTGCGCCGCCGGCATGGATGTGTTCCTGCTCGGCCCGATCCCGACGCCGGCAGTGGCGATGCTGTCGCGCTCGCTGCGCTGCGACCTCGGCGTGATGATCTCGGCTTCGCACAATCCGTATTACGACAATGGCATCAAGCTGTTCGGCCCGGACGGCTACAAGCTCTCCGACGAGATCGAGCAGCGCATCGAGGCGATGCTCGACGACCAGATCGAGATCACGACGGCGGATTCCGACTCGCTCGGCCGCGCCAAACGTATCGACGGTGTGCACGACCGCTACATCGAGTTCGCCAAGCGGACCATGCCGCGCTCCATGTCGCTGTCGGGACTGCGCATTGTCATCGATTGCGCGAACGGCGCCGGTTACAAGGTGGCGCCTGCCGCGCTCTGGGAACTAGGCGCGGAAGTGTTCGCCATCAATGACGATCCGAACGGTTTCAACATCAACAAGGAATGCGGTTCGACCGATCCGCTGGCGCTGACCAAGAAGGTGCACGAGGTGCGCGCCGATATCGGCATCGCGCTCGACGGCGACGCCGACCGCATGGTGATCTGCGACGAGAACGGCACGATCATCGACGGCGACCAGATCATGGCGCTGGTGGCGGAAAGCTGGAACCAGAGCGGCCGGCTCGCCGGCGGCGGCGTGGTCGCGACCGTCATGTCCAATCTCGGGCTCGAGCGCTTCCTCGGCGGCATCGGGCTTCAGCTCCACCGCACCAAGGTCGGTGACCGCTACGTGGTCGAGCACATGCGCGCGCATGGCCTGAACGTCGGCGGCGAGCAGTCCGGCCACATCGTGCTTTCCGATTTCTCGACCACCGGCGACGGGCTTGTCTCGGCGCTGCAGGTGATGGCCTGCATCAAGCGTCAGGGTAGACCGGCAAGCGAGGTCTGCAAGAAGTTCGACGCGGTGCCGCAATTTCTGAAGAATGTCCGCTTCTCCGGCGGCAAGCCGCTGGAGCTGCCGGTGGTGAAGTCGGCGATCGAGGACGCGCGCAACCGGCTCGGCCACTCTGGCCGTATCGTCATCCGCCCGTCCGGCACCGAGCCGCTGATCCGCGTCATGGCGGAAGGCGACGACTCGAGGCTGGTCGAGCAGGTGGTCGACGACCTCGTCGGCGTGATCGCCGAGGCAAAGCACGCGGCGGCGTAAATCTCGCGCAGATACGGAAATGACAAAGCCCGCGGAAGCGGGCTTTTTTGTTTGGAACAATCTTGAGAGCCGCCGGCCGCGATACCCCGGGCAGCGGCTGGCGAAAAGCGCCAACAGCCAAGGGAACCGCCGCGCCAGCGTGCGAGTTTCTAGAGCGGGAGGCGTCGCCATGAATCTCGCCCAAAGATTTCTTCGTCTGCTGACAGCATTGCGGCCTGCCGCGCCGCAGGGGCGGCCACTTGTCCTGCCGCCGCGCCGAACCCAGAAGCGCATGCCGCACGTGCCGGCCCCGCCGCGCAGCGCGGATCGTGCGAGCAATATGTAAGGCTAGTTCGTCGGGTCGAGCGGCATGGAGAAGGCGAAGATCGTCCGCTCGTCGTCCGACGTTACGCTGAGCGACCCGTTGTGCGCCTCGGCGATCTTTGAGGCGATATGGAGACCCAGGCCCAAGCCTGCGCCCTCCGTCCTGCCGCGAACGTAGGGTGAAAAGAGGCTTGGCAGGATTTCTTCCGGGATACGTTTGCCGAAATTCGTCACCGACAGCACAAACCGGCCACCATCCGTCGACGCGTTGACGTGAACCGGCATATCCGGGGCGCCATGCGCGACCGCATTGGCGAGCAGGTTCGAGAGGAGCTGTCCGACGCGATCGTGATCCGCCGCGATGGGCGTGTCGATCTCGGCTGTCAGAACAATATCGCGCGCGCTGCCCAATCGAATTTCGCCCGCCACCTGCTCCAGCGTTTCCACGATCGAGTCGGCAACGATCGTCGGCACGATGCCGCCGCCGAGCTGCGCCCGCGCAAACTCCATCGTGTTGTCCACCAGACTTCGCATCCGGTTGATCGAGGCCTTCATCTCGCTCAGAATTTTCGGCGAGTTCTCCTTCCACCCATTGCGCAGCAGCATGTTGGCGCCGGCATTGACCGCCGTCAGCGGGTTGCGCAGATCGTGGCTGAGAACCGAGACGAAGTGCTCGCGGAGCTGGCGCTCGCCCTGCTCGGCCAGCAATTCCTGTTCCGCCTTCCGGAGGCGTTTTGCGCCGTCAATGTGATGCGCGATGAGATCGGCGAACAGTTCGAAGGTGCCGATGACCTTTTTGTTGGCGATCTCGGCCGGATTTGGGTCGATGGCGCACAGCGTTCCGAAAAAACTGCCATCCGCCAGCACGATGGGCACGGAGATGTAGCTACGCAGCCCATAAATCTGCGGGGTGTGATGGCCGACATAGACGGGGTCGTTCAGTGCGTCGTTGAAGGCAATCGTGTCGACGCTCTGGCGGACTTCATGACAGAGCGTGGTTTCGACCTTCAGTTCCCCGCCGGCCGGTAGGCCGAAGCCGATCTTGTCGAGCACCTCACAGGCGATCCAGCGTCCCTCGGTGACGCGCGCAACGGCGGCAAAGCCCATGCCCGTCGTCTCCAGGACCACGTCGAGCATCTTCTGGACGACGGGAATGTTTCTTATAAGCTCGATGTCTTCCGAAAAATCGTCGGACGCGCCCAGAATTATTTCTGCCAAAGTGATCCCCGTCCCGGCTGCAGCCGCCGGCTACTCGCAGCCGAACAGGCAAGACATGAGGCTAGGAAACCTGTACCTGCAAATCAATCACTCACATCAGGCCCGTTTGCGCTCTTGATCCAGCATGGCGCGGATCGTGTCTTCACTGTCGAAGCCGTTCTGGAACAGCGACATGATTTCCCGCGCGACCGCTTCGTAGTCGGGCGTGCCCGGCGTGATGCCGCGCTCGCGGCAATAGCCGTTGAGCGTCGAAGTCAGGACAGTAAGCTGCTCGGGATATGCGACATCCGGGAACATGGCTCCCCCCATGCATAGAGCTGGGCGAAAGCGTGATGTTCTCTTTCAAACGCCCGCGTGCCGTTACAAGACCGGGCGACTTTCGGAGCTTACGCCTAATTCAGGGCGGCGACTATCAAATAAGACACTGGCTGCGAAAATAGATCATAGCCGGGAAAGATGAGGAACAAACGCAGGAATGACGCATTGCGGCCCATCAGGGGTTGCATGCCGTGCCTACAAGGAAAGACACCGAGGAAATCGCCCGCCTTCGCAAGGAGCTCGTGGACGTCCTGCGGCAGGTCGGCGACCTCGATCCGGCCCTGCACCTCGGTGAGCTGAGAGTCCTGCAAAAGCGCTACCAGGACATTCGTGCCCAGATCCTGAAGCTGGAAGCTAAATCCGAGGACTAGGCGCGCTTTCGCTCTTGCTCCAGCATGGCGCGGATCGTGTCCGCTTGGTCGAAGCCGTTGCGAAACAGCACCATGATCCCTGCTGCGACCTTCTCATATTCGGGGGTGTCGGGGGAAATGCCGTGGTCACGACAATAGGCGTTGAGAACGCCGGTGAGCAATTCGAGCTGCTCAGGGTACGCCACGTCCAACATGGAACCTTCCTCTCGCGCGCATCAGGCACAAGGACCCATGGGCGAACTATAGCAAACGCGGGAACGAACTCAACGGCTTCGCCGCGCCGCCGATGGCCGAACGCGCGTCGCTCGTCCGGAAAGATACGTTTTGCAGCGCGGCGAAGACACGGTAATTTCGACCCAGCGTTGTCGAGATGGCGCGGCCAGGATCGGCCGCGGCAAACGGGAGGCCCGGTTGTCGTCGACGGTCGCGCCCGAAGTCTATGCGGAGATGGAGCAGGCCATCTACGAGGCGGCCGTTGTTCCCGAGCATTGGCCGGAGGCGCTCAGGCAGCTCATCCCGATTTGCGACCGCGCCTCTCGTGGTTAACCGACAGGGTTAAACCCACCTTAACCTTTGCACTTCATTATCCCTACCGAGTTCAATCGTCGGGGAGAGTGTGTCCCCGATTTCGTCCAAGGGGATGACGATGTTCGGAAGCGTCACGCGGGTTCTTCTCGCCGCATTGTTTGCCGTGCTGGCGGTGCCCGCTATCGCGGCCGACCTGTATGAGCCGCCGGTCTACGAGGCGCCCCCGGCGCAGGAGGTCGTCTATGAGGATTTCGGCGGCTGGTATATCCGCGGCGATATCGACTATCACTTCTCGAAGTTCAAAGGCGCCGAATACATCACCTATGGCGTGACCTGCTGCGGCCTTCCCGATCCCGGCTCGAACAGCTTCGACTTCGGCAAACTCAAAGGCGCGCTCTCGCTCGGCGCCGGCGTCGGCTACCAGATCAGCAAGCACCTGCGCGCCGACCTGACGTTCGACTACATGTTCAAGTCCGATTTCCGCGGCCAGACGACGGGCACCAACGGTGTCTCGGTCGACACGTCCGCCTACAGCGCGATGCTGCTGCTCGCCAACGTCTATGCCGACCTCGGCACCTGGCACGGCTTCACGCCTTATGTCGGCGCCGGTATCGGTGGCGCCTACGTGCAGTGGGACAATCTCAGGAACACCATCGGCGGCATCACCACCGTGCATGAAGGCTCGAAGAACTGGCGCTTTGCCTACGCGGCGATGGTCGGTACGTCCTACTGCCTGACCGATCGCCTGAAGCTCGATGTCGGCTACCGTTACGCCCGCATCAATGGCGGCCGCATGTTCGAGCTGGCTACGACTGGCGCCGGGGGCACCGGCCCAGGTTTCGACCGCGGCTTCGACATCCATGAAGGCCGCGCCGGCCTGCGCTACCAGTTCAGCGGCAATTCGGGCTGTGGCGCTGAGCCGGTGCCTTACGAACCGGCACCCGAGCCAATCTATACGAAATAGGCTTCACAGTGTAAGCCTCACGAATCTCAGGCGACCGTTTGAACCGCCCGGCCAAAAGCCGGGCGGTTCTTGTTTTGACGCGCGGCGCTCCGGACCGAGCGATTTTCGCGCAAGCATTTGTTATCCTTAACCGGCGCTTAACCCAGATGGTTAATGATCGCTCCCGATCAGTGGACGGATTCTGTCCGCCCTCGTCCGGGAGTATCTCGCATGAACTTCACCTCACGCCTCGTATCGGCGGCCGCGATCGCCGCCCTGCTGCCCGCGGCGAACGCGCTTGCGGCGGATTACGACCCGCCGATCATCATGGAAGACGCGGTGGTGGATTATGCGCCCGAGGTTCCGGTCGAGATCGGCACCGGCTGGTACCTGCGCGGCGACATTGGCTATTCGTTCATCCAGAGCGAAGGCACCTATTCCTTCCGCACCTACGATCCGGCCACTTCGCTTTATGGCGGGCCTTATGACTATACGACTGCCGGCATGAAGAAGCCATTCAGCGCCGGCATCGGCTTCGGATATCGCTTCACCGATTATCTGCGCGCCGACGCGACATTCGATGTGTTCAAGTCACGCTTCGACGGCACGTCGAACATCGCGGAACCCTGCTTCAACACGCTGCCGGGAACGGGCTGCCGCACCGAGGACACGGGCGATTTCCTTGGCGTGACAATGCTCGCCAACGCCTATGTCGATCTCGGCACCTATGTCGGCTTCACGCCGTATATCGGCGCCGGCGTCGGCGCCACCTATGTCAGGTGGGGTGATGTGACACGCCAGAACTACTGCACCGGCATCGCCTGCCCAGGTGGATTTGTCGACGAGACAACGCACGAGGGCTCGCGCGACCTGCGCTTTACCTGGGCCGCGATGGCGGGCGTTGCCTACGATGTCTCCCCCAATATGAAGATCGATCTCGGCTACCGGTATCGCCACATCTCCGGCGGCTCGATGTATGAATTCGACGCCTTCGATCGCGCGAATGGCGCGACCGGCGACCAGGGCACCGATGGAGGCTGGACGAATCACGAGGTCCGCGTCGGCCTGCGCTACGAGCTTTGGTAAGCGTGATCTGATCTCCTCCCCTGCAAGCGGCGGGCTCGGCCCGCCGTTTTCTTTTTTGGAGAATGAGTGTTCCGTCACCGACAGAAACAATCCTCTTGACGCCGTCCGGTCGTCGGCTGTAACGCCATCCGTGGGACACCCCTCCCCAACGAGGGGCTTTCTATCTGGAAGGATAGGCCACGATGACTGCACTGCCCAAGCCGGGACTCCGTCCCGCAAACCCCAATTTCTCCTCAGGACCTTGCGCGAAGCGGCCCGGCTGGTCGCTCGAAGCGCTGAAGAACGCGCCTCTCGGCCGTTCGCACCGCGCCAAGATCGGCAAGACCAAGCTCGAACAGGCGATCGCGCTGACGCGCGAGGTGCTCAAGGTGCCGGCGACTCACCGCATCGGCATTGTGCCAGCGTCCGACACCGGCGCGGTCGAGATGGCGATGTGGTCGCTGCTCGGCGAGCGCGGCGTCGACATGGTCGCCTGGGAAAGTTTTGGCTCGGGCTGGATCACCGACGTGGTGAAGCAGTTGAAACTCGCGGACGCGCGCACCATCGAGGCGCCCTATGGCGCACTGCCCGATCTGAAGCAGATCGATTTTGACCGCGACGTCGTCTTCACCTGGAACGGCACGACCTCCGGGGTGCGTGTGCCAAACGGCGATTTCATTCCGGGGGATCGTAAGGGCCTGACGATCTGCGACGCGACGAGCGCGGCGTTCGCACAGAACCTCGACTTCGCCAAACTCGATGTGGTGACGTTCTCCTGGCAGAAGGTGCTGGGCGGCGAGGGCGCACACGGCATGCTGATCCTGTCGCCTCGCGCCGTGGAGCGGCTGGAGACCTACAAACCGGCCTGGCCGCTGCCGAAGATCTTTCGTCTGACCTCGGGCGGCAAACTGATCGAGGGCATCTTCAAGGGCGAGACGATCAACACGCCGTCGATGCTGTGCTTGGAAGATTATCTCGACGCGCTTGGCTGGGCGAAAGAGGCCGGTGGGCTCGACGCGCTGATGAAGCGCGCCGACGCGAACTTCGCCGCCATCGACCGCTTCGTCGAGAAATCGTCGTGGCTCGGACATCTGGCGGTGGAGCCGGCGACGCGGTCGAATACGTCCGTGTGCCTGTCTATCGTCGATCCCGACGTGACCGCGCTCGACGCGGATGCGCAGGCGGCCTTCGCCAAGGGCGTCGCTTCGGCGCTGGAGAAAGAGGGCGTCGCCTACGACATCGGTTCTTATCGCGACGCGCCGCCGGGACTTCGCATCTGGTGCGGCGCGACGGTTGAGACATCAGATGTCGAGGCGTTGATGCCCTGGCTCGACTGGGCCTTCGCCAACCAGAAGGCCGCGCTGAAGGCTGCCGCCTGATTTTCTTCGAGCGGCTGAGAAGCCGCTCACCAACCTCATTTCGCATTTCACAAGGAGGCCGCACATGGCGCCCCGCGTACTCGTATCGGACAAGCTCTCCCCGACGGCCGTGCAGATATTCAAAGACCGCGGTGTCGAGGTCGACTATCTGCCCGATCTCGGCAAGGACAAGGAGAAGCTCGCAGCCGTCATCGACCAGTATGATGGCCTCGCCATCCGCTCGGCGACGAAGGTCACCGAGAAGCTGATCAACGCCGCGAAGAACCTCAAGGTGATCGGCCGCGCCGGCATCGGCGTCGACAATGTCGACATCCCGGCCGCGTCGCGTCGCGGCATCATCGTGATGAACACGCCGTTCGGCAATTCGATCACCACGGCCGAGCATGCGATCGCGATGATCTTCGCGCTGGCGCGGCAGTTGCCCGAGGCGAACGCTTCGACGCATGCCGGCAAGTGGGAGAAGAACCGCTTCATGGGCGTCGAAGTGACCAGCAAGACGCTCGGAGTGATCGGCTGCGGCAATATCGGCTCGATCGTCGCAACGCGTGCGGTCGGCCTGAAGATGCATGTGCTCGCCTACGATCCGTTCCTGTCGGACAGCCGCGCGTCGGAACTCGGCGTCGAGAAGGTCGAACTCGACGATCTCTTCGCGCACGCCGACTTCATTACGCTCCACACGCCGATGACGGAGAAGACGAAGGGGATCATCAATGCCGACTCGATCGCGCGGATGAAGAAAGGCGTCTTCATCATCAATTGCGCGCGCGGCGGGCTGGTGGTGGAGGCCGACCTGCTGGCGGCGCTGAAGAGCGGCAAGGTGGCGGGCGCGGGCATCGACGTGTTCGAAACGGAACCGGCGACGGAGAGCCCGTTCTTCGGGCTGGAGAATGTGGTGGCGACGCCGCACCTCGGCGCATCGACGACCGAAGCACAGGAGAACGTCGCGGTGCAGATCGCCGAACAGATGTCGGACTATCTGGTGAAGGGCGCGGTTTCCAACGCGATCAACATGCCGTCCATCACTGCGGAAGAAGCGCCGCGGCTAAAACCGTTCGTCAAGCTCGCCGAGGTGCTTGGCGCGTTCGTCGGCCAGGTGACAGAAGACCCGATCAAGGAGGTCGAGGTCATCTTCGATGGTTCGACCGCGCAGATGAACACTCGCGCCCTGATCAGCGCGGCGCTGGCCGGGTTGATCCGGCCGCAGGTCGCGGACGTCAACATGGTGTCGGCGCCGATCATGGCGAAGGAGCGCGGCGTCATCCTGTCGGAGGTGAAGCGCGACAAGTCGGGCGTGTTCGACGGCTACATCATGCTGAAGGTGACGACGGAGCACCGCACGCGCTCCATCGCCGGCACCTGCTTCTCGGACGGCAAGCCGCGCTTCATCCAGATCAAGGGCATCAATCTCGACGCCGAGGTCGGCCAGCATATGCTCTACACGACCAATGCCGATGCGCCGGGCATCATCGGTCTGCTCGGCACGATCTGCGGCAGGAACGGCGTGAACATCGCGAACTTCCAGCTCGGCCGCAACCGGCCGGGCGGTGACGCGATCGCGCTGCTCTATCTGGACGCGCCGTTTCCGGAGCCTGTGCTTGCCGAACTGCGTGCCGACTCGCGGATCGATTCCGCGAAGCGGCTGCAGTTCGACGTGGGAACGTGAGGGAAGAACCGGCGCGTTACGACGCGCTAATTTTTCCACGGATTGATCAGAGAGATTTCGAGGTCCTCGAAATCCTTGACGTTGCGCGTCGCAAGAGTAGCGCCTTGCGATCGCGCGATTGCTCCGATCTGAGCATCCGGTATGCTGATCGTACGGCCCCGCGCGCGCAGCACCACTGAATCAGTGGCCGCGATTTCTGCAGCCTGGCGATCGAACGGTAGCACTTTTCCCGGCAGGAGCTTGTCGATGAATGTTTCGAACAGCGTCGTCAAATCAGTTCTTCGCCGACCAGCATTTAGCCGGAGCAAACCGAACCGAATCTCATAGATGCTAACCGAGGTCGTCCATACGTCGGTCGCCTCCTGTCGATCCAGCCATTCCACGACGTTCGGATTCTCAACGGGCCGCATCAACGCCGAAATTACGTTCGTATCGAGGACAATCATCTGTTGAAGTCGACAGGTTCAAGTGGTGTACGCGGCAGCCGTTCGAGTTCCTCACTGCCCCAGTCCACGCCCTTGAACAATTCGGCAATTTGGGTACCGAGACCTTTTTTTGGTCGCCTGCCGGCTTTGGGCAATGCGTTGCGCAAAATCGTCCGCGCCTCTTCTTCCATGCTGACGCCGCGGCGCTTCGCCTGGTCCTTGAGGCGCTGCTTGAGATCTTCGTCGATCTGTCTCACCAGGAGTTGGGCCATGTCCGTCTCCTCATGATATCATGATATCTTCGCATTGATATCATGATATCATTGATTGTCAACTCGCCGCCCTGCGGGCGCTGGTCTCCGCCAGCCAGATGCCGCCGAAGACAAGCGCCATCGCGACGGCATGGTAGGCATGAAAAGCTTCGCCGAGCAGGACGATCGACAGCAGCGTGCCGAAGACGGGCACGAGGTTGACGAAGATGCCGGCGCGGTTGGCGCCGATCATTTCGACACCGCGGATGTAGAATATCTGGCTGAGGATCGAGGGGAACAGCGCCGTGTAGGCGATGATCGCCCAGCCGCGCATGTCCGGGAGGATCATCGCGGCGCGGGCGTGCTCCCAGACCGTGAAGGGTATCGTGGCGACGGCGGCCGAGCCGCACAACATGATCATCAGGCTCTGCCAATGGATGTTCGGCTTGCCGCGCAGCGCGACCGTGTACCCGGCATAGACCAGCACCGCGATCAGCATCAGCGCGTCGCCGAAATTGACGTCGAGCGCGACCAGGCGCGCGACTTCACCGTGGGCGGCGGTCAATGCGATGCCGATGAGTGACAAGGAGAAACCGATGATCTGCCCCGGCGCCGCCTTCAGCCGGTAGAGCACGAAGTTGAGCAGGAAGATCACCATCGGGATGCCGGCCTGCTCGATCGAGACATTCACCGCGGACGTATAAAGCACCGCCGTATAGAGCGCGATGTTGAAGAGGGTAAAGCCGCAGACGCCGAGCGCGATCAGCAGGCCGAGCTTCGGACGGATCGCCGGCCAGTCCGCCTTCAGGCGCGGCCAGCCCATGGCGAGAAGGATGGCGGTCGCGAAACCCCAGCGGGCGAGCGTCAGCACGGCGGGAGAGATGTGGCCGACGGCGAGCTTTCCGGCCACGGCGTTGCCGCCCCAGAAGAGCGCGGTGAGCAGCAGCAGGACATAGGCGTTGCGGTGCATTGTTTGCCGGCAGCGAGGTCTTGCCGGACCTAGAGGCAAGTTTCGCCCGCGTAAAGGATGCGACCGGCGGAAAGCATTGGGCCTGCGGCCTTTAAGCACGAGGGGTCGCGCGCGCGAGCACTTGTGTCTATAGAGGCCTTTCGCCGATAAGGGCGGCAAAAGCCGCCGGGAACGGGCGTCAACGGGCGCGGGCATCGGCGCCGACAGAAGGTGTGATCGAACATGGCCAATGTGGTGGTCGTCGGCTCGCAGTGGGGCGACGAAGGCAAGGGAAAGATTGTCGACTGGCTGGCTGACCGCGCCGACGTTGTCGTGCGCTTTCACGGCGGCCACAATGCCGGCCACACGCTGGTCATCGACGGCGTGAGCTACAAGCTCGCGCTCCTTCCGTCCGGCCTCGTCCAGGGCAAGCTGTCGGTGATCGGCAATGGCGTGGTCGTCGATCCGCATCATTTCGTCGCCGAGGTCGCGAAGCTGCGCGGGCAGGGCGTCACCATCACGCCGGAGATATTGCGCATCGCCGACAACGCGCCGCTGATCCTGTCGCTGCACCGGGAACTCGACGGCATTCGCGAGGACGCCAGTTCGGCGCTGAAGATCGGCACGACGCGGCGTGGCATCGGTCCGGCCTATGAGGACAAGGTCGGCCGCCGCGCGATCCGCCTTGTCGATCTTGCTGAACCCGCGACGCTGATGCTCAAGATCGAGCGTCTGCTCTCTCATCACAACGCGCTGCGACGCGGCATGGGGTTGCCGGAGGTTTCCGCCGATGCGATCCACCAGGAGCTGACGTCGATCGCCGGTGAAATCCTGCCCTTCATGGATCAAGTCTGGCGCGTGCTAGACGAGAAGCGCCGCGCCGGCGCGCGCATCCTGTTCGAAGGAGCGCAGGGCGCGCTGCTCGACAACGACCACGGCACCTATCCTTTCGTCACCTCGTCCAACACGGTGGCGGGACAGGCGGCGGCCGGCTCGGGCCTCGGTCCGACGGCGATCGGTTATGTGCTGGGCATCACCAAGGCCTACACGACCCGCGTCGGCGAAGGGCCATTCCCGTGCGAGCTTGACGACGAGATCGGCCGGCATCTCGCGACCGTTGGCCGCGAGGTCGGCGTCAACACCGGCCGGCCGCGCCGCTGCGGCTGGTTCGATTCCGTGCTGGTGCGCCAGACCGTGAAGACGTCGGGAATCACCGGCATTGCGCTGACCAAGCTCGACGTGCTGGACGGTCTGGTGGAATTGAAGATCTGCGTCGGGTATGAACTCGACGGTCAAAAAATAGACTATCTGCCGGCGTCCATGCGCGCCCAGGCCGAGGTAAAGCCCATCTACGAGACCTTCGAAGGCTGGTCGGAGACGACGGCCGGAGCCCGCAGTTGGTCGGAATTGCCGGCCCAAGCCGTCAAATATGTCCGCCGGATCGAAGAGCTGATCGGCGCGCCGGTGGCGCTTTTGTCAACCAGTCCTGAACGAGACGACACCATACTTGTGACAGATCCCTTCCAGGACTAACGTTTTCGGCTCGATTTTGCCGGATTTGTGCGGCAAGGGCCCTTAGAACAGGGGTTGGAACCAGGAAAGAATGGCAGATTTTGTTGCTGTCCTGAAAAAGACGATCGACGGCATGGGCGCCACGACGCCCGCCGTGCGCGAAAAGGTTTACGATAAGGCGCGCGCGACCGTCGCCGCGCGGCTGGCTGCGATGAACCCGCAGCCGCCGCAGGCTGTGGCCGACCGGCAGAAGAAGATCCTCGAAGATGCGATCAGGCAGGTCGAGCAGGACTATTCCGGCGCGCTGGACGATCCGTTCGCCGAGCTCGAACACGTCTTTGCTCCCCAGGCTGAACCGACGCCGGCGGCTCCGTCGCGGGCCGCTGAAACCTCGTGGGCCGCAAATCCGCCACGCGCCGCGCGCAGCGACACCGTGCTGGCCGGCGATCCAGAGGCAGTGGAACCGGATGCTCCCGCCGAGGAGTACGATGATGGCGAGAGCGTCGAAGAGGAATTCGATGATCGACCTGTCCGCCGCCGCAGCTATGGCGGTCTGATCGCCGCGGTCATCGCGCTGGTGGTGATCGCCGGCGGTGGATATGCCGTGTGGCTGAATGCCGACGATTTCGGCACGATGATCGGATTGGGCGGCTCGGACACCGTTGTCACCGAACCGGCGACAACGACCGGCAATTCCGGGACCGTCGAAACCGCGAGCGGCCCCGCCGCAGGCGAGGTCGAGCCGGAGAACCCAAAATTCACGCAGCGGCTGAATGCTGACGGCACCGAGGTGGACGACGGTCCGGCCGGCGGAGAGGTCACGGTCGGCGAGGGCACGTCCGTCGCCGCCGTGACGCAGCTCCCGGCTGCGGGCGAGCCGACAACCGACGCACTGGCGCCGACCGCGCCCGGAGCAGAGACACCGCCAGTAGCGGGAACCGAAGCGCCTGCCGCGGCCGGAACCGAAGCGCCTCCCGCGGACGCCGCAACGCCCGCACCAAGCGCCGAACCGACTACCGAGACGGCCGCCGCGGCGCCGGCGCCGAGCGGAGGCGTCGCCGTCGGCCAGAAGGCTATCTTCTACGAGGAGCGCACGAACGTCGCGGAAGGCTCGGCTGAAAATGGAGGCATCGTCTGGTCGCTGATCCAGCAGTCGCCCGGCGGCGATCTTCCGGCCGAGCCGGCGATCCGCGCCGAAGCGACCATCCCCGGCAAGGATATCCAGTTGCGCATGACGATCAGCCGCAACATGGACAAGACCCTGCCGGCCAGCCACATCATCGAGTTGATCTTCCTGACGCCGGAGAATTTCGAGGGCGGCGGCATCGAGAACATTCTGCGCTTTACGATGAAGGATTCGGAGCAGGCGACCGGCAGCCCGCTGATCGGCATTCCCGCCAAGATCGCCGACGGTTTCTTCCTCGTTGCGTTGAACGACACGAAGGCTGAGACGGAAGCCAATCTGCGCCTGCTGGAGCGCGAAAAATGGATCGACGTGCCGCTGGTCTACAAGAGCGGCCGCCGGGCGCTGATCACAATGGAAAAGGGCATCCCCGGCGAGCAGGTGTTCGACGAAGCGATCAAGGCGTGGCAGGCCGTGGACGCCGCGACGCCCGGCTGATTTTTCCGGAACGGGTCAAAGAAAAAACCGCCGCGCAGTGCGCGGCGGTTCTGTTTTGGCATCGCCGCTGATTTAACGGGCGTCGGCTTCGATGGTGCGCAGCGCCTGCGCCTGCCGCTTGGCCGCGGCCTTCACCGCATCCTGCACCTTCTCGAAAGCGCGGACCTCGATCTGACGCACGCGCTCGCGGGAGATGTCGAACTCGGCCGACAGTTCTTCCAGCGTCAGCGGCTCGTCGGACAGGCGGCGCGCCTCGAAGATACGCTTCTCGCGGTCATTCAGCACCGACATGGAGTCGGAAAGCATCTTGCGGCGCGAGTCGAGTTCGTCTTGTTCGATCAGCATGTCCTCTTGGCTGTCGCTGTCATCGACCAGCCAGTCCTGCCACTCGCCGGACTCGCCTTCGGTCGCGCGGATTGGCGCGTTGAGCGAGGCGTCGCCGGAGAGGCGACGGTTCATCGAAACCACCTCTTCCGGGGAGACGTTCAGCCGCGTCGCGATCTCCTGCACCTGGTCGGGACGCAGATCGCCGTCGTCGAGCGCCTGGATCTTGCCCTTCACCTTGCGCAGATTGAAGAACAGCCGCTTCTGGTTGGCGGTCGTTCCCATCTTCACGAGGCTCCACGAGCGCAGGATGTATTCCTGGATCGAGGCCTTGATCCACCACATGGCGTAGGTCGCCAGCCGGAACCCGCGCTCCGGCTCGAATTTCTTCACGGCCTGCATGAGGCCGACATTGCCCTCGGAAATCACCTCGCCGATCGGCAGGCCGTAGCCGCGATAGCCCATGGCGATCTTGGCGACGAGCCGAAGGTGGCTGGTGACGAGCTTGTGGGCCGCGCCGGTGTCCTCATGCTCGTTGTACCGCTTGGCGAGCATGTACTCTTCCTGCGGCTGAAGCATTGGAAAACGGCGAATTTCTTCCAGGTAGCGGGACAACCCGCCTTCACCGGAAACGATACTGGGTAGTGTCTGGGCCATTATAGCGCCCTCCCTCTCTTTGAATTTGCCCCCTGAACGAGGCGGGCAGATGGCGTCAGCCAGCGAAAAGCCTGACTCACGCAAACAAGCTTATATAGGAACAAAACGGGAAATGTCACCCATTTGTTCAAAGCTAAACAGACTGTCACGCCAAAGTGAACGATCCAGGTCAAGTTTTGGCGGATCGGAACGCACCGACGAGCGCGGCCATGTCGGCGGGAAGCTCAGTCTCGAATCGCATCATTGCACCTGAAACCGGATGCCGGAAGGCAAGAAGTCGCGCATGAAGCGCCTGGCGGGGAAAATCCTTCGCCAGTGTTTTCAGCGGCTCCGGCAACAGATTGGCCTTGGTGCGAAAGGCCTGGCCGTAGTCGGGGTCGCCGATCACGGGATGGCCGATATGGGCCAGATGCACCCGGATCTGGTGCGTGCGGCCGGTTTCCAGCCGGCAGTCGAGCAAGGAAGCCGCGGCTTTCGGGAAAGCCGCCTCGCCGAAACGCTCCAAGACGGCGTAATGCGTGACCGCGTGACGGGCATCGTCGCGGCCCTCGGGCACAACGGCGCGGCGGACGCGGTCGGCGTGCCGGCCGAGCGGTGCGTCGATCGTCCCTTTCACCCGCGCGGGAATGCCCCAGACAAGTGCCGAATAGGCGCGCTCCAGATCGCCGGTGCGGCCATGGTCGGCGAAGGCGTAGGCGAGGGCCGAATGGGCGCGGTCGGTCTTGGCGATGACCATGACGCCGCTGGTCTCCTTGTCCAGACGATGAACGATGCCCGGCCGTTTGAAGCCGCCGATGCCCGACAGGCTGTCGCCGCAATGATGGATCAGCGCATTGACCAGCGTGCCGGTCCAGTTGCCCGCGCCAGGGTGGACGACGAGACCGGCCGGCTTGTTGACGACGATCAAGTCGGCGTCTTCGTAGAGAATGTCGAGCGCGATCGCCTCGCCTTGCGGTTCAGGGTCTTCCGGCTGGGGTACGTCAAGCGTCACCCGCTCGCCAACCGCCATTTTCCGCTTCGGCTCGTCGACGGTCCTGCCGCCGATTGACGCCGAACCTTGCCGGATCAGCGCCTGGACGCGATTGCGCGACCAGGGCTCGCCAAGCGCTTTGGCCAGCCATTGATCGAAGCGCTGGCCTGCGGCGTCCGAGCCGGTTTCCAGCACTATCAATCCGCTGCCGGCTTCGCTATCAGGAGCGCTCATTTCAGGGACCCGTTGCGGGTGTCAATCCGGGGCTTCGCACTGTGACGAACAGAAATTTCGCCGACGAGACCGACGAGAAGCCGCTCGACCCGGCCGTCGAGCGGGTGCGCAAGAAACTCGTCCGCTTCGTCGCCATCAATCTCGGCCTGCTGTTCATCGCCCTTATGGCGGTGGTGCTGGCGGTTGTCTACCGCGCCCGGACCGCCAATGACGGCGACGTGGCGATCGTCACGCCGCCGACGTCGGAGGTCCTGACCGGCGCGATTGCGCTGCCCGCAGGCGCCCGCATCGTCTCGCAGAGCTTCTCCGGCAACCGCATCGCCATGGACGTGGAACTGACCGGCGGCGGGCACACGATCTTCATCTATGATATCGCCGAGAAGCGCATCGTCGGGCGCTTCGACGTCAAGCCGGAATGAGCGGCCACAGGATCGCGACGGTCGCGCTGGTCGTGCGCGACTATGACGAGGCGATTTCCTGGTACACGGAAAAGCTCGGCTTCTCGCTGGCGGAGGATGTGCCGCTCGGCGAGGGAAAACGCTGGGTCGTGGTCGCGCCGGCGGGCGGCATGGGCGCCCGGCTGCTGCTCGCGAAGGCGGATGGCGAGAGCCAGACGGCGCGCGTTGGCGACCAGACCGGCGGGCGCGTCTTCCTGTTCCTCGAGACTGACGATTTCGCGCGGGATCATGACGCGATGCGCGCGCGAGGCGTCGAGTTTCGCGAGGAACCACGCCACGAGGCCTATGGCATGGTCGCCGTGTTCGCCGACCTTTACGGCAATCTCTGGGACCTCCTTCAGCCGAAGGGATAGTGCCTGCCCCTTCCACCGCCTCGACGTTTCCTCCCATGACCGGAGGATCAAGACGGCGGTTGCGTTTTCGAAACGGCCAGCCTATATCGCAGGCTTCTTGAGCGCGCCCATCGTCTAGCGGTCAGGACGGCGCCCTCTCACGGCGCAAACCGGGGTTCGATTCCCCGTGGGCGTACCAAAGCTTTCAGACTCGCTGCTGGAGACTTCATCCTCTGATCCCCGTCGTTCGCGGGGAATAGGGCTGGCCGAAACGACCAGCCCCGGGCGAATTGCGGCTACAGGATGAAATCGCCCCTCGACAGATCGGCCAAATCCTCGAAGGAGAGCCGAATCTCCATCTCCGGCGTCAGATTGCCGGTCAGATTGACCTGCACGACGACATCCGGGCCGGCGACGTCCTGAATGCGGACCTGACCGGTGTTGGTGAATGCCGCAGAGTGCCGATAAACCATCACCGGCCCCCGCAGGGCCGAAAGGTCAATCTTGTCGTTGCCGTCGTCGAAGTTGCCGATGATATCCGCGCTGGCACCCCGCAGCGAGTGGTTGACGGCCGTGTATCTGAACACGTCGTTGCCGTCGCCGCCGTCGAGCAGGTCCTTGCCGCGCCCGCCGACAATGACGTCGCCAAACTCGGACCCGAACACGTCGTCGGCGCGGTCGCTGCAGGTCAGGACAACCCGCGACTCCGCGCCCGAAGCATCGACCTGCAGACGCTTCGTCGACATATAGCTCGTCGACAGGTCGAGAACGCCGCCCTGGCCCTGCAGGAAAATACCGAACTCCATTGAGTCGGTCTCCGGGATGATCCTCGTGAAGCCGTTAAGCTGCGAAGCCTTGCCGAAGAAGTTCGGCTCGCTGAGGAACAGGTTCTCGATGCCAGCGATAATCAGACCATCGGCGAAGGTGTGATTGTTGTGTCCTCGCATGATGATGCTGTCGGTGCCGATACCACCGTCGATGCGTCCGCGCTGAGCGTTGCCGCCGACGAAAAAGCGATCCTGGCCGGCGCCGCCTCTCAGCAGGTCGACGCCGCCGCCGATATCGCAGTCGAAAATGTCGTTCGCGGCACCGCCGTTGAAGACGTCTCTGTTGATGGTCGTGATAAACATAGCCACTGCTCTTCTCCATTGTGGGTTGCACGTTGCCGCTCACGGCGATGGTGCAGGCGATCCGGTCGGTAGGCGCGCGGGGTCCGTCCTCAGGCCGGGATACCGGCCGAGGGGTTGCTCGCCCTGACGATGGTCGCCAAGCAGTCGTGTGCCCGGCAAGATCAGCGTAGCGGGCACAGAGTTCACCGCATCGGTGGAGCTACCCAAATTTCGGATGGTGAACGCCTAGTTTCCCGTTGGCGGTCCCACGCATCGAAGCAGAGTGTATATGACGGCTGATTTGTGCGGAGCGTCGGCAAGAATGCCGGCGGCTTTGCGGGTCTGGTGCGTGTCGGCGAAGCGGGACCGGCCTGTTACAGCCGGTCCCGGAGCCGTTCAGGCTAAAGAATAAAATCGCCCTTCGACATCTCGGGCAAGTCCACGAAGGCGAGGCGGATCTCCATTTCCGGCGTCAACGTGCCGGTGAGGTTAACCTGCACCACGACATCGGGACCGGCGACGTCCTGAATGCGGACCTGGCCAGTCTTGGTGAAAGGCGCGGAGTGCCGATAGACCAGCGCTGGACCCTGCAGCGCCGACAAATTGATCCTGTCATCGTCGAAATTATCGAAGTTGAAGATCACGTCCGCTCCGGCGCCCCTCGGCGACTGGTTTACTGCCGCATACCTGAAGACGTCATTGCCGCCATTGCCTTCGAGCCCGTCTTTGCCGAGCCCGCCAACAATCACATCGTTGAAGTTCGACCCGCCTAGGGAGTCACCGCGGGCGCTGCCGATCAAGGTTACGGCCGATTCCGTACCGAACGCATCGACCCTCAGCGCCGTCGTAGACGTGTAACGTTGCGACAGATCGAGGGCGCCGCCGGGGCCACCAAGGAAGATGATGAACTGGTCCTCGTCGGTTTCGGGAACGATCCTCGTGAAGCTGGAGAGTTGCGAGGCCGTGGCGAAAAGGCGAGGCTCGCCAGCGAAAAGCTGTTCGACGTTCACGAATGTCAGATTCCGCATGAAGGTACCATTGAGGTCGCCGCGCATGATGATGCTGTCGATGCCGATGCCGCCATCGATGCGCCCTTGCTGGTTCGGCTGAAGGAAGAACCGGTCGGCGCCGGCGCCGCCGTTCAATCGGTCGATGCCTCCACCCGGCCCCCTGAAGATGTCGTTTGCTGCGCCGCCGGCATGGATGTCGGCGTTCATCGTGAGATTGAAAATAGCCACTGGCCTTCTCCGTGGTTGAATTGACCTGTCCGTCCACGCGCCTGGTCAGCGATCCGGTCGACGGGGCGCGTGCAGGACATGTCCCGGCTGGATTCTGACCGAGCGATGCGTGCCCCGATGACCATTTCGCCAAACAGCCGTGTGTTCGGCAGGCTCAGCGTATCGAGCGCGGCACCGGCCACATCGGTGGAACTACCCAAATTTCGGATGACGGACGCCTAGTTTCCGGAAGAATGGCGGCGTTTGTGGCGTGACTGCTCAAAATCGAGGCAGATTACCCAGTTTTTGGCCGCATGCGGCGGAAAGTCGGAGCGTGAAGCTTTCGATCGGCGGCCAAAGTCGAATCTTACCAAAAGCTTACCAGACGTCCCAACCGTTAAGGTTAGCCGATCGTTAATGGTTCTTAGGCACAGTCTCCACGATTCTTTACGCGCGTAGGAGAGGACGCCACCGGTGGAACTGCGGGACGAGCCCGGCACTTCGAATGAAGCTGCCGAGCCGGCGGGAAGAGGGGCCGTGCCGGAACATTCGACAGCGGAGGTGCGCGGGGCGATAGACTGCCCGCCGCGCAACCTTGGGGCTGACGATTGGCGCGATCTGTTGCTTGTCGGGGCCGACTGGCTGTGGGAGACGGACGGCGAGCTTCGCTTCTCCTGGTTCTCCGAGAGCTACCAGGAGGTGACCGGCATCGACCCGAAGACCGCGCTCGGCCGGTTCCGCTTCGATTTCCTGAAGAAAGTCTCCAAGGGCAGCCGCAGCGTTGAGGCGCATCTTTCCGACCTTGCGGCGCGCCGGCCGTTCCGCGATTTCGTCTATGAACTCAGCGACGGCAACCCGAATTGCCGCTGGATATCGATTTCCGGGTATCCGCGCTTCGATGCCGGTGGAACCTTTCTCGGCTATCGCGGCATCGGCCGCAATGTCAGCACGGTCGCTGCCTCCGTTGAAGAAATCGAGGATCTCAAGGGCAGCCTCGCCCGCAGCGAGGAGCGCGCGTCCAAACTGATTGGCGACAGCGAGGGCGCCGAGAGCAATGCCGAACGGCTGATGGCGGCGCTCAACGTGATGAGCGATGCTTTCTGCTATTACGACAAAGACGACAAGCTCGTCCTCTACAATGAGGCTATGCTGACGACCTACCGGGGTCTCGAGGACATCATCCGTCCAGGCCTCGATCTTGCGACGTTTGTCGACACCGCCCTGGCGCGCGACCTCTGGGTGATTGGCGATGTTGCGCCGGCGCTGTGGCGTGAAGGCTTCATGCAGCGTCACCGCGAGCGGGACAATTGGCAGTCCGTGTTGAACTTCACAGACGGCCGCTGGACGATGCGGCGCTCGATGCATACGGACGACGGCGGAACCATCGCCATCAGCACGGACATCACCGAGCTGAAAGTGCGCGAAGCACGAATCGAAAAGGCAAAGGAAGAGGCCGAGACCGCACAACGACGGCTGCAGGTGGCCAGCGCCCGCGGCGAAGAACTTCTGAGGGATCTGCAGCGCGCGCTCGATGCCATGACATTGGGCGTCGTGCTGGTCGATGCCGACATGAAGGCCGAGTTCATAAACAGGGCCTTCTATTCGATCTGGAGACTCGGCCCGACTGACGTCGTGGTCGGCGACCATTTCCGTGCGCTGATGGACGTCAATCGCAGCAACGGCATCTACGACGTTCCCGACGACAGATGGGAAGACTATGTACAGTCGCGGATCGGCGAGATCGTCGACGGCGATGTCGCGGCGCGCGAGTTCCGCCGCCGCGATGGGCAGACGCTGATCTATTCCGTCACTGCTCTATCAGGCGGCAAGCGGCTCGTCTGCTATTACGACATCTCTGAAATGAAGAAGCGCGAGGCCGAGCTTGCGCGGCTGAATGAGCAGTCGCAGACGATGCTCTCCGACGTCCGGCGTATGCTCGATGCGATGAAGATGGGCGTCGTGCTGGTCGATGCAGATCTCAATACCGAGATCATCAACAAGGCCTTCTATGACATGTGGCGACTGACGTCGCAGGATGTCGCGGTCGGCGAGCCGTTCCGTTCGATCATCACGGTGCGGCATAGCGGCATTCACGACGTGCCTGAGCCGGAATGGGCGGGCTACGTCGAGTCGCGGCTCGCCGAAGTCAAAACCGGCGATCTGGCGCCGCGCGAGTTCCATCTCGCCGACGGCCGCACCATGATCTATTCGATCACCGCGCTGTCCGGCGGCAAGCGGCTGGTCTCCTACTACGACGTGTCGGCGCTGAAGGAGCGCGAAATAGAGACCGCAAGAGCGCTCGAACAGGCGAAGCTGTCCGTCTCCGTGCTCGACGGCGTGACGAACCCGATGTTCGTCAAGGACAGCGACCTCACCTTCGTTCTGGTCAACAAGGCATTCGCCGCGCTGTTCGACCGCGAGCCTGAAGAGATGATCGGGCGCAAAGGCGGCGATTTCGTTCCGCAGGACGATGCGGAGGGCTTCGAGCGCAGCGAACGTCATGTGCTGGAAACCGGCGAGATTTACGAAGTCGAGGAGAATTTCGAGTTCTCAGGCATCGGCCGTTCGCGCATCGTCAAAAAGAGCCGGATCGCGACCGAAAGCGGCAAGGACTATGTGGCGTGCTCGATCTTCGACATCACCGACCTGAGGCGCCGCGAGACCGAAATCGAGCAGGCGCACCGGCTGCTGACCAATGTCCTCGATTCGCTGCCGGCTGGCATCATCATCTACGACCGCGATGACAGGTTCGTGCTTGCCAACAAGCGATTGAAGGAAAGCCTGCCCGGACTCGATCCCGCCTGGGTTCCCGGAAAAACCTTCCGCGAAGCACTCAATTACGGCCATTCGATCGGCTTCTTCCGCAACAGCGGCGACGCGATCGTCGATGCGCTCTACGTCAAGGACAAGAACGCGTGGCTCGACGCCTATATGCATCGCCACAGCGAGCCGAAGCTTGTCTATGAGCGGCAGCACAAGGATGGCACCTGGCATCAGGTGCATGACACCCATACCAGCGACGGCACCTTTGTCGGTGTGCGCGTCGACATTTCCGACCTCAAGCGCCGGGAGGCGCAGCTCAAGGAAAGCCTGCGCGAAAACGAGGTCTTCCGTTCGATCATCGACCATGTGCCGGTGTCGATCTACGCCAAGCGGCCAGACCTCAAGCTTCTCTACGTAAACCAGGGCTGGTGCAATCTGCTCGGTCTCAGCAGGGAAGAGGCGATCGGAAAGTCCGATACCGATCTCTTCGGCGAGGCGGCCCGACCGTTCCTGGAAGGCGATCTCGCGGTGCTCAGGACGGGTGAGCGGCAGGAGATCGAGGAGCAGGTCATCAGGGCTGATGGCAGCGTGCAGCACCAGCTCGCGCAGAAGAGTGTGGTCACCGCTTCGGATGGCTCGCTCTACCTGATCGGCTCGACCACGGACATCACCGAGCTGAAGCAGCGCGAGCGGGAGCTGATGGAGGCGCAGCGCCGCGCCGTGCTGGCCGACCGCGCCAAGTCGGAATTCCTCGCCAATATGAGCCACGAGATCAGGACGCCGATGAACGGCGTGCTCGGCATGGCGGAACTGCTGGCGAAGTCGGACCTGAACCCGAAGCAGAAGACCTTCACCGATATCATCGTCAAATCGGGCAACGCGCTGCTCACCATCATCAACGACATCCTCGACTTCTCGAAGATCGATGCCGGCCAGCTCGTGCTTGACCCGGCGCCATTCAACCTCGCGGAAGCGATCGAGGATGTCGCGACGCTCGTCTCGACGCGCGCCAAGGAGAAGGATCTCGAGCTGATCGTCCGGGTCGAACCGGAATGCCAGCAGATCTTCGTGGGCGACGTTGGACGCATCCGGCAAATCATCACAAACCTGCTCGGCAATGCGGTGAAGTTCACCGAAGCCGGGCATGTGCTGGTCGATGTGTCGGCCGAGGGGACGGACGGCAAGAACACGAAGATCCGCATGTCTGTGACCGATACAGGCATTGGCATTCCCGAAGACAAGATAAAGCTGGTGTTCGAAAAGTTCAGCCAGGTGGACGGTTCCTCGACCCGCCGGCACGAGGGCACGGGGCTTGGCCTCGCTATCACGTCGCGGCTCGTCGAACTGATGGGCGGCGAGATCGGGGTGGAGAGCGAGGAAGGCAAGGGCTCGACTTTCTGGTTCACCGTCATGATGCCCAATGCCGGCCGCGTGCATATGCATAAGGTCGCGCCGATCGACGTCACCGGCTCGCGCATCCTGATCGTTGACGACAATGCGGTGAATCGCGCCATCCTCAGCGAGCAGATGGCATCGTGGACCTTCGATTCCTGCGCCGCCGAAAACGGACCGGAAGGCATCCAGGTGCTCAAGGCCGCGGCGCAATACGGACTCGCTGTCGACTGCGTGGTGCTCGACTACCAGATGCCCGGCATGACCGGCGCGGACGCGGCCCGTATCATCCGCTCGACGCCGGAGATCGCCGACACGCCGATCGTGATCCTGACATCGGTCGATCAGTCGCTGAACAGCGTGGCCTATCGCGACCTCGCCATCGACGCGCAACTGATCAAGCCGGCGCGGTCGTCGCAGCTTCTCGAAACCATTGTCGGCACGATCCAGAAATATCGCCAGACGAAAGCAGGCGGCGGCGTGGCTGAGGAGGCGAGTCCAGCCGTCACCGTTCCAGCCGCGCAGAGCCAGGGAAAGGCGGTGCCAGCCCCGCCGGCGCCGGTGGCAACGGTCAGCCGTCCAACCGCTCAACCGAAAGACGCTCGCCTCGACATCCTGGTCGCCGAGGACAATGAGGTGAACCAGCTCGTGTTCACGCAGATACTCGCCGAGACCAATTACAGCTACGAGATCGTCAAGAACGGCCGCCTGGCGGTCGAGGCTTTCCGGGTGAAGAGCCCGCGCATGATCCTGATGGACGTCTCGATGCCCGAAATGAACGGGCTGGAGGCGACCGACGCGATTCGCAAGCACGAAGAGGCGGTGGGTACGCGCGTGCCGATCGTTGGCGTGACGGCGCATGCGCTCAAGGGCGATCGGGAGCGCTGCATCGAAGCAGGCATGGACGATTATCTGCCGAAGCCGATCAGTCCAAAGGCGCTGCTCGACAAGGTGGAGCGCTGGGTTCATGACGGCGGCACGCGGCGGCAGACCGCCTGAGCCGCGGCACTCCGTCCACAGCCTGTTTCCAGCGGTTCAATCTCGTAAGGGTTGCCGGCAAACGACCGGATTTGGCCTAAGCGCCTGATTTCAAAGACATGCTGAACATCCCGTTCCGGGCGCTCAGGCCATGGTGGGAAGCCGGCTGAAGAGCGGCTTCAGCCAGCGTAGCCGGCCTGCAACAAAACTGTCATCCCACTGTTACAAACGGCCGCTAGAGCCTGCCGCGGACGCTCGAAAAGCGTTGCGAGATCCATCCGAACAGGAGCAGGCACATGAAGAAATTCCTCCTTACAGCGTCGGCGGCGGCCGTTGCGATCGCCGCTTCGGCGGGCATCGCCGCCGCGCGCGACCAGATCCAGATCGCTGGTTCGTCCACCGTTCTGCCCTATGCCAAGATCGTCGCCGAGACCTTCGGCGAGACCTTCACCAACTTCAAGACGCCGGTTGTCGAGTCGGGCGGTTCGGGCGCCGGCATCAAGGAATTCTGCAAGGGCGTCGGCGAAAACACCATCGACATCGCCAATTCCTCGCGCCCCATCAAGGAAGACGAGTTGAAGTCTTGCGTCGACGCCGGCGTCAAGGACGTCCAGGAAGTGAAGATCGGCTATGACGGCATCGTGTTCGCCACTGACGCTGCCGGCCCGGACTGGGCTCTGGCTCCGGTCGACGTGTACAAGGCGCTGGCCGCGCAGGTCGTCGTCGACGGCAAGCTCGTCGCCAACCCGTACACCAAGTGGAACGAAGTCAATTCGGCCCTGCCGGATTGGGACATCGCCGCCTACATCCCGGGCGAGAAGCACGGCACCCGCGAAGTCTTCGAAGAGAAGCTGATCATTGCCGGCTGCAAGGAAGCTGGTGGTCCGGACGCCGCGAAGGCCGCTGGCCTCGACGACAAGGCCGCCGCTGACGCCTGCAAGGCGGTTCGCAAGGACGGCAAGGCTGTCGACATCGACGGCGACTACACCGAGACGCTCGCCCGCATCGACTCCAACAAGACGGGCGTCGGCGTGTTCGGCCTTTCCTTCTACGAAAACAACGCCGACAAGCTGAAGGTCGCGACCGTCGGCGGCATCGTGCCGTCGGGCGAGACCATCGCCAAGGGTGAGTACCCCGTGTCGCGTCCGCTGTTCTTCTACGTGAAGAAGGCGCATCTCGGCGTCGTGCCGGGCCTCAAGGAATATGTCGAGTTCTTCCTTGACGACCAGATGGTCGGCCCGGAGAGCCCGCTTGCCGAATACGGTCTCGTCCCGGCTCCGGACGCAGAGCGTCAGCAGCAGCGCGACGACTTCGCCGCCGGAAAGACCATGTAATTGCCTAAACGGGCGGCGCGGACCAAAATCCGCGCCGCCTCTTCTGGGCGGTGGGTGTGCAGGCTCCCTAGGGAGCGGCAGGGGTAGTCGATGCCATTGATCTATGTTCTCGTGCTGGTCGGCGTGATCGGCATTGCCGCATACCTGATCGGACGGCAGCGCGCCGTCTCCCAGATCGGCGCCAACGTCAAGCAACACTCCCGCATTCATTACCATGGCTGGTGGGCGTTCATCCTCGCCACGATCCCGGCCTTGCTTCTTCTGATCGTCTGGAGCATCGGGTCGTCGATCTATGTCGAACGCCGCATCGACACGCTGCTGCCGGCCGAAACGACCAGCGAATTTGCCAGCCGCTCGATCGAACTCGGTCTCGTGCGCAGCCTGGCGAACGGCTTGCGCCGGCTCGACGCGGAAACCCTCGCCAACCTTCCCAAGACCTTCGCCGAACTGCAGCCATTGCTCGCGGCGAAAGGCGTCGCGCTCGCTCCCGATACCAAGGACTACATGATCCCGGTCGCCGTAGAGGCGAACAAGGTCGCGGACAACACCAACCTTGCCGGCGGCGTGCTCGGCATTGTGCTTGCGCTGGGCGGCGCCGCGCTCGGCATCAGCCAGATCGCGCCGCGGGCGCGGGCGCGCACCAAGGTGGAACGCGTCGTGCTGTGGACGCTGTTCGGCTCGTCGATGATCGCAATCCTGACGACGGTCGGGATCGTCCTGTCGATGCTGTTCGAGGCGCTGCACTTCTTCTCGCGTGTGCCGGCGCTGTCCTTCTTTTTCGGCACGGTATGGGATCCGCGTTTCGCGGCCGCCGGATCCGGCGGCGCCGAGGGCCAGTTCGGCCTGATCCCGCTGCTCGCAGGTACACTTTACATCGCGCTTGTCGCGCTGCTGGTCGCCGTGCCGATCGGCCTGATGTCGGCGGTCTATATGTCCGAATATGCGTCCCGGCAGGTTCGCTCGGTGATCAAGCCGGCGCTGGAACTGCTGGCCGGCATTCCGACCATCGTCTACGGCATCTTCGCGCTGGTCACGCTTGGACCTTTCCTGCGCGACCTGTCGGCAGCGCTCACCGGCGGTTCGCCGTTCATCCAGGGTCAATCGATCTTCACCGCGGGCTTCGTGATGGGGATCATGCTCATTCCGGTCGTATCCTCCCTCTCCGACGACATCATCACGGCGGTGCCGCGCGCCATGCGCGACGGCTCGCTGGGTCTCGGTGCGACGCGATCGGAAACCATCAAGCGCGTTATCCTGCCGGCGGCGTTGCCGGGCATCGTCGGCGCGGTGCTGCTGACAGCGTCCCGCGCCATCGGCGAAACGATGATCGTGGTGCTGGCCGCGGGCGTCGCGGCCAATTTGACGCTGAATCCGTTCGAGGCGATGACGACGATTACCGTCAAGATCGTCAACCAGCTCACCGGCGATCTCGAGTTCAACACGCCGCAGACGCTCGTTGCCTTTGCACTCGGCATCACGCTGTTCGCGATCACGCTGGTGATGAACATCGTGGCGCTCTACATCGTGCGCAAGTATCGGGAGCAGTACGAATGAGCGACGCAACCATCGGTTCAATCCCGATCTCCGCCGCGCCGCCGCGTCGCGACATCGGCCTGAAGAAGCGGTACGGCGCGGAACGCCGTTTCCGGCTCTACGGCCTGATCGCCGTTTCGGTCGGCCTGATCTTCCTGGCGGTCATGCTTTTCTCGATCATCTCGAAGGGCTACACGGCGTTCTGGCAAACCGCGGTGACGCTGCCGATCACCTTCGACGCAAAGGTGATCGACCCGCAGGACAAACGTGCCGAGGACCCGAACGTCCTCATCACCGCCAACTATCCGAATCTCGCGCGTGATGCGCTGATCGCCAAGCTCGGCATCAATCCGGACGACAAGGCCGCCGTCGCGAAGCTGCGCGGCTTCCTCTCCGAGGGCGTTCGCACGCAACTGCGCAACATCGTTCTGGCCGATCCGAATGTGATCGGGACGACCCGCGACGTGAGTGTGCTGGTGGGCGCCAATGTCGACTCGGCCTTCAAGGGGCAGATCGACCTCAGCGTGCCCGAGGCGAACCGCAAGGTGTCCGATCAGCAGGTCGCGTGGATGAACCAGCTTGCCGCCGACGGCACGATGGCACAGCAGTTCAATACCGGCCTCTTCACCTATGGCGCTTCGAGCCGGCCGGAAACATCGGGCATGGGCGTCGCGATCATCGGCTCGTTCTACATGATGGTCATCGTTCTCTTGCTGGCGCTGCCGATCGGCGTCGCCGCCTCGATCTATCTCGAGGAGTTCGCGAAGAAGAGCCGGCTGACCGATATCATCGAGGTCAACATCAACAACCTCGCGGCGGTGCCGTCGATCGTGTTCGGTCTGCTCGGCCTTGCGGTGTTCATCAACTTCCTCGGCCTGCCGCGATCCGCGGCGCTGGTCGGCGGTCTGGTGCTGACGCTGATGACCTTGCCGACGATCATCATCGCGACCCGCGCCGCGCTGGCCGCCGTGCCGCCCTCGATCCGTTCGGCGGCGCTCGGGCTTGGCGCATCGCGGACCCAGATGGTGTTCCATCACGTGCTGCCGCTCGCTGCTCCCGGCATCCTGACCGGCACGATCATCGGCCTGGCGCGTGCGCTCGGCGAGACCGCGCCGCTGCTCCTGATCGGCATGGTGGCGTTCGTGGCCGACTATCCGTCGACGCCGCTCAGCCCGTCCACGGCGCTGCCGGTGCAAATCTATATGTGGGCGAACGAGGCCGAACGCGCCTTCGTCGAGCGCATGTCCGGCGCGATCATGATCCTGCTCATCTTCCTGATGGCGATGAACATCACCGCGATCATTCTGCGCCGGAAGTTCGAGCGGCGCTGGTAGAAAGGTGCTGTGCTATGAATGTGATGACCGAGAACAAGATCGAGCAAGTGTTGAGGGGCAAAATGGCCGGCACGCCGAATGAAGCGATCAAGATGCGCGGTGAAAAAGTCACCGTGCACTATGGCGAGAAACAGGCGCTGTTCGACGTCGACCTCGACGTGCGCGAGAAGCAGGTCACAGCGCTGATCGGCCCGTCGGGTTGCGGCAAATCCACCTTCCTGCGTTGCATGAACCGCATGAACGACACGGTCGACAGCGCGCGTGTCGGGGGCAAGATCACACTGGACGGCGAAGACATCTACGATCCGAAAATCGACGTGGTGGAGCTTCGCGCCCGCGTCGGCATGGTCTTCCAGAAGCCGAACCCGTTTCCGAAATCGATCTACGAGAACGTCGCCTATGGTCCGCGCATCCACGGCCTCGCCCGCGGAAAGGCAGAGATGGACCGGATCGTCGAGTCGAGCCTGCAGAAGGCGGCGCTGTGGAACGAGGTCAAGGACCGCCTGAACGAGCCGGGCACCGGCTTGTCGGGCGGCCAGCAGCAGCGTCTTTGCATTGCGCGTGCGATCGCCGTGTCGCCCGAGGTGATCCTGATGGACGAACCGTGCTCGGCGCTCGATCCGATCGCGACCGCCAAGGTCGAGGAGCTGATCGACGAGCTGCGTCAGAACTACACGATCGTCATCGTGACGCATTCGATGCAGCAGGCGGCGCGCGTTTCGCAGCGCACGGCCTTCTTCCACCTCGGCATTCTCGTCGAGGAAGGCGCGACGGAGAAGATCTTCACGACGCCGGAAGACAAGCGCACTCAGGACTACATCACCGGCCGCTTCGGCTGACCGGGTTCATCGACGAGGATCGAATAATGGGCGAGCATACCGTTACCTCCTTCGACGAGGACCTCGAGGCCATCGACCGGCTGATCCGCGACATGGGTGATCTGTCGGGCACGATGGTGGAATCGGCGACGCGGGCGCTGCTCTCGTCCGACAACCCGCTCGCGCAACGCGTCATTTCCGACGACGCGGTGATGGACGCCAAGCAGCGCGAGCTGGATGACCGGGCGATCACGCTGATCGCGCGGCGCCAGCCGATGGCGCAGGATCTGCGCGCCGTGGTGGGCGCGATCCGCATGGCGGCCGACCTCGAACGGATCGGCGATCTCGCCAAGAACATCGCCAAGCGCGTAGGTGCCGTCGGGCAGAACGTGACGCCGCGAGCCCTGGCGCAATCGATCGACGCGATGTCGCTGATGGTGCTCGCCCAGGTGAACGGCGTCGTCAGCCGCTATGTGAGCCGCGATCCAGACGGCCTGCGCACGCTGCGCGCCGAAGACGAGAAGATCGACATCAAATATACGTCGGTGTTCCGCGAACTTTTGACCTACATGATGGAAGACCCGCGCAACATCACCGCCTGCACGCATCTGCTGTTCTGCGCCAAAAACCTCGAGCGCATCGGCGACCATGTCACCAACATCGCCGAGAACGGCTATTATGTGATGACCGGCGCCAATCTGCCGGCGGCGCGGCCAAAGCTCGACGAGACCGCCATGTCGGCGCTGGCCGACTAAATTTTGCAGGTGCTCTTGTCCGAAAAGTCTGCAACTTTTCGCGAATCGCGCGGCAGCTGAGAACGGGGACGAACAATGATCGCTCCCAAGATCATGGTTGTAGAGGACGAGGAGCCGCTCTGCGTTCTCCTCCGCTACAACCTTGAAGCCGAAGGTTATCAGGTCGAGGTGATCACGCGCGGTGACGAGGCGGAGCTTCGCCTGCAGGAAAACGTGCCCGATCTGCTCGTGCTCGACTGGATGATCCCTGGTGTCTCCGGCATCGAACTCTGCCGGCGTTTGAGGATGCGCTCTGAGACCGAGCGGCTGCCGATCATCATGCTGACGGCGCGCGGCGAGGAGAGCGACCGGGTGCGCGGGCTCGCGACAGGCGCTGACGATTATCTGGTGAAGCCATTCTCGACGCCCGAGTTCATCGCGCGCGTGCGCGCGCTGCTGCGCCGCGCCAAACCGGAGGTGCTGTCTTCCGTGCTCAAGGTCGGCGATATCGTGCTCGATCGCGAATCCCACCGCGTTTACCGCAAGAAGAGCGAGATCAAGCTCGGCCCGACGGAGTTCCGGCTGCTCGAATTCATGATGCAGCATCCGGGTCGCGTCTTCAGCCGCGGCCAGCTTCTCGACAATGTCTGGGGCGAGACGAACTATATCGACGAGCGCACGGTCGACGTGCATGTCGGACGGCTGCGCAAGGCGGTCAACAACGGCCGCCAGCCTGATGTGATCCGCACCATCCGTGGCGCCGGCTACGCCATCAACGAGGCTTAGGCCCCCCTCCGAAAACCTGAGTCTTCAAGGCCACTCTTGCCGAGAACAGGCAGGACGTGCCATATTTTTGCGAGCGCCGAAAAAAATAAAAACGGCGCTTGAGGGAGGATTTTCATGCGCGCATTCCGACATGCGATGGCCGCGCTCGCGCTCCTGGCGCTGAGCCTTGGCGTTACGACAGGCAATGCAGCCGAGCAAAGCGAGGGCCGCCCCGCGCCGCAGGAGATCCTGCGCGACTGGTATTATCTGATGAACGAGCTGGTGCGGCATACGGCGACCTATTCGCCGCCCGTTGCCAGCCGTTCGTTCGGCTATCTTGGCATTACGGCGTTCGAGGCCGCCGTCGGCGGCTCGGACAAGCTCGTTTCGCTGGTGGGTCAGGTGCAGGGGCTCGAAGCGGTTCCGGCGCGCGAGGCTGGCGCGGTTTATGACGAGACGATCATCATCAGCGCGGCGATGTCGGACGCGATCGTTTTCTACTTCGGCAATACCGGTCCGACGGGGCAGCGTGCGATCAAAACCGCGCAGAGAAAGTGGCGGGAGAGGGTCGTTGACGGTGTCGCGGACGATGTCGTGGCGCGCAGCGAAACTTTCGGCAAAGCTATGGCCGCCAGCATCCATGAATGGTCGCTCACCGATGGCGGCGCCGTCGTCACGAACATGGGCTTCCCGGAAAAATGGGAATTGCCGACGGGCGATGACAAATGGGTGCCGACCGGCCCGATCCGCCAGCAGCAACTGCCGCTGCTGCCAGAATGGGGCACTGTCCGCACGTTTGCCATGCCCTCCGGTGCAACGTGCCCGACGCCGGGCAACCCGGCCTTCAGTGCCGAAGCCGGTACGCCGTTCTACCAGGAGGCTCTTGAGGTCTACGAGACGGGAAAGACCCTGACGCCTGAACAATTGGCAATCGCGCGCTTCTGGTCCGACGATCCGATGCTGTCGATGACGCCGCCCGGCCACTGGGTGTCGATCGCCATGCAGGTCGCGGAACGCGCCGACCTGTCGCTCGACGACAATGTCGACCTTCTGGCGCGCATGGGTATCGGCATGTCGGATGCCTTCGTCGGCTGTTGGCACGCCAAATTCACCTACAACCTTCTTCGTCCGGTCACCTACATCAAGAAATACATCGACCCCAAATGGGAGCCGGCGCTGAACACGCCGCCCTTCCCGGAATATCCGAGCGGCCACAGCACGGTGTCCGGCGCCATGGATGCGGTGATGACGCATTTCTTCGGCGACAATTATGCGTTCGAGGACCACACGGGCTCGCCCGACGGGCGCAACCCGCGCATGTTCAAGAGCTTCCACGAGGCCGCTGAAGAGGCGGGCATCTCGCGCATGTATGGCGGCATCCATTTCCGCGCGGCCATCGTGGACGGTCTCACGCAGGGCCGATGCATCGCCGAGTACACAAACAAGCTCAAGACGAGGAAATGACCATGCGCCTCGTGTCTTTCGGACTCGCCGTGGCGCTCGTTTGCGTCAGCATTGCCACCGCTCATGCACAGCAAGCCGCGCCGGTCATCCCGACGCTCGTCGATGAGACTGCAGGCACTGGTATCGACAGCACCTTCAAGGGCGAGTGGGAATATATGGTCGGCGGCGGCGCGGCGTCCTTTGACTGCAACGGCGACCTTTACCCAGACGTGCTGCTTGCCGGCGGCGAGGAACCGGCGAAGTTTTACATGAACGCCAGCACGGTTGGCGGACCGCTGAAATTCACCGCGGCCGAGAGCGGTCTCGAACTCGAGCATGTCACCGGCGCCTATCCGCTCGATGTCGACAGCGACGGCATCATGGACGTGGCGCTATTGCGCGTTGGCGAAAATGTCGTGATGCGCGGACTGGGCGGCTGCAAGTTCGAGCGGGCCAACGAGACCTGGGGTTTCAGCGGCGGCGATCTCTGGTGGACCTCGCTTGCCGCGACCTGGGAAAAGGGCGCCGACTGGCCGACGATCGCGGTCGGCAGCTACATCGATCGCGCGGAAGAGATTTCGCCGTGGGGATCCTGCACCGACAATTGGCTGCTGCGTCCGGCGGCGGGCGAGCGCAAGTTCGGCGCGCCGGTCGTGCTGAAGCCGAGCTACTGCCCGCTGTCGATCATGTTCACGGACTGGAACCGGTCGGGCACACCGTCGCTCCGTGTTTCCAACGACCGCGAATATTACGAAGGCGGCCAGGAGCAGATGTGGAAGATCGAGCCCGGCAAGGAGCCGGTGCTGTACAAGGCCGATGAAGGCTGGCGGCCGCTGCGCATCTGGGGCATGGGCATTGCCAGCTACGATCTGAACTTCGACGGCTATCTGGAATATTTCCTGACCTCGATGGCGGACAACAAGCTGCAGACGCTTGCCGCCGTGCCGACCGAGGGCAGCGCGGCGAAGCCTACTTATGCCGACGTGGCTTACCCGAAAGGCGTCACCGCGCACCGGCCCTATACGGGGGACGACCTGAAGCCTAGCACAGCGTGGCACAGCGAGTTTCAGGACATGAACAATGACGGCATGGTCGACCTGTTCATTGCCAAGGGCAATGTCTGGGAGATGCCCGACTTCGCGATGAAGGATCCCAACAATCTCCTGCTGCAACTGCCGGACGGCAAGTTCATGGAGGCGGGCGACAAGGCTGGGATTTCGCACAACGGACAGTCACGTGGTGCTGCACTCGCCGACTTCAATCTCGATGGCCTGGTCGATCTCGTCGTCGTAAACCGCAATTCGCCGGCGCAGGTTTGGCGCAATGCGACCGCCGAGGCCGGCAACTGGCTGCAGGTGAAACTCAAGCAGGCTGGCGCCAATCCGGATGCGGTCGGTGCGTGGCTCGAGGTGCGCTGCAATCCGCAGACCATGCGCCGCGAGATCAGCGTTGGCGGCGGGCATGCTGGCGGGCAGGCAGGCTGGTCGCATTTCGGCGTCGGCAGCGAGGCCGAGGTCGACATTCGCGTGACGTGGCCGGATGGCACGGCGGGCGAGTGGCAGCGCGTGGCCGCGAACGCGTTCTACGTTGTCGAAAAGGGCAAGGCGGCCGAGGCGTGGGTGCCGCGCTAGCGCTCAGGCGACGTTCTTGCCGGCGGCCAGGCTCGGCACGGGAACGCCTGGCGCGAAGATTTGCTCGTCAACGAAGGTGAGGGCGCGCATGGCACAGCCTTCACTGATCAGCCGCATTTCGTCCGTGTCGGTGTCGAAGGAAATCGCCTTCGAGTGCTGGCCGCCGGCAGTCTGGGCAATCGCGTCCCGCACGGCGCCTTCGATGAGGTCGAAGGCGGACGCGCCGTGGCCGACCATGGCGACAGGGGCCGGATCGAACAGCGCGAAAACGTTACCCAACCCATAGCCGATCGCAGCGCCTGCCTTGCGGAAGGCTTCGCGTTCCGGCCCATCGCCGGTGCGCGCCTTCTCGGCCAGCCTGGTCATCTCCGCATCAGGGATATCGGCGCCGGGTTGTGAATCCTCGGGCAGCCGCATGGCGTTACGCCAGATCGCGTAGGAGCCTGCATAGGCTTCGATGCAGCCTTGCCGGCCGCAACGGCAGAGCGCGCCGCCGGGGCGGTGGATCATGTGGCCGAACTCGCCGCCGGACGATTGCGTTCCGGTAAAGACTTCGCCGCGCAGAACCAGACCCATGCCGATGCCATGCGAGAGCAGCAACGTGAAGAAGTTGTCGCGGTAACGGCGCGGGTCGCGCCAGCGCAGCGCCACAGCCATCATGTTACAGTCGTTCGCGACGGTGACGGGAATGCCGGTCGCGCCTTCCAGCAGATCGGCAAAACCGATGTCGGTGTGCGGCATGATCGGCGACCAGAGCAAGGTGCGCGCCTTCGAATCGGTGATGCCCTGGATCGCCAGCACGATGCGCATGACGCGCGACTCGTCCTCACCGTTGCGCTTGAGGAGCTCTCGCGTGACAGCCAGCACCTCGCTGATCAGCTCATTGCGCGGCAGCGTCTGGGTGGTGAAGCGTCGCGACTCCGAAGCGATCGTCTGGCCGGAATAATCGATCAGCGTCGCGATCAGCGAGTTCAGCGACAGCACGATCGCGATCACCGAACCGGCGGCAGGGTTGAGCGCGATCGCGACCTGCGGACGGCCGCGTTTCAGCGACGCAGGCTCCGTGCTCTTTGCCTCGAGCAGAACACCTTCATTGATCAGGTCGGCGGCGATCGCCGAGATCGTCGAATGGCTGAGAGCCGTCGTGCCGGCGATTTCGGTGCGTGAGGGCTGGCCGGACCGGCGCACGGCGGAGATCACCATCGCCCGGTTACGCCGCCTCAGATCGTCATGGCGGATGCCGACCGTCATGCCCGAATTTCCTCCCGCTACAACCCACTGTCCGACAAGGGTTTATCGGTGCCGAGTCGCTTTATGAGTGGATATTGACATAGCCATTCCGTTGAGTCATTATTTTTTTCGAGACCCGAAAAAAGTCTCAGTCCGGGCGAGTATCACCGCGCTTTCCGGGGCGCAGGGAGGAACCTCATGAAGAAATTTGCAGCCGCCATTCTGGCGGGTGTCGCGATGTCGTTCGCGCTGACGGCTGTCGCGAAAGCCGAAGGCAAGACGATCGCCGTCTCCTGGAAAACCTTCCAGGAAGAACGCTGGAAGACCGACGAAGCGGCGATCAAGGCCGTCGTCGAAGCCGCCGGCGACAAGTACATCTCGACCGACGCCCAAGGCTCGGCCCAGAAGCAGGCCGCCGACATCGAAGGCCTGATCGCGCAGAACGTTGATGTGATCCTCGTCGTTGCGTTCGACAACCAGGCGATCCTGCCGTCGATACAGAAGATCAACGAAGCCGGCCTCAAGGCGATCGCCTATGACGTGCAGTTCGAAGATCCGAACGCGCTCTACATCACCTTCGACAATGTCGGCGTCGGCCGCCTGATGGCGAAGACGATGCTCGAAAAGGGCAAGACCGAAGGCAACTTCGCCTTCATCAAGGGCGACAAGGGTGATCCGAACGCCACCTTCCTGTTCAACGGCATCATGGAAGTGCTGAAGGAGAACATCGACGGCGGCAAGATCAAGAACGTCTGCGAGACCTTCACGGACGGCTGGAAGCCGGATGCTGCCCAGAAGAACATGGAGCAGTGCCTAACCGCCAACAACAACGCCATCGACGCCGTGATCTCCGAGAACGACGGCATGGCAGGCGGCGTGGTCGCGGCGCTCGACGCACAGGGCCTCGCCGGCTCGGTGCCGGTGACCGGCCAGGACGGCGACAAGGCGGCGCTCAACCGCGTCGCGCTTGGCACACAGCTCGTGTCGGTGTGGAAAGACTCGCGCGTGCTCGGCAAGATCGCCGGCGAAGCCGCGGTGGCGCTCGCCAACGGTACGGCCATGGACGCGCTTCCGAACGTCGGCAAGTTCGCCGACGGCGCCAACAAGGTCGAGATGAATGCAATCCTGATCGCACCGAACCCGATCACGAAGGACAATCTCAACGAGGTGATCGACGCCGGCTGGATCTCGAAGGAAGAGGCTTGCGCCGGCGCCGCGGCCGGCTCGGTCGCCGCCTGCAACTGACAGGCCGGAACACGGCGACCGGGTCGTAACAACGACCGGGTTGCGAGACAGCCTGATCTGAAACAAAATGGCCGCGCCATCTGAATGGGTGGCGCGGCCCTTTCATAAGCAGAACAACTCTTGGGCCTGCCGTGGGGAGGCGTAGCCATGAGCACCGTTACCGGTTCGAGCGAGTCACCGGCCGTCGCAGAGGAAGGCGCGATAACGCGCTTCTTCCGCGCCACCGAACTCGACACGCGCATGCTCGGCATGATCGCCGCGCTGCTGATCATCTGGGTCGGCTTCGACGTCTACAGCGGGATGCTGCGGCCGAACGAAGGCCTCTTCGGCGGCTCGTTCCTGACGCCGCGCAATCTGTGGACGCTGTCGGTGCAGACCGCTTCGATCGCCGTCATGTCCACCGGCATGGTACTGCTCATCGTCATGCGCCAGCTCGACCTCTCGGTTGGTTCCATGCTGTCGACGATCGCGGTTGCGACTGGCGTGCTGCAGGTTTTTGAGCTTGGCCCGTGGCTCGGCGTTGGCCATGAGGCGATCTGGATCATCGCCGTGCTGTTCGCGCTGGCATTCGGCGCGCTGATCGGGACGTTCAACGGTGTGCTGACGGCTTACGCGGGTATTCCTGCCTTCATCGTCACCCTCGGTGGGTTGATCGCCTATAGCGGCGTCGCTTGGGCGCTGATCCGCGGCGAAACCGTCGCGCCGATGGACAAGACCTTCAAGCTGATTGGCGGTAACGGCCCGCTCGCTTCGATAGGGCCGTTCTGGAGCTGGGTGCTCGCGGCGGCGGCTTGCGCGCTGCTGGTGATCGGCATCCTCAACGGCCGGCGGCAGCGGCAGCGGGTGAAATTCCCGCAGCGGCCTGTCTGGGCCGAAATCTTCCTCACCGTTTGCGGCAGTGCCGCGATCCTCGGCGTCACCGCGGTCGTCAACGCCTATCCCTGGGCGCCGAAGGTCATCGAGAACTACGCCAAGGACAACGGCGTCATCATTCCCCCCGGTGTCGAGGACAGGATGGGCGACGCGATCTGCATGGCCGGCGACGCGATCGTCCGCTGCCGGGAAGGACTCGTCTATTACACCGGCTATGCGATCCCGGTGCTGATCGCGCTGGCGGTCGGCTTCGCCATGACCTTCATCGCGATGCGCACGCGCTTCGGCCGCTATGTCTATGCCACCGGCGGCAATCCGGAAGCCGCCGAGCTGTCAGGCATCAACACGAAGCGGCTGACGGTGCAGGTGTTCATGCTGATGGGCGTCCTTGTGGCGATCTCGGCGATCATCACATCCGCCCGCCTCGACGCGGCGACGAACTCGCTTGGCCAGTTGAATGAACTCTACGTCATCGCCGCGGTGGTGATTGGCGGCACGTCGCTCGCCGGTGGCGTCGGCACGATCTACGGCGCGATGCTCGGCGCGCTTCTGATGCAGTCGCTGCAGTCGGGCATGACGCTGCTCAATTTCGAATCCGCGTACAAGGATATGGTCGTGGGCACCGTGCTGGTCGCAGCCGTGTTCGTTGACCAGATCTATCGCCGGCGCGTGAAATAGGAGGCGATTATGGCAGACACTCCCCTCGTCGAGCTGCGCGATATTTCGATCGCCTTCGGCGGCATCAAGGCCGTCGATCACGCCAGCGTCGATCTTTATCCCGGTGAGGTCGTCGGCCTGCTCGGGCACAACGGCGCCGGCAAGTCGACGCTGATCAAGATCCTGTCCGGTGCGTATAAACGCGACCAGGGCGAGATCTTCATCAATGGCGAACAGGCCTCGATTTCCAATCCTCGCGACGCGAAGAAATACGGCATCGAGACGATCTACCAGACGCTTGCGCTTGCGGACAATGTCGATGCCGCCGCCAATCTCTTTCTTGGCCGCGAGATGCGGACGCGCTGGGGCACGCTCGACGACGTCGCGATGGAGGCGGAGTGTCGCACGGTGATGGGCCGGCTCAATCCGCGTTTCCGGCGCTTCAAGGAGCCGGTGATCAAGCTGTCCGGCGGACAGCGGCAGTCGGTCGCGATCGCGCGCGCCATCTATTTCAACGCGCGCATCCTGATCATGGATGAGCCGACGGCGGCGCTTGGCCCACAGGAGACAGCGCAGGTCGGCGAACTGGTCAAGCAGCTCAAGGCCGACGGCATCGGCATCTTCCTGATCAGCCACGATATCCATGACGTGTTCGATCTCGCCGACCGTGTCTGCGTGATGAAGAACGGGCAGGTTGTCGGCACAGCGAAGACGAGCGACGTCACGCAGGACGAAGTGCTCGGCATGATCATCCTCGGCAAATGCCCGCCGGGCGCAATCCCCGGTCCAGGCGCGCTGAAGATCGCGGCGTGATATTTCACGCATAAATTACGCCAGCTGGCGCAACGTCATCCTTTGGCCCATTGCAATGGGCTGGGGCGCTGCCGATAAGTACGCGGCATTTTATCGGGACGCCGGCTGTGCGACGTTATCTTCCCCTGGCGATATTCCTGTCCGTTGCGCTCGCCATCCTTGTCATGGCCGGGTTCGCCTATTTTGCGACTGAGGAGGCGTCGAAGATCAAGTTTTCGGCGACTGCCGACGATGCGGTCAGCCGTATCGAAAGCCGCGTCGAGCTCAACCTCGGCCTGCTCAAGGCGACGCGGGCGCTCTTCGACGCCAGCGATGGCGACGTTTCACAAGCCGAGTACGATGCCTTCTTCAGCGCGCTCGATCTCGAGCGCGATTTCGACGGCTTGCACGGCATCGGGTTCCTCAAGCTTGTCAAGAACGGTGACGAGGGAACCGTCGAGCAGGCTATCCGGGACAGCCATGGCATAGACCGAAAAATCTATCCGGATTCGAATCTGCAGTGGCGCGCTCCGGCCGTGATGTTCGAGCCTCTCGACGAGGCAAGCAGGCAGGCGTTCGGCTATGACATGTACACCGACCCACCGCGTCGCGAGGCGATCGACCGTGTGCTGGCGGGCGACGATATTGGCGCGACCGCGCCACTGCTGCTTGGGCAGGCGCAGGGCGGCCAGACTTTTCCCGGCTTCCTTGTCTTTGAGAGCGTAGCACGGCCGGCGATTGCCGGCGCCGAGGCGACGCCGCAGACGACCGGGCTGCTTTTCGCATCGTTCCGCGCCCGCGAGCTTTTCAATGCGGCGCTGCGCAAGGATCCCTTGTTGCCGGTCAATGTCGAAATCTTCGACGGCATTCCCGCCAAGGAAAGCCTGCTTTACCAATCCGAAACGCCGCCGGAGGAGTTGCTGGGCGAGCGGCTCGCGGTTTCGCGCGAACTCGATGTGGGCGGACGAAAGTGGATTGTGCGGCTTCGTCCGACGTCGGCCTTCCTCGAGCCGACGTCGCGCGCGATACCCTTGATGCTGGCGCTGGCCGGACTGTTGCTCGCCGCGGCAATCGCCATGGGCGCCCGCTATCAGTCGCGCGCCTATGAAGCCATCGAGGCGCTGCAGCAGACGATGCAGAAGACGCTCGTCGAGCGCGATCTGATGCTGCAGGAGATGAAGCATCGCATCAAGAATTCGATCGCGCGCGTGCTCGCCATCGCGCGCCAGACTGCGTCGGGTGCAACGACGATCCAGGAGTTCTCTGCTTCGTTCTCGTCGCGCTTGCAGGCCATGGCGCTGTCGCAGGACATGCTGACACGCTCGAGCTGGCAGAAGACTGATCTCGGGAAACTGCTGAGCAGCGAACTCGATCAGGTGTTCGGCGAGGAGGCGGAGGGATTGCGCGTTGCCGGTCCAGCGGTCGAGCTCAACGAGAGCGCGACGCAGGCGCTCGGCCTCGTCTTCCACGAGCTGGCGACCAATGCGCTGAAATGCGCAGACCGGAACAATGCCGGCGTGTCAGTGGATGTGGCGTGGTTGGTGAAAAACGCAGGCGGCAGAAGACTGCTCAATTTCAAATGGAAAGAGGGCGGCCAGACCGGAGTCTCGCCGCCCTCCAAAACAGGGTTTGGCACCAGGCTCATCGACGTGAATGTCACGCGCGAGCTAGGGGGAACGATCAATCGCGACTACCAGCCCGACGGCTTGAAAATCGAGATCGAGTTCCCGCTGGTTTAGAGCGGGGAGCCCGATCAGCAGCGCTCAATCCAGGTGCGGCCGGTCCGGCGGTCGCGATATTCGCAATAGCCCGGACGATTGTCGATTGCTCTGCCGACGATGTAGCCGCCGAGGCCACCAGCCGCCGCGCCGATGACCGCGCCTGTACCGGTGCCGGTCGCGATACCGCCGATCGCAGCGCCGCCAAGTGCGCCTACGGTGGCGGTCTTTTCAGCCGTCGTGCAGCCGGCGAGCGCAGCAACCGCCGCCAATGCAATAAGGGTCTTCTTCATCATGTGCTCCTTTGAGTGTCCGCCCAGCACGGTTCGCCAGCACGGCTTTAGAAAAAAGTACCGTGGTTATTCCTGTGTTTGAAACCCGTCTGCTCTGCCGTCAGAATTTGTCGCAACCATGACATCCGGGATGCCCGCGGACGCAACCAGAACGCCATCATCCCTGATTCCCCATGAAAGAACGACATCTTCTTCTTCAAGGGCCGGGTCAACGGTCAGGCATTGCGCGAAAAGCTGAGTGAATTCACCGGTATAGCCGCGAAGCGACATCGGCAGCTCGGTCTCGCATTCCTCGGATGTTTCGTAAATGGCAACGGGCGCCGGCAATTCGCGACATTGAGCCAGATCTTCGGAGCAGCCGATGATCAAAAGCACTGCAGCAATGTGTTCCATGGCCATCTCCTTTCTGGCGCAAGAAACGGTCACGGCTGCAATTCAGTTCCCTCCTGACCGCCAAATCATTGGCGGGCGGTAAGATGGACTGACAAGTTAGAAGGGCGTTAACCGCGTATATGGCGCAAACCGCCGGTGCGGGGCGCCAAGCGGTCAGGAACGAGCCTGCAGGAATGAAGCCTGTCAGATAAAATCGGTGAGCAAGAAGGCTAGCGCTGCCGCACCGGCGATCAAGAGGGCAAGGCGGGCAGCGGTCGAGAGGCCGGTAACGGGCCGGGGAAGCTCGGCGGCGGACATAAGGCCGTCATCGCCCATCGCGACGCGGGCGGCGTTTTCCAGGCGATTCATCTGAGCAACCATGGCCGCTCCTTCGGCGGGGATATCGGCCTGCCCAACGCTTGGGCTTCGGACGCGGTTCCCGTCGAAAAATTCGAATCGATGATGGAACAATCGCGTAAAGGCCGCGTTAAACGGGCTATCGATACGGCGCCGTCCTGCCCTCCAACCCCCCGAACGACGGCTCGTATCCGCGGCAAGGCGACCCCCTCCGCCTTCCGCACTAAGCCGGCCGAAAGGCCGGCTTTCTTTTTGGCCGGACGAGACTCTGGACTATTCGATCTCGAAGCTGCCTTTCGGCACAAAAAGCTCGTAGGTGAGCAGGCCGTTCTCGATACGGAGCTTCGACCGTCCGTTGAGGGATGCCGGCACGACCCGTTCGAGCGCTGCGGTTCCGAAGCGTTTCTCCAACTCGGCATCGCTTGCGAGGTCCACCTTTTCGACCCAGGTGAGCACCAGTTCCGCTTCGCAGCTTTCGGCTTCGCCGAGCTCGGCGCGAATCTTCACCTCGCCATCGGGCTTCGACAATGCGCCGCCGCTCATCGAATTGACGGCGAGTTCGTGCAAGGCAAGCCCGATGTGGAGAGCCGCGTTCGGGTTGAGATAGGGGTTTGCGCCTTCGACCGAAATCGCGTGCGCCGGGTCGCCAGCATAGCGGCCAACCTGTCCGGCCACGAGCTCGCGCAAATCCGCGCCACGCCAATTCGAAGACGTAACCAGATCTTGCGAGGCGGCGAGCGATTGTATGCGGCCGCGAAACCGCGTGAGGAAGCCTTCCACGGTCTGCGAATATCGTCCCGTCTGCGTGGCGATGCTCTGGATGATGGCGAGCAGGTTCTTCGATCTGTGGCTCACTTCGCGCAGCAATGTGCGTAGTGTCTGCTCGCGTTGCTTCTGCTCGCTGATGTCGACCGCGGTGGTGATGATGCCGATGATGTCGCCGCTCTCGCCCAGCCGGTCGGCGTCGACCCAAACCTCATACCAGCATGCGCCGCCTTCCGCGTTGATCCTGATCTCAAGGCTGTCGCCTTCGCCGCTTTTGAGCACGGCCTTCTTCACCGAAATCAAGCGGTCCGCTTCCGCGGCGGGAAGGAATTCATGGTCGGTCTTGCCGATGAGATCGCCGTCCCCCCAGGCGGGGGGAACGTTCAGCGACCAAGTCACCCTCAGACGCAAATCCTGATAGAGAACGGAAATGCCGGTGTTCGACAAGGCGCGTAGAAGGCTGCGCCCGTATTCCACATTGCCCTCCGCGAAGTGCATGTTCATGACGCCCGCCCGCTGCTTTTGTCTCCTTCCCTCCTCAGAAAAATTCATCCGCCGGACAACGACACTCTTGCGAGCGCGCTGGCCGGCGGTGCCGAAAACCGCTTGAGGGTGTCGGTCTTCAGATCGGTTTCATTCTTCCCGAGCCGGTCAGTTCGCGCGGCGGAACAGACCCGCCAGCAACGAGATCACCAGGAAGGCGAGGAAGATGAAGAATAGAACCTGCGCGATGCCGGCGGATGTGCCGGCGATGCCGCCGAAGCCGAGAGCGCCCGCGATGATGGCGACGACGAGGAAAACCAGAGCCCAATAGAGCATGATCTATCTCCTTGGAATGACAGCGTGAAAACGTGGGGTTTCGGATTTCGTTCCCGCTTTGCCAGCAAAAAAGCCGCCTGGGAAGGCGGCCTTTTTACGCGGTTGTGAAGAGCCGTCAGGCGGCGGCTTTGGCCTGCCTGTCGAAGAAGAGCGCCTGGCTGATCAGCGCCTTCACCATGTCCGGGTTGAACGGCTTGGTGACCAGGAAGGCAGGCTCGGGGCGTTCGCCGGTCAAAAGCCTCTCCGGGAACGCGGTGATGAAGATCACCGGCACCGGGGTGGTCGCGAGAATCTCGTTCACGGCGTCGATGCCCGAGCTGCCATCGGCGAGTTGAATGTCGGCAAGCACCATTTTCGGGTTGGTCTTGGCGAAGAGCGCGGTCGCCTCCTTGTGGGTGCGTGCGGTGCCGACCACCCGGTGGCCGAGGCTCTCGACCATTTCTTCGATGTCCATGGCGATCAGCGGCTCGTCCTCGATGATGAGCACGTCGGTCGCGACCTGACGGGAGATTTCGGCGCTGGCTTCAGCAAGAAGGGAAGAGAATTCGCTCTCGCTCGTATCGAGGATTTCCGCCGCCTCGGCTTCCGAGAATCCTTCCACCGCAACCAGCAGGAAAGCCTGACGGGGGCGCGGAGCGATCGATGTCAGATTGGCGGCGGCGCGCTGCTCCCAGGCCGAGGCTGGCGCTTCGTTCGGGATGCGGATGGCGATCGAGGTGAAAAGCTTGGCGAAAATCCGATACAGCGCGATCCGATCGCTGGAGGCTTTCGGGAAGATGCTCATATCGGCGATGATCGCTTCAAGCGTAGCGGCGACCAGCGCGTCTCCGCTCGCCTGCGAGCCGGACACAGCACGCGAAAAACGGCGCAGGAACGGCAGGTGCGGAGCAATAGTTGCAGATAGACTCATATGAAGTCGTCTCCCTCAATCGACGTTAGGCAGGAATTCCGAAAGATCGGGCCATAAACGCAAGCTGTTGGAAAAAGTTCCATTTTCGGCGGAACCATTTCACATAGGCGACGTTTAGCGGCAAAATGGGCAGTTCGCAAAGTCGGCGCCCGGTTCGCGCGTGCCCATAAGGGGCGTGTGAAAACTCGGGAGGGTCGAAGGGCAGAAATGAGCACACTTATGAAAGATATACCGGGCGGGCGCGGCTTCAAACCCAAACGCGAAGGTTCAGCCGATATCCTCGGGGCAAACTCGGAAATCGGCAGAAAACTCAAGGAATACTACAACGACCTTGTTTCGACGGACGTCCCAGATCGTTTCGCGGACCTCCTCTCGCGGCTTGAGCAGACCGAGAAAGCCGATCAACCCTCGGACAAGAAGGACTGACGCCATGTCGTCCGATGGTGGGTTCAAGGGGGATCTTCTCAAGGCTATCCCCAGCCTCAGGGCTTTCGGCATGTCGCTGTCGCAAAATGCCGACAAGGCGGATGACCTCGTGCAGGAAACGCTGGTGAAGGCCTGGGACAAGCAGTCGAGCTTCCAGCCTGGCACCAACCTCAAGGCGTGGCTGTTCACGATCCTGCGCAACGAGTTCTACTCACAGATGCGCAAGCGCGGCCGCGAGGTACAGGACAGCGACGGCATCATGACGGGACGGCTTGCGGTCCATCCGGCGCAGCACGGCATGCTGGACCTCAAGGATTTTCGCGCTGCGCTCGAGACGCTGCCGGAAGATCAGCGCGAGGCGATCATCCTGATCGGCGCGTCGGGTTTCTCGTATGAGGAAGCGGCCGAAATCTGTGGCTGCGCCGTCGGTACGATCAAGAGCCGCGTCAATCGCGCACGCACCAAGCTCCAGGAAATCCTGAACATTTCAGGCGAGGCCGATTTCGGACCCGACGCGATTGCCTCTCAGGTAATGGGATCGTCAGCGGCCTGAGTTCACCGCAGCTAGGATCGCCTCGATGAGCGCAGATTCCGAGTAGGGTTTGCCGATGAAGCCGACGCCGGGAAAGTCGGAAGCGAGCGTCTCGCTGTCGGCGTAGCCGGACGCGAAGACAAAGGGGATTTTCCGCTCCCGCAGGACTTTCGCAAAAGACAGCGTCGACTCCCCGGCCAGCATCAGATCGACGAGTGCAACGTCGAACTTCTCCGACCAGACATGGTCACCGAGTTCGGAGAGGCCGCGCTTGATGATAACGTTATCAGCACCATGGTCGCGGCAAATCTGCTCCACGTCCATCGCAATCAGGAACTCGTCTTCGAGCACCAGGACGGTGAACCCGGCAAGCGCATTGGCGGCCAATTGATTTGCTACTCCGTTAAATCACGCACATGACGATATTTCAGGGGTTCGTCATTTAAAAAAGACATAGAGCCGTTGGACAGGAACCGAGGTTGCCGCCACCGCGTTCATGTCCCACATTCGCGCGGGGACGCAATAGTGGCATCACAAACAGGACGGACCTTCCAGACAAGGCAATATCCCTGCGAGCAATGCCCGCTCAGGCCGCTTAAAGTTTTCCGGGAGTTCGAGAAGCAGGAACTTGCCTTCGTCAGCAAGTTCAAGAAGGGCGAACTCGGTGTCGAGAAGGGCGCCAGTGTCCTGGTCGAAGGCAGCCATAGCGCTCACCTTTTTACTGTGCTCTCCGGTTGGGGCTTTCGCTACAAACTGCTGCCCGACGGGCGGCGGCAAATCCTCAATTATGTGATGCCGGGTGATCTCATCGGCTTGCAGGGCAGCCTGATGGGCGAGATGCAGCATTCGGTTGAGGCGCTCTCACCGATGCTTCTGTGCGTGTTCGAACGCAATGGGTTGAACTCACTTTACAAGAACCACCCCGGTCTTGCTTACGACATCACCTGGCTCGCCTCGCGCGAAGAGCAGATGCTCGACGAGAATCTGCTCAGCGTCGGCCGCCGCAGCGCGATCGAACGTGCGGCCTATTTGATCGCCTTTATCTGCTCGCGCGCGAAGGCCGTTGGGCTGAATGGGAAGAAGCCGGTCGAGATACCGATTACCCAGCTTCACATTGCCGATACGCTCGGCCTGTCTCTCGTCCATACGAACAAGACGCTGAAGCGTCTGGTCGGGCAAGGACTGATCTCCTGGCGCGAGGGGGGATGCGAGGTGAACGACCTGGAGCACTTGCTCAACGTTGCCCGTTGGGAGGGCTTCAAGGAGTTCAAACGGCCATTGATCTAGAGCGTGATGAATTGCGTTCGCGCTTTCTAGCGGTAAGAGGTCAATTTGACGATCGGGACCTCATCCTCGTCCGCGGCCCACCCGGAGTTAGGCACAATGTTGCTGACGATTGCGTAGCAGATCAGCAGTGCAGGGATGGCTATAAAGCCGCCGAGCGCACCCCACAGCCAAATCCAGAAGGCGAGCGCCAGGACGACGACGAAGGGATTCAGCGTCATCGTCTTGCCGATCACTGCCGGCGTGAAAAACTGCGATTCCGCGACATTGATCAATTGGTAGACCAGCACGGGCAGCAGACTGCCCGCGAGTGTGTCGAATTCGGTCAGGCCGACGGCGAAAAGGACCAGCGTCATGATCAGCGGCCCGATGAAGACGACGAAATTGGAGAGCGCCGCCAACGCTCCCCAGAGCGCGGCGGACGGCACACCGATCACCCAAAGTCCGATGCCGACCGCGATGCCTTCCGCAACGTTGATGATACTGATCGATAGGAGGTAGCGGGAGACGAGGCGTTCGACATCACGGAAAATGTGCGCGACGCGCCAGCGCAACCGCCGGCCGAAACAGAGTTTCAGGATCGCGATCCTGATCTGATGGCGCGTCGCGACGAAGAAATAGAGGGCGGCGAAGAAGAGCAGAAGTTGCCCGATGAAGGCCGGCGCGAAGGCAGCCATGCTTTCCACGGCAGACCCGTCCTCGACGGAAACCGCCAGGCCTTCCTGACCGGTGATGGCACGGATCTGATCGCGTACGCCTTTCAGCGCTCCCAGCGGTTCGCGCCATTGATGAAGCTGCAACTGCAGCTCCGACCAGATTTGCGGCAGGCGCTCGATCCAGAGCTGCAGCGGCGCGGCAATGGCGAGCGCGAAGGCGGAAACCACCGCGATAAACAGGATGACCACCAGCGCAGCAGAGAGGCCGGGTGGCACCCCCCAGCGCTCAACCCGAACCGCCACAGGTCCGAGCATGAGGCCGATGATGATCGCCAGGCTGACCGGCGCAAGAATGAATTCCCCGGCATGGAGCGCGAAGACAAAGGCGACGAGCCCGACGAGGATCATCGCGGCTTGCGCACTGCGCAGCAGTAAGATCTCGAAATTGGACTTTGGCGGGAGCCGGACGACCGGAGCCCTGACTGCTTTACGGTTGGACATGGCGCTCCGAGGGCATCCGTTCGAATCCGTCTGGACTCAGCCTCGGAAACGCACTTTCATGACCGAGGTTCCTGCGCCCCGCTGGAACCTCGGTAAGCATAGGGCGTTTTGAACTGTTTTCCGAAAACGCCCAAGGAGTATTGCCATGGCAACCGCCGCAAAATCCGATCGGCCGAATAACGGCCCGCGCACCCCCGAAGATCTCGAAAACGAGATCGAACAGTTGAAAGAGGACATTGCGAAGCTCACCAAGCAGTTGCAGACCATTGGCGAGCACTCCTACGGCGCAGCGCGCAAGGCAGCCGCGGAAGGGATCAGCCAGTTGAAGGCGCAAGGCGAACATTTCCGGGCGCAAGGCGAAGCGACGATCGAAAGTCTGCGCGGCAGTGCATCCGACCTCGAGCAGCAGCTTGCCGACAGGGTTCGGGAGAAGCCGGTTACGGCCCTTGCGATCGCGGCGGGCATTGGTTTCCTTTTCGCGATGATGTCGCGTCGCTAGGCCCCTCGCCCGAATGTTCGCATCGCTGATTGCCGCCGTTGCTTCCGGCGAAATCTTTGGCGCCATTCGCCGCGCGCGTGGCGCGGCAGTTGCCTATGCGCTCGCTTTGCTTTGCGGCCTCACCGGTATCGGCTTCCTGATCGGCGCCGCCTTTGTCGCGGCTGCACGCCGATGGGGCACGATCGAAGCGGCGGCCGGTTTTGGGGCAGGCTTCCTCCTTCTGGCGATCTTGATCCTGGTGTTCCACTCCCTTGCACGGCGGATGCGCGCCGAACGTGCCGCCAAGCAGCGCAGCGTCGACGTCGCTACGATCGCGGGCGCAGCCGCGGTGTCGCTTCTCCCGCTTTTGATGACCAGCAAGAAGCGTGGCGGCATCTTCACAATCGTCGCACCGCTGATCGCGGTCGCGGCCTATGCGATCTATCGCGAGCATTCGCCGAAAAAGCCGGACGGCGCCGACAAGCTCTAGACCGGTGGCGGAACCTCTCCGCGCCGCCTGCATTCTCACCTCATCAGCCCGCTTTGGCGGGCGGAACGGGAATGCAGTCATGACCAAAACAATATCCGGCGACAAAGCGCGCCAAGGCGGTCTCGGGCGCCACCTCCTACTGATCCTGATCGGTGGGCTGATACTCGCCCTCGCCGTCTGGGGCGGAGTGGAAATCTACGGCACCATCATCGCGCCGACCGAAATCGACACACAAACCACAGCCCCTTCAGGATGACGGTCGAGCCCTCGCGCCCTTTGGCCGTCGCCTGAACGCGGAACCAGAAACGGTTGTCCACGTTGTCAAAATGCGAAGGCCGCGCCTGGTCTTTCCCCTGTCACGGTTCCATCCCCGGCGCGGCTGTGCACGGAATCCACGCACAAGGAGAAGACTATCATGATCCGCAAACTTTTGGCCACCACCGCTGCCGCCGCGCTGCTCGCTGGCGGCGCTTACGCGGTCGCACAGGAGCAGCCCGCTCCGGCGCCGGCTCCTGCCCAGACTGCCCCGGCTGATCCAGCGGCGCCTGCCGCCCCTGTCGTCAAGGCTGACGGCTTCCTTGCTTCCAACATCATCGGCGAAACCGTCTACAACGGCACCGGCGAGAATGCCGAGAACATTGGCGACGTGAACGACATTGTTCTTGCCGCGGATGGCAAGGTCGAGTCCCTTGTTGTGGGCGTCGGTGGCTTCCTTGGCATCGGCGAGAAAAACGTCGCTGTCGAATACGCGACAATCGACTGGGCCGAACAGGACGGCGATCGCTGGATCGTCGTAGACGCTTCGAAGGAGCAGCTTGAGGCGCTGCCTGACTTTGACCGGGCGCCGTATGATCCGACGCCGGCTCCGGTGGCTTCGACCGAGGCTCCTGCCCCTGGCGCGACGACGGATACCACCGCTCAGGCTCCGGCGACACCAGCTCCCACGACGTCGACGGAAACGGCGGACGCCCCTACGGCTGACGACGCTATGAAGACCGAGGAGACTGCGGAAGCACCGGCCGCTGATGCTCCTGCGGCGACCACAGAAGAGACCGCCGAAGCACCGGCAGCTGACGCCCCTGCGGCGGTCGATGAGACTGCAACCGCGGCAATCGACAAGTCGACGCTGACCGAAATGCCGGCTGCGGAAATCCGCGCCGAAGAGTTGGTTGGCACCACGGTCTATGGCGCCAATGACGAGAACATCGGCGAGATCGGCGACGTAGTGCTCTCTACCGACGGCAAGATCGACGCGATCGTTCTCGATGTCGGCGGGTTCCTCGGTGTAGGCGAGAAGGAAGTTGCCGTTGGCATGGACAACCTCGCGTTCATGACCGACAAGGACGGCAACAAGTACCTCTACACGACCTTCTCGAAAGAGCAGCTCGACGCACAGCCGGCGTATGACGCCAGCACTTGGGCTGAAAAGCGCGACGAACAGCGCCTGATCATGACCCAGTAACCGGATATCCGGTTCGGCAAAAAAAGTCCGCGCTTCGGCGCGGGCTTTTTCTCTGCGCGAAATATCAGGCGGCGAAGCTGCCGGCCACGCCGCTCTCCGTCAGTTCGGACAAAGCGAGCGACTGGTCGAGATGCTCGGAACGCCACGCCAGCAAGCGCTCGGCGTAGGCGAGGCGCGTGTCGCGACAGGCGGGATCGGCAGCGATGTTGTGGGTTTCAGACGGATCGCTCTGAAGATCGAACAGGACGGGCGGCAGCCCTCCGCCGAAATGCACATATTTGAAGCGTTCGTCACGGATGACGGCGAGATTGCACTGGCGCGACGAAATCCCGAACTGCCGTTCCGCCTTCTGTTGAGACACGGTGCGGAAGTCAAATTCCCAATGGGCCGCATCGCGCCAGAGGTCCGGCGGCGTTGCGCGCATAAAGGGCGCGAGCGATTTGCCGTCGAGATAGGGCAGCGCGGGTGCATCGAGCAGGTCGAGCAGCGTCGGCAGCATATCGACGGCTTCGGTGAAGCGGCCGACCTCCGTTCCGGCTGTCTGCTTTAGACGCGGATCGCGGATGATCAGCGGCAGATGATAGCTGCCGTCGAAGAAGCCGCCCTTGCCGAGCAGGTAATGGTCGCCAAGCAGTTCGGCATGGTCCGATGTCAGCACGATCAGCGTGTTTTCCCATGCGCCTGCCGCCTTGATCGCCTGCCAGATACGACCGAGCTGCGAATCCACCTCCGACACCATGCCCCAATACAGCGCGCGGATCTGCCGGAACTCCTTCTCGCTCCATTCCGATACCTTGCCGGCATGGCCGGGCAGGAACTTTGAGCGCTTCTGCCGTCCGAGCAACCAGGCGAGATAGGGATGGGTTGTGCCTTCCGCCGCAACCGACTCGGCGCGCAAAAAGGCTGGTCCATCGTCAGGATCGTACATCGTGTTGAACGGCTCCGGCACGATGAAGGGTGGATGCGGGCTGAGGAACGAGACATGCGCGAACCAGCCCCTGTCCTGACCGCCATCCTGCTCGCCCAGCCAGCGGATGAACTCGCCCGTGAGAAAGGCGGCAGGTGTCTCGTCGCGCGAGTAAATCGGCGGCTCGTTCGTCACGCGGCTGGTATCGCCGGAGCGCGGCCGGTGGATGTCCGGATAGCCGCTTCCGATATCGTGACCACGCGCCGAGAGCCACGACAGCCACGGCTTCTGATGCTCGGGCAGAAGCTGACGGACGGTGAATCCCGGAAGTACGCCCTCATAGGTTTTGAGGATCGGATCGCCAGGCGCAAACTGCCGAGGATCGGGCGATACATCGGTGTAACCGAACAGGGTCGGGTCGTAGCCCAGAGCGCGGGCCTGCAGGGCGATGTTGGTGAAGCGCGCATCCATCGGCGTGCCGTTCCGGCAGACGCGATTGTTCATCTGGTAGAGGCCTGTGTAGAGGCAGGCGCGCGCCGGCGAGCAGGGCGCAGCGCCCGCATAGTGCCGCCTGAACATCACGCCTTCCGCAGCAAGCGCGTCGGCATTGGGCGTCTTCACCACCGGATGCCCGGCGATAGACAGGCTGTCGCCGCGCCACTGGTCGCAGGTGATCAGGAGGACGTTCGGGCGGCTCGGCATGGACATCTCTTCAAGCGGCGGGAGTGCTCATGGAGCCCATTTCTCCATGCGCTGCAAGGATCGCAATCCGGTGAACAAACTCCATTCTACTGTTCACCTGGTGTAGACGGACTATCCCGATCGCGCCACTTCCGCGAACGCAGCCTTGCACGACATAAAGCGACGAAAGCGCGATTGCCGCCTATAGTGCGATGAAGGGAGCGAACCATGCTCGACCAGATCAAAGGCCTGCACCACGTCACCTCGATGGCGAAGGATGCGCGGCAGAACAACCGGTTCTTCACCGATACGCTCGGGCTTCGGCGCGTGAAGAAGACCGTCAATTTCGACGCGCCGGACGTCTATCACCTCTATTACGCGGACGAGTTCGGCACGCCGGGCTCGGTGATGACCTATTTCCCGTTCCCGAACATCGGCAAGGGCCGTCATGGCGTGGGTGAGGTCGGCACGACCGTGTTCGCGGTGCCGGAAGGATCGCTTCCCTTCTGGGAGAAGCGGCTGGCGGAAGAGGGCGTAAAGGGGCTCGCCAAGGATGCATCGTTCGGCGAGAGCCGTGTTCGCTTCGAAGGCCCGGACGGAGACGGTTTTGCCCTGGTCGAAGCCAAGGGAGACGAGCGCGCCGCCTGGACGAAGGCTGGCATGCCCGACGATGACGCGATCCGCGGTTTCCACTCCGTGTCTCTAAGGTTGCGCGACGCCGGCGCCACCGAAGAGCTGTTGAAGTTCATGGGCTACGAGGAGGTCGACCGCTCCGGCGATGTTCGCCGGCTCGCCATCAAGGATGGCAATGGCGCAAATGTCGTCGATATCGAAACGCTGCCCGGTGCGCCTTTCGCCAATCTCGGCGCAGGTTCGGTGCATCACGTCGCCTTCGCGGTCGAGAACCGCGCCAGGCAGCTCGAAGTCCGCAAGGCGCTGATGGATACCGGCTATCAGGTAACGCCAGTGATCGACCGCGACTATTTCTGGGCGATCTATTTCCGTACGCCGGGCGGCGTGTTGTTCGAAGTCTCGACCAACGAGCCGGGCTTCGATCGCGACGAAGATACGGCCCATCTCGGTGAAGCGCTGAAACTGCCGAAACAGCATGCACATCTGCGCGAATACCTCGAGAAACACCTCGAACCGCTGGAGGGATGATCATGGCGAAGGACAGCTACATTCATCTGGCGCTGCCGGGCACGCCCGGCCAGCCGCTTGTCTTCGCCTTCCACGGCACGGGCGGCAGCGAGAACCAGATGCTGCCGATCGTCGAGGGCGTGTTGCCTGGCGCGTCGATCGTCGCGCCGCGCGGCGACGTGTCGGAACATGGCGCTGCGCGCTTCTTCCGCCGCACGGCCGAAGGCGTTTACGATATGGACGACCTCAAAGAGCGCACGGAGACGATGGCGGAGTTCGTGCGCGCGCATAAGGAAGCGGCCGGCAACCCGAAGACGGTTGGCATCGGCTATTCCAACGGCGCGAACATTCTTGCCTCGGCGGTCTTCGCGCACCCGGAGCTGTTCGACGCGGTCGTGCTGATGCACCCGCTGATCCCGTTCCAGCCGCGCGTCAACGGGCGGCTCGACGGCAAGCACATCCTGATCACAGCCGGCCAGCACGATCCGATCTGTCCGCCGCACCTGACAGCGCGGCTTCACGCACATTTGCGCGCCGTCGGCGCCGATGTCACCCTTGATTGGCATAGTGGCGGACACGAAATACGGGCGGAAGAAATCGAAGCGGCAAAACGCGCGCTCGCCGGACTGACGGCGCCGGCCGCGGCAGGAGACATGAAGATGGCTGAGATTGTTCTCGAGGATAAAGGCTCAAAGGGCCGTTATGTCTTCCGCAGCGCTGACGGAACAGAAGCCGAGATGACCTTCACCAAGATCGGTGAGCACCAGATCATCATCGACCATACCGCTGTGCCCGATGCTTTTCGGGGGCAGGGCATCGGCGTTCGCCTCGTGACGCAGGCGGTGGAGGATGCGCGCGCCCAGGGCAAGAAGATCATCCCGCTCTGCCCGTTCGCCAATGCGCAATTCCGCCGCCATCCTGAATGGGCGGATGTGCTAAAGTCGTGACGAGGTTCGAAATGGCGCCGTATCCCGTCGAGATCAGCTACGAAGACACCGCAAAGGGCGGCCGCTATTTCATGGTGATGCCGAATGGCGAGCAGTCGCGCTGCACGTTCACGCGCGTCGGGCCGAGTCACATCATCGCTGACCACACGTTTGTGCCGGTGCCCTATCGCGGGCACGGCGTTGCCGAGCAGATGGTCGAGAAGCTCGTCACGGATGCGCGAGCGCGCGGCGACAAGGTCTCGGCGACATGCTGGTTCGTCGCGGACGAATTCGAGCGCAAACGCCCGGCCTGGGATGATGTGAAGGCGTAACTAGCCGCCGAACACACTCTTGAACCGGTCGCGCAGCAGGTTCTTCTGGACCTTGCCCATCGTGTTGCGCGGCAGTTCGTCAACGATCGCGACGTGACGCGGCTGCTTGAAGCGCGCGAGTTTTTCGCGGATGCCGGCAAGCAGCGTTTCGCCGTCGAGCGCCGCACCTTTCTTCGCCGTGACCACCGCGACGACGCCTTCGCCCAGATCGGGATGCGCGACGCCGACGACGGCGGATTCCTCGACGCCGGGCTGTTCGTCAAGCAGCAGCTCGATTTCCTTCGGATAGATGTTGTAGCCGCCCGATATGATCAGATCCTTGACGCGGCCGACGATGGTCACATAGCCATCGCGGTCGATCGTCGCGAGGTCGCCGGTGATGAAGAAACCGTCGGCGCGGAACTCTTCCTTCGTCTTTTCAGGCATATTCCAGTAACCCTTGAAGACGTTGCGGCCCTTCACCTCGATGATACCGATCTCGCCTTGCGGCACCGGCTTGCCGGTTTCCGTGTTGGCGACGCGGATTTCCACCCCGGGTAGCGAAAAACCGACCGTGCCGGCGCGGCGCTCGCCGTCATACGGGTTCGACGTGTTCATATTCGTCTCGGTCATGCCGTAGCGCTCGAGGATGCGTTTGCCCATGCGGCGCTCGAACTCGACATGCGTCTCGGCGAGCAGCGGCGCGCTGCCGGAGACGAAGAGACGAATGTGTTTCACCAGATCGGCGTTCAGCCGCTGATCGCCGAGGAGGCGCGTGTAAAAGGTCGGCACGCCCATCATCGATGTCGCCCGGGGCAGGCTGGCGATCAGATCGTCCACGTCGAGCGCGGGCAGAAAGATCATCGAGCCGCCGGCAAGCAGCATGACATTCGTCGCAACGAACAGGCCGTGTGTGTGAAAGATCGGCAGGGCGTGCAGCAGCGTGTCGTCCGCCGTGAAACGCCAGCTTTCGATCAATGCTTCGGCATTGGAAAGCAGATTATCCTGCGTCAGCATCGCGCCCTTCGAGCGGCCGGTCGTCCCGGAGGTGTAGAGCAGGGCGGCGAGATCGTCCGGACCACCAGCTGCGATCACGGGCGCATCTGGTTTGCCGCGTGCGGCGTCCATCAATGAGCCGGAGCCGTCGGCGTTGAGTGTCAGCAGCTTCGCACCCGCTTTGCCCGAGACCGACTGAAGCGCCGCTGCCGAGCTTTCGTCGCAGATCAGCACCTTTGCGCCCGAGTCCGTGATGAAATATTCGACTTCGCTTGCCGTGTAGGCGGTGTTGAGCGGCAGGAACACTGCGCCGATACCGACGCAGGCTGCGTACACGGCCAGCGCCTCCGCCGACTTCTTGGCCTGCAACGCGACGCGGTCGCCAGGTTTGACGCCCGACTCCGTCAGCGCATGGCCGATGCGCGCGGCAAGCGCGAGGAATTCCGCATAGGAGAGCTTTCGACCGTCCTTCAGGATGAGGAATGTTTTGCTGCTTCCGTGATGCGGGCGGAAAAGCGCGTCGTAGAGCGTGTTTGCTGAGTCAGGCATTTGGCTTTCTTAGCATTTCGCCCGGCCGCGAAAAGCTTGCCGTAGAGGAAATTGCTCGGTTCCTCATCAGCGACTACATAGAAAGACCTCGAATGGAATTTCCAGCCTCATGACCGATCTCGTCCCGATTTTCGACGGCCACAATGACACGCTGCTGAGGCTCTATCAGTCGAGCGGCGATGTCGAGGCCGAGTTCCTGCAGGGATCGGCCAAAGGCCATATCGACCTGCCGCGCGCCAGGACTGGCGGCTTTTTTGGCGGCATGTTCGCGATGTTTCCGCCACCTATGAAGAAAACGAACTTCGATCCCGATCCGAAAGCCAGGCAATATGACGTTCCGCTGCCGCCGGAACTGGCACAGAACGATGCGCTTGTTTCGACGATCGGCATGGCCTCGATCCTGTTCCGGATCGAACGGGCAGCTCCCGATGCGTTCGCGGTCTGCCGCTCCGCCCAGGATATCCGCGCGGCGATGTCGCGGGGCGCCATGGCTGCCGTCTTTCACATCGAAGGCTGTGAGGCGATCGATCCCGATCTCGCCGCGCTCGATCTGCTCTACGCGGCCGGTCTGCGATCGCTCGGCATCGTCTGGAGCCGCCCGAATGCATTCGGCTTCGGCGTGCCGTTTCGCTTTCCCTCGACGCCGGACATCGGGCCCGGTCTGAGCGACGCCGGCAAGGAACTGGTGAGAGCCTGCAACCGGCTCAAGGTGATGATCGACCTGTCGCACCTCAACGAAGCCGGCTTTCGTGATGTCGCCGCGCTGTCGGACGCGCCGCTGATTGCGACGCATTCCAACGTCCATGCGATCTCGCCACACGCGCGCAACCTGACAAACTCGCAGCTCAGCGCGATCCGCGACAGCGGCGGGCTGGTTGGCCTCAACTTCGCCGCCGGCTTCCTGCGCGACGACGGCCACATGAATGCCAATACGGATATCGAGGTGATGGTCCGCCACGTCGACGCGATGCTGGAGGCGCTCGGCGAGGACGGCGTGGCGCTCGGCTCCGACTTCGATGGCGCCGTCATTCCCAAGCCGATCGGCGACGTGGCCGGCTTGCCGAAGCTGATCGAGGCGTTCGCCGCGCGAGGGTATGGCAAGGAGCTGATCGAAAAGATCGCCTGGAAGAACTGGGTGGCGATGCTGGAGAAGCAGATCGGCTAGTTGTCGTTTAGTCGCAATTCCCAACGCCGGACCGCTCACACCTCTGCTGGAATTGCTTAGGTGTAACCCATCCGCTTCAACCAATCCTTGCCGGTCCCGCGGTCGCGGATGATCGGCAGCGGGTCCTGGTGGTCGAGCCGTGCGCAGATGCGATAGACCTCGAGCACCTCGGCTGGCATCTCGCCACGCTTGTAGAGGAACATGGCGGCGGCATAACGCGTACGGCCAGACCAATGCTCGCCAAGCGGCGTTTTCACCAGCTCCCAGTTTTCGGCGATCTCGCGCTGCGCATCATCTTCGGGCATCAGAAATTACCAGGCGGATTTGCGGTGCGGCGGTCAAGCTTGATGAATGGCCGCTGCACGATCTTCGCACGCTTCATCAATTTCTGGTACTGCAGCTCGCGCATCGCATAGATCTCGACCCAGAGATCGTCGACGATCGTGTCGCCATACGGGCGCGTGAGATCGGCGATCGCAATGTTGCGTTTGGCCATGGGCGACCAGATCGCCGCGCTCACCAGCCCGATTTCGCGCTTTTTGTTGTGGTAGACGATCGCATGTTCGGCAGGGATGTTGCCTTCTATCTCCAGACCGACCAGCACGTGCTTCAGCGAGCCATCGCGGCGGGCTTTCGTGATCGCGCGGCAGCCATTGAAATGGCCTTTCTCCAGATCGACCATGAAGCCAAGGCCGATCTCATCTGGTTGGCGCAACCTATCGGCGCGGACCGCGTGTTCTGAGGTGATGAAGTCTGCATTGGCGACGATGAGGCCGGCCTCGGTGCGGGCGCGGTTCAGCGCGTGATAGCCGATCGCGCGGATGCCGAAGAGCCGGCCCGCCTCGAACAGATGATCCCAAAGTTCGAGCGCCTGCTCGACCGGCACGAACAATTCGTAGCCGAGATCGCCGGTGAAGCCGGTGCGCGAGATGGTGACGCTGCCGCCGTTGAACGGGAACTCGGCGAGATCGAAAATCTTCAGCTTTTCGACGCCGGCGAAACCCGCTTCGCGCAGCACGGCGAAGGATGTCGGTCCCTGCAGCGCAAGGCCTGCGACGGCTTCCGTCTCCTCCTCGATCTCGACATCCATGCCGATGGCGGAATCGAGCAGCCACGGAAGATGGCGCTCCTGCGAGCAGAGACGAAAACGGTTTGGCGCGAGGCGGAACAGCGTGCCGTCGTCGAGCACGTGGCCTTCGTCATCGCACCAGGCGGTGTAATGCACTCGCCCCGGCTTCAGCTTTGACACATCGCGCAGCGTGACCTTGTTGCAGAGCGCTTCGGCGTGGGGACCCTCGATGCGATATTTCGTCATTGGCGAGATGTCGAAGACGGCTGCCTGGCTCCGGATCGCGAAATATTCCAGCTCCTCGTCCCAGAGCGACGCCGGCGCCTTATAGCCGGCCCAAGAATACCAATCTTCGGTCTTGCCGAGCGTTTCCAACCGTGGCTGGAACGGCGAGGGCAGGCGATAGACGCGGAAATGCGACTGGTCGCCACGGATGTGTTTCTGGAGCGTCTGAAGCATCGTCACGCCCTCATCTCGATGACACGGCGCGCCGCGTTCAAGCCCGGCACACCGGAGACGCCGCCGCCCGGATGCGAACCAGCACCAGCGAGGAACAATCCTTCGATCGGCGTGTCGTAACCGTCCGCGCCGTAGAACGGGCGCGACACCAGCATCTGGTCGATCTGCAATTCACCGTGGTGCCAGTGGCCGCCGGGCATGCGGTAGCGGGTCTCGATGTCGGAGGGCGTCAGCAGGTCCGCGTGATGCACCAGTTTGCCAATGCCCGGCGCATAATCTTCCAGCGTCGCCATGATCGTCTTCAGCAGCTCCGGCTTGCCGCGTTCCCATCCACCCTTCAGTTCGTATGGCGCGTATTGGACGATTGCCGAGAGCACACAGGCGCCACTCGGTGCGAGGGATGCGTCACTCAGGCTCGGCAGCGTGATTTCCATCGCTGGATATGGAGAGAACTCGCCATATTTCGACGGATTGAATGCGTTCTCGACATCGTCGACCGATGGCGCGATCACGAGCCGGCCGTGCAATACATCGGCTGCCGCGCCTTTGAACTCGGGTACGCGGTCGAGCGCGAGATTGAGTTTCGCCGCATCGCCCTTCATGCGGATGTTCTTCGCCTTCCGCACAACCCCGGTGTCGAGGTCGCGCGCGCCGACCAGATCGAGCAGCGTGGCGCGTGGATTGATGGCGGAGACGACCGTCTTCGCGCGGATTTCCTCGCCGCCGACAACAATGCCGACAGCGCGGCCTTTCTCATTGAGGATGCGCGAGACATTTCCACTCTTGCGGACTTTCACCCCTGCCGCTTCGGCGGCCGCCGCGAGCGCCGCGACTACCGCGCCCATCCCGCCCTTGGGGAGAAGCTGCGCGCCGCTCGTGCCGCCAAGCTCGCCGGCGAGGCGATAGTAGAGGCCGAGCAGCGAGGTCGGCGAGCGTGGGCCGAGATGGCTGCCGAGCACGGCGTCGAAGGCGACCAGTCCGCGCAGCCGTTCATCCTCCAGATGCTCATCCAGAACGTCGGCGACATTCATCAAGAGCATGCGCAGGAAGTCGCGCATGTCTTCCTTGCCGAGGCGCCGCACCGACAGAGCAGCCATGCCGAGCGATGATTTCTCGCCGAACGACATGCCGTGCAGCGCGGGTGGGCGTTTTGCCAGGAACGGTTTCAGGATCGCGGCGTAGCGGAAGAGTTGCGCGCGGAGTTCTGTCCAGGCCGCTGCTTCCGCAACAGATGCACCAATGAGCGTCTCGCCATAGGCGCCGTTCAGCACGAGCGGCTCGCCGTCCTTCGACAGCGCGACGGATGGCGCGAAGGCTTTTGCCTCGAAGCTCAAGCCATGCTTGCCAAGCTCCAGCGTCTTCACGACATCCGGATGCAGCCGGTTCAGGATGTGCGCGACCGAGGACACGCGGAAGCCCGGTGCGAACTCTTCCGTACGCGCCGCGCCGCCGAGCTCGCTTGCCGCCTCGACCAGCAGCACCTTGCGCCCGGCTTTCCCGAGCGTGGCCGCTGCGACCAGACCATTGTGGCCGCCGCCAATGACGATGACGTCAAATGATGTCATGGGCCGGGCTCAGATGCTTGGTGCCGCGCTTCAAATCGCCGAGGATCTCGGCTGCGGCGTTGCGGCCGGGCGCTCCCATCACGCCGCCGCCGGGATGCGTGGACGAGCCGCACATATAGAGCCCGCCGATCGGCGAGCGATATTGTGCGTAACCCGGCACCGGCCGGTTGAACAGCAGCTGGTCGAAGGTGAGTTCGCCTTGAAAAATGTTGCCCTCGGTCAGGCCGACTTCGGCCTCGATCTCGCGCGGCGTGCGCACTTCCATATGCACGATGCGCTCGCGGAAGCCCGGCGAGTATTCGGCGATCTGCGCAATCACGCTTTCGGCGAAACCGCCGCGGTCAGCGTCGGTCCAGTCGCGGCCATTGATCTTCGGCGGCGCATATTGAACGAAGACGCTCATGAAATGCTTGCCCGGTGCGGCCATCGTCGGGTCGAGCATGGTCGGGATGACCATGTCGAGGAACGGATCTGCGGACCAGCGACCGGCCTTCCAGTCGTCATAGGCGCGCTCCATGCGCTCGACCGTGTCGGTGAAATGCATGTCGCCGCGATAGACCGGCGAGTCGTCGGACAAGGCGGGGAACACGGGCGCGGAATCCAGCGCGATGTTCACCTTGCCGGACGAGCCGCGAATCTTGAAGTTCTTCACCCGTCGCAGGAAGATGTCGGGCAACTCCTTTTCCTCGACGAGCTTCAGGAAGGTGCGCTTCACGTCCGCGTTCGAAACCACCATCTTGCCGCGGATTTCCTCGCCGCCGGCCAGCACAATGCCTTCGGCCTTGCCGCGCCGGATCATCACACGGTCGACCTCGGCGCCGGTGCGGATCGTGCCGCCGGACACCTGGAAGGAGGCAGCGAGCGCCTTCGTCACCGCGCCCATGCCGCCGCGTGCATAGCCCCATGCGCCGACCGAGCCGTCGACCTCGCCCATGTAGTGGTGCAACAGCACGTAGGCGGTGCCGGGTGACATCGGTCCAAGTGCGGTGCCGATGATGCCGGATAGCGCGAAGTTCGCCTTGATGACGTCGGTTTCGAAATATTCGTCGAGGAAGTCCGAGATCGACATGGTCCAGAAGCGGATGGTCAGCGCCATCTCCTCCGGCGTCAGTCCGCCAAACTTCTTGCCGAGGAACAGCAGCTCGCCGAGGTCTTTCGGGCGGAAGCTCGTCGGATCCGGCGCGGTGCGCATAAGAAGCGGCTGGATGAACCGGCACTGCCGCGTCACGTCGCGCGCGTAGCGGTCGTAGGCCTCGGCGTCGCGTTTGGAGAAGCGCGCGAACTCGCGGCGGTGGGCGTCGTGGTCGCGGTAATTGGCGAGATAGTCGCCATCCTGGGTGAACACCGCACCGCCCTCATAACCGATCACCTGTAGCCCGAAGCGTGGCAGTTCGAGGTCGCGCATGATCTCCGGGCGGAAGAGCGAGCAGACGTAGGAGCAGTTGGAATAAAGGAAGCCGGGCGTCAGTTCGCGGCTGGTCGCCGCGCCGCCGACCCAGTCGTTTTTCTCGACAACCAGCACGTCCAGCCCGGCCCGTTGCAGGTAGCAGGCGTTGACGAGGCCGTTGTGGCCCGCGCCGATGACGATCGCGTCCCAGGTCTTCATGGCTCTAATGGTGTTCCTGGTCTCTCCAGTGCGCAATCCTTGCCATGGCGGCAGCCATTTTGTCCAGCCATTTTGAATGAATGTTCAACAAACAGGATTGTATTTTCCCGTTAATACGCTAGGCTTTGCCTTACGTTGGGAACGTTGGGACCTGCACCGAAGTGGCTGATCCGTCGGGCGAAAATGCCGAGTATGACGATATTGCCATCCGCTTCCTCGAAGCGCTGTGGGGCGATGGTTATCTGTCGCCGGGCGGACCTGAGGAAGTCGACCGCGTCGTTGCCGGCCTGTCGCTCAAGGACAAAAAGGTTCTCGACATCGGCTGCGGCTCGGGCGGAATCGCACTGCACCTTGTGGAAGAGCACGGCGCTGGCCACGTCACCGGCTTCGACGTCGAAAAACCGGTGATCGAAGCGGCCAAGAACCGTGCCGCGCGGTTTGGCCTCGCGCACCGCGCGACGTTCGTTCAGGTGCCGCCCGGCCCGCTGCCTTTTCCCGATGCGTCCTTCGACGTTGTTTTTTCCAAAGATGCGCTGCTGCATGTTCCCGACAAGGACGCGCTCTTCGCTGACATCTTCCGGGTGCTGAAACCGAGTGGCGTGTTCGCCGCGTCGAACTGGATGATTGGCCATGACAATGAACCGTCACCGGAGATGAAAGCCTATGTCGAGGCCGAAGGTCTTTCCTTCAGCATGAAATCGCCGGCACGGTACAGGATCGCCATGGAGCGCGCCGGCTTCACCGAGATCGAGATCGCCGACCGCAACCCATGGTATCGGGAGGTGGCGCGCGGCGAGCTGGCGAAGCTGAAAGGGCCGCTCTACGCCAAGGCGTCGGCCGCTGTCGGCAGCGATTATGTCGATAAGAACATCAAGACCTGGGAAGCGATGCAGAAGGTGCTTGACTCAGGCGAGCACCGCCCCACTCATCTGCGCGGCTGGAAGCCGGCTAGGAAGGACTAGCCGATGTGGAGATCGGGCACGGTGGCAAGGGCGGCAGCGCGGAAGGTGGAGAGTGGCGAGGCGCGCCGCGGCCGCAAGGCGTCGAAGGAGACGCGCCGCCAGCAACTGATCGAGGCGACGATCGATTCGCTTGCCAAGCGCGGTTATTCCGAAACCACGATGGCCGACGTGGCCGACGGCGCCGGGCTGTCACGCGGTATCGTGAACTTCCACTTCGAGAGCAAGGACAAGCTGCTCGTCGCGACGCTGCAGTACATGGCGGACGAATATTCCGCGCATTGGCGCTCGGCGCTGCAGAAGGCGGGCAACAAGCCCGCTGATCAGCTCGCAGCACTCGTCGCGGCTGACTTTGACCGCGCGATCTGCACGAAGCGCAAGCTTGCCGCGTGGTGCGCGTTCTGGGGCGAGGCGAAATCGCGCCCGACCTATCAGTCGCTCTGCGGCGCCCGTGACGCGGCCTATCAAAAGGTCTTCATCGAATTGTGTGCGGCGCTGAAGGAGGAGGGCACATATGATTTCGATCCGCAGGCAACGGCGCTCGCGCTGTCGGCTGCGCTGGAAGGTTTGTGGCTCAGGCTGATGATGGGCACGGAAGGCGTGACGCGCGAGAGCGCGCTTTTCGCAGCGCAGGAGTTCCTGCGCGTCGTCTTCCCAAAGCATTATGCCGCAAGGGCCGAAAAGACGAGGAAGCTTGCCTGAAACACCAAAAAGAGGATGGAACGATGACGGGATTCAACAGACGCACTGCCATCACGCTTGCCTTCGCCGGCATTCTGTCGGCATCAGCCGCCGTGATTGCTTCGGCGGAAGACGCCGAACTCATCATATTCGACTGGTCCGGTTATGAAGCGCCGGAATTCCACCCGGACTATGTGAAGGCGCATGGGGAATCGCCGACCTTCACCTTCTTCGGAGACGAGGACGAGGCGTTCGAGAAACTGCGCGCTGGGTTCAAGACAGACCTTGGCCATCCCTGCTCACAGAGCGTGGTGAAATGGCGCGAGGCTGGCCTGCTCGAGCCGCTCGATACGTCGAAGATCACGGCCTGGAAAGATCTGAACCCGGGCATCATGAAGATGAAGGACCTGGCGACGACCGAAGACGGCACCGCCTGGTTCATGCCGTGGGACTGGGGCAATACGCTGCTCACCTATAATTCCGAAAAGGTCGACGAGAAGGATGTCCAGTCGCTGAAATCGCTGGCCGATCCGAAGTTCAAGGATCGCGTCTCGATCGGCGACAATGTCGACGACGCCTACGCGCTGGCTTCGCTGGCGATCGGCCTGAAGGACTGGACGCAGATGACCGACGAGCAGTTCAAGCAGGCGTCGGACTTTCTCCGCGAGGTGCACAAGAACGTCCGTCTCTATTGGACCGACAATACCGAAATCGTGCAGGCGATGAGCGGCGGCGAGGTTGATCTCGCCTGGGCGTGGAACGACGCCAGCGTGCAGTCGGCACTCGCCGGCGCGCCGATCAAGGCGAAGCAGGACACGGAGGAGGGGCTTTCGACCTGGGTGTGCGGATACGTTCGCCTGAAGGGCGCACCAGGCAGCGTCGACAAGACCTATGAATTCCTGAACGCCATCAACACGCCAGAAGTGGCGCAATACCTGCTCTCCGACTGGGGGTACGGCCATGCCAACGCCAAGGCGATGGAAGCGGTCGATCCTGCGGCGCTCGCCGAGAAGGGCTACGACAATGTCGAGAAGTTCGTCGACAAGACGCTCTTCCAGTCACCGGTGCCGAGTGAACTCAAGCAGAAGATGATCGCCGAGTTCGAGAAGATCAAAGCGGGCTATTGAGCAGTCGCGATGCACTCCATGATGTGATCGTCGTCGGGGCCGGATTCACCGGCCTTTCGGCGGCGGTCGAGTTGCAAAATGCGGGTCTCGACGTGCTCCTCGTCGAGGCCCGCGATCGCGTCGGCGGTCGGGTTGAGGCCCGGCGGAACGGCCTCGGCGAACTGATCGACACCGGCGGTCAATATTTCTGCGACGACATGGTCGAGGTCTGCCGGCTCGCGCGCCGTTACGACAAGACGTTTGTCGAGACGCCGATGGATGGCGAATTTCTTACTCAGCCGCCATTGTCCCCTGCCGATGTCGAGCGTGCGTACGGCCAGTCGATGGCGATCAGGCACCGCCTGCGCGCGCTGCCTTTGGACGATCCGTCGACCGCCTTGTCCGTCGCCGGCTGGCTGGCGCTGCAACCCGAGCCGCGGGATGCAAAAGCAGGCTTCCAGTCGATGATCGAAGGCCTGTGGTGCATGCCTATCGAGGACATTCCCGCCTGGCATCTGGCGGAAACCGACCGGCGCGTCACCAACAAGACGACCGAGCTGCAATATATCCTGCGCGAGACGATGTATTCTCTCGCCGCCGATCTGGGAGCCGGGCTGGGCGATTGTGTCAGGCTGAACAGCCCGGTGACCCGCATCGAGCGGAGTGCCGAGAGCGCCAGAGTCGTCACTGCTGCGGGAATTCATAAAGCGCGCCATGCGTTGATCACGATGCCGCCCTCAATGGCGGCGCAGCTCGACTACGCGCCAGCTTTGCCAGCGCCTCTGGCGGACGCACTCGGCGTCTGGCGCAGCGGCACGGTGATCAAAGCACTCCTCCGCTACGCGCGACCGTTCTGGCGCGACAGCGGCGCCAGCGGCATGGTCGCGTGGCGCGACATCCATGGGCTGTTCTGCTGCGATGCAAGCCCGGATGACAATCATGCCGCGCTCGTCTTCTTCATCGCCGGACCGATCGTGCGCGGCTGGCAAGGAAATGACGCGGAGGTAAAATCGCGGATTCTCGCACGTCTGACGGTGGCCCTAGGCCCCGAAGCCGGGCATCCGATCGATGTTTCGTTCCGCGACTGGACGGACGACCGCTGGAGTGGTGGCGGCTATGGCGATCTGATCACCGATCCGACGGCGCGTGACGCCGAGGACATTATCTGGGCCGGTGCGCCGCCGCTGCATTTCGCCTTCTCGGACATAGCGCCGTCATTCCCCGGCTATGTCGAGGGCGCGATCATTGCCGGGCGCATCGCGGCGCGAAAGATAGTTGAGAAATCCTCTTGAAACTTCATGAGTAAGTACTCATAATTAGCTTCCATGGGAAAATTGCCTCGACCTACACGGCCGTTGCTTTGGGTGGCGTCGAGCAAGAAGGACTATCGCGAGTTTCCGCCAAGGGTGCAGGAAGCGTTTGGCTTCGAGCTATTCCTGGCACAAACGGGCCAACATCCGCCCTCAGCCAAAACGCTGAAAGGCATCGGAAGCGGCGTTGTTGAGTTGATCGAAGACTTTGACGGAGACACTTTTCGCACCGTTTATACGGCTCGCTTCGAAACGGCTGTCTATGTGCTCCACTGCTTCAAGAAGAAGTCCAAGAGCGGTATCGCGACACCGAAGGCGGACATCGAACTGGTGAGGAAACGACTGAGAGACGCAGAACTGGATCACGCTTCGCGTTTCGAAAGGTGAGACAAACAATGAAGAAGAAACCTGTTATTCATGCCGGCGATTCGAATATTTTCAAAGAGCTTGGTCTACCTGATGCCGACGTCCATTTCCTTAGGGCACAGATCGTCGCCGAACTCTATCGCCTGGTGAACGAATCGAAGCTGACGCAGGCAAACGCTGGCGCTTTGATGGGCATCAGCCAGCCGGAGGTTTCGCGCCTGTTCAAAGGCAATTTCCGGGAATATTCGGTCGAGCGCTTGATGAGTTTTCTTACGGTTTTTGATCGCGATGTGGAGATCGTCGCGAGGCCTCGTGCCACCCGCAGCAAGCGCGGTCAGGTCACCTTCAGAAACGTCGAGGCTTAGGCTAAATCTCAATCTGCCAACGCGACCAGCGCGTCCGGATCATAACCCAGCCGGACCGACGAACCGACCGGCAGATCATCCGCGCCGAAATTGTTGGATTCCGACACCGACAGCGGCTTCTCGAAGCCCGGGATCTCGACCACGAAATGCGTGATCTCGCCGAAGTAGTGGCGGTCGACGATCTTGCCGCCGATCTCGTTCTTGGCCTTGGCGTCATCCCACAGCACGCGCAGCCGCTCCGGGCGGATGCCGAGCGTCGCTTTGCCATTCACATGGAAGCCGGGAGGCATTTCGGTCTTCACCCGGCCGAAGCCGGCGGTCTCGACCGTGATTGAGCCTGCGTCCTTCTCCACCACGTTGGCCGTGATGAAGTTCATACCGCCGAGGAAGTCGGCGACCTGGCGGTTCACCGGCCGCTGATAAATCTGCGACGGCGCAGCGATCTGGGCGATCCGGCCGCCGAACATCACGGCGATACGGTCCGACATGCCGAGGGCTTCATATTGGTCGTGCGTGACCAGCACGAAGGTGATGCCGACCGCCTGCTGCAGGCGGCGCAGTTCCACCTGCATCTGCTCGCGCAGCTTTTTGTCGAGCGCCGAGAGCGGCTCGTCCAGCAGCAGTACCTTCGGGCGCATCACCAGGGCGCGCGCGAGCGCCACGCGCTGCCGCTGGCCACCGGAAAGTTCGGTGGCGCCGCGCTTGCCGAGGCCGCCGAGCGACACCTGTGCCAGAGCTTCCTCGACGCGGCGTTTTTCCTCGCTTGCGTCGAGTTTCATGCGCTTCAGGCCGTAGGCGACGTTCTGCTCGACATTCAGATGCGGGAAGATGGCGTAGCTCTGGAAAACCATGTTGGTCGGCCGCCGGTTGGCCGGGATGCCGTCCATCGGCTGCCCGTCGATCGAGATCGAACCGGTGGTTGGCGTATCGAGCCCCGCGATCATCCGCAGCAGTGTGGTCTTGCCGCAGCCGGAGGGTCCGAGCAGCGAGAAGAATTCGCCTTCGCGGATCGTGAGCGAGGTGTCGTCCAGCGCCTTGAACGAGCCGTATGACCGCGAGACGCCGGAGATCTGGATCATCGGACGTTCAGGCAAGCACGCCTCCCGTAGACTGGACACGCCGTTCCGCGCGGCGGCGCAGGATTTCGGCGATGGTGAGCAGGATGAAGGAACCGACGAGCAGCAGCGTACCCAGCGCCAGCACGCCGGGCAGCTTCGCGGCGAAGCGCAACTGGCCCCAGATGTAGACCGGCAGCGTCACGTCGGTGCCGGTCAGGAAGAAGGCCATGATGAACTCGTCGAGCGAAATCGTGAAGGAGACGAGCAGCGACGAGATGATCGCCGGCGCGACCATCGGCAGCGTCACGCGCCGGAACGTGCCGAACGAGGTTTCGCCGAGATCGGCGGACGCCTCCTCGAGGCTGCGGTCGAACCCCTCGAAGCCGGCATTGAGCACTGTCACCGAATAGGGGATGCAGATCAGCACATGGCCCAACACGACGGTGAAGAGCGACAGCTCCAGGCCGAGCGACAGCATGACGATGAGCAGCGACACGGCGAGGATGATCTCGGGCAGAACCAGCGGCGCCATGATCAGGCTGGAAGCGGCGGTGCGACCCGGGAAGCGGTAGCGCGTGATCGCCCGCGCAGCGCAAATGCCCAGCACAGTGGAGAGCAGCGAAGCGGTGACGCCGACCATCAGACTGTTCCACGCGGCGTCGAGCAGAGCCGGCGTATTCGGCAGGTCCGTGTACCATTTCCAGGTGAAGCCCATGAGCGGAAACTTCGGCACGGCTGACGTGTTCACCGAAAAGATCGGCAGGAAGATAACGGGCAGATACAGGAAGACGATGTAGAGGAAGGCGTAGATGGGAAGCCACTTGGCGACCTTGCTTCTCATCGCACCCGCCTCCCGGCCTGGCGGATGACGAAGACGATCGACGCTGCCATTAGCGTGACGATCGTCATGGTGATGACGGACAGTGCTGCGCCGAGCGGCCAGTTGGCGCCGCGCTTGAACTGCGTCTCGATGGCGGTGGCGATCATCACGCCGTCCTTGCCGCCGACGAGCTTTGGCGTGACGAAATCGCCGACCGTCGGGATCATGACGATCAGCAGCGCCGAGATGACGCCCGGCAGCGAGAGCGGCAGCGTGACCCGCAGGAAGCTGCGGATCGGGCCGTCGCCGAGATCGGTCGCGGCCTCGATCAGCGTGCGGTCCACCTTTTCGAGCGAGACGAAGATCGGCAGCACCGCAAACGCTGCCCAGGCGTGGGTGAGCGTGATGACCACGGCGTTGGTGTTGTAGAGGAACGAGGTCGACGGCTCGTCGATGATGCCGAGACCCATCAGCCCCGAATTCAGCACGCCATTGTAGCCGAGGATCACCTTCCACGACATCACGCGCAGCAGGTAGCTCGTCCAGAACGGGATGGTGATCAGGAAGAGCCAGAGACTCTTGTAGCTGCCGCCATGGAACGAGATGTAATAGGCGAGCGGGTAGGCGAGCACGACGGTGATGAGGCTCACCACCAGCGATACCCAGAGCGAGCGCAGGAGCAGGTCGCGGTAGATCGGCTCCGTCAGCGCGACGCGATATTGCTCTAGCGTGAAGGTGCGGTCGACGGTGAGATAGTCCTGGGACCAGAAGCTATAGAAGACGATCACCAGGATCGGCGCCACGAGCAGGACCATCGCGTAGAGGAGTGTCGGACTTATCAGGGCGAGGCCCTGGGCTTGTTCGGACTGCAGAAGGTTGGACCGTTTTGTGCGCGGCGCCTGCGCGATCGTTGTACCCTCTGCGGCGGCCGTCATCTAGCGACGCCCTCGCGCGGGTTCTTCGGTCATGTCCTGCTGGTCTTTCACGCGCTTCCCCGTCGCGTTTGGTCCGGCGACGGTTCCCATCGTCGCCCCGGCATCATGCCCATTGCCCAATTGAAATCAAGCGCTATTTCTGCGATATTGATTGAACGGACATTCAATATATAGCCAAGAAATCCTTGAAATCCGGGTCTTTTGACCCTTTTATACAACGACTCGGTTTTCATTGAACGAAAATGTGAGGCTGACATGGCGGCGATACGGGACATCAAGCAGGAATTCGCACCGGATGCCGGCGACGCCGTCGAGCTTGCGAAGAAACATCTCGTCCAGCCCTGGCCGTTCGCGGGCAGCGTCGGCACGGAAGCACGCTCGTTCATCAGCGAGGGCGAAGGCATCTACATCCGCGATGCCGAAGGGCGCCGCCTGATCGACGGCCCGGCCGGCATGTGGTGCGTCAATGTCGGCCACCGCCGCAAGGAACTTGCGCAGGTCATGTACGACCAGGCGATGCAACTCTCCTACAACACGCCCTGGTACACGATGAGTTCGCCGGCGGCCGAACTTGCCGAGCGCATCGCGGCTTACGCGCCGGGCGATCTCAATCACGCCTTCTTCACCACCGGCGGTTCGTCCGCGGTCGAGACGGCACTGCGCTTCATGCAATTCTACAACAATGTGCGCGGCCGGCCGGAAAAGAAGCTGCTTCTGTCGCGCGGTAGCGCCTATCACGGCTCGACCTATCTTTCGGCATCGCTCAACGGCCGTCCGCGCGATCGTGACTGGATGGACGGTGCGGATGATCTCGTCGTCAAGCTCGGTTCGCCGAACCCCTTCCGCCGGCCAAAAGGCATGACGGTCGAGGCGTTCGCCGATTCGCTAGTTGAAGAATTTCGCGCCAAGGTCGCGGAGCTGGGCGCCGACCGCATCGGCGCGTTTGTCGGCGAACCGATCCAGGCGTCGGGTGGCGTCATCGTGCCGCCGGCTAACTACCTGCCGCGCATCCGCGAGATCTGCCGCGACAACGACATCCTCTACGTCTCCGACGAGGTGGTCACCGGCTTCGGCCGGCTTGGGCATGTCTTCGCGTCGGGCGAGGTGTTCGGGCTCGACCCCGACATGATCACCTTCGCAAAGGGCGTGACCTCAGGTTACTTTCCGCTTGGCGGCGTGATGATCTCCGAACGTCTGTTGGAGACGCTCAGGCGCTCCAACCATCCCGACGCCATGTTCGGCCATGGCCTCACCTATACCAGCCACCCGGTCGGCTGCGCCGTCGCGATGAAGAACCTCGACCTGCTTGAGGGCGGCATTCTTGAACACGCGCGTGTGGTTGGGGATTATTTCCAGGAGCAGATGAAGACGCTTGAAGAACTGCCGCTCGTTGGCGAGGTGCGCGGCATGGGTCTGATGGCGTGCGTGGAATGCGTCGCCGATCGCGAGAGCAAGGATCCGCTGCAGCTCGACAAGGATGTGGGAAAACGCATCGATGCGCATTGCCAGCAACTCGGCCTGCTGGTCCGGCCGTTGATCAACATGTGCGTGATGTCGCCGCCGCTTATCATTATGCGCGAGCAGGTGGACGATCTGGTCGGCATCCTGCGCGAAGGCATCTCCCGCACGATGGACGATCTCCGCCGCGAAGGCGTGTGGCGCGGGTAAGCCACCGCCGCGCCACAATTGCTTCATCCGCCGTTCAGCATGCGGCGATCATGCTGGTCTCCCATTTTGGAGACACGTCTCATGCGCACCATTCTTGCCTTGGCCGCCGCGATCGGCCTGTCCGTCCCGGCCGTGCCGGTGTTCTCGCAGCCTGCGGTTGCCTATGAAGTCGAGAAATACACGGTCTACTGCGCCGACGACCGGATCGAGATTTCGTTCTGGGATCTCGAGCAGATGATCGTGCGGCGCGGCAATCCCGTCTGCGCCTTTGCCAGCTACACCAGCTACAGCGACGCCATCACCTTCGCCGAACGCAATTTCGGCGGCGAAGGCTCGGACTGTTACTGCCAGTAAAGCGCTTTAGCGCGCGACGGTGTCGCGCGCTTTCAGGCGTGCGGCGTTGAGTTGGACTGAAGCGCGTCGTTGAGGCTCCACATATCCTTCTCCTCAGGCTGGGTTTCCAGCCCGAGGATCGGCACCATCCTTCTCAGATGGTCGTGGTGCGTGCGCACGCCATATTCCAGGTCGGACAGGTAGAAGCCGGCGAAGGACTGCGACAGCATCGATTCGTTCGACCAGACCGAAAGCTGCACGTCCTCGTTCATGGTGTCGCGATCGATGCGGTAGGCGAGGTAGCGCGCCGCCGCCTGCTGGCGCGTCTCGTCCTTGTAGCGATAGATCGCGCCCCGCAGCAGCGTCTCGCCGGTCGAGAGCGGGAACTCCTGATAGAACTGCACCGACTCCGGCATGATGGAAAGCGCATTGTTCGGGAACATGCCGTAATAGATCCATGCCTTGCGCAGGTGCTCGGGGAGGTGCGTCGGCTCGGGCGCAATCTTGATGTAGTTCTTCACGCTCCAGCGACGGCCGGCATGCGGATTGTACGTCGCGAACGAGCGCGACACGCCGTTGACGAACGGCTCGTCGAAATAGGTCGCGCCGTAGAGATCCTGCAGCGCGGGGTGCGCCATGGCGACGTGATAACCTTCATTGTCGACGTCGCGCACCGACTTCCAGTTCACCGGCGACTTCTGGGTCCAGATGCCCCAGGACGGCACCATGTCCTCGACGTGATAATGCGCGATTTCCTTCTCCACCGGCTGCATCAGCTCGGCGACGGAGGGCTGTGGGCCTTTGCGGAAACGGATGAAGATGAAGCCCATCCAGATTTCGAGGTCGAGCGGCATCAGGCCGAACTCGGTCTTGTCGAGCTCCGGAAAAGAGCGCGGGCGCGCGGCGCCACGCAGCGTGCCGTCGAGATTGTAGACCCAGCCGTGGAATGGGCAGACCAGCGCGTTCTTGCATGTGCCCTGGCTGTCGGAGACGACACGGCTGCCGCGGTGACGGCACAGATTGTGGAAGGCGCGAACGACCCCGTCCTTGCCGCGCACGATCAGCGCGCGCTCGCCGACCACATCCATGGTCAGATAGTCGCCTTCCTTGGGCACGTCGGAAATGTGGCCGGCGATCTGCCAGTGGTTCCGGAAGACATGCTCTTTCTCCAGCTCGAGAAGTGCGGGGCTGTGATAGCTCCAGCCCGGCAGCCCCCGCCTGTCCCAATCGTTCGGGACCGCCACGGTGCGAAGGTGCGGGTTCATAAGCGTACTCATTATTGTTGAATGTTCATTCAATTAGAGCACATTTAACGTTATGGAGCAATGCTTTACGGCAAACAGAAATGCATCGGGTAAATGCCGTGCACGTCAAATTTGACAGAAAAGTTCCGCGAAATCCGGGTGTTAACTAGGCCCGTTTCGCGGGTTGCCAATGGGCAGAAAAATTTCCAGCCCGCCCAAGCGCTGCGCGTTATGGCTCCGAACGCCTACGGATTTGCTCACAGAGCAAGCGGACTGGGTTTTCGCGGTTGTTGGGCGGCTCTCGTTTATGTCGGGCGTTGCCCGCGTGGCCGGGAGTCCCGCGGCCAGACCGACGACGCGGCCTGGATCACCTTTTGAAGGCTGTTGGCCAGGATCTCGCGCTCGCCGCCGCCAAGTCCGTTCAAGGCTTCGGCGATGCGGCCGGTCGGATCCTGTTCCAGAATCGTGTGCCCGGCAGGCGTCAGCTCGAGATGTTCTGCGCGCCCGACCGGCTGGACATCGGACTTTTTAACCAGCCCCTTCTGCAGAAGCGTGCGCACGGTCCGGCTCACCGGTCCGTTGGCAAAGCCCTGAAAACGGGCGAGTTCGCTTGCCGTACGCATGCCGTCGGGAGCTTTTGCGAAATAGCGCAAAGCTGTCCACTGCGCCGGGTAGAGATCGGCAGCGTACCCTATCGAATGCATCGATCTTCCCGCCAGTTCGATCAATTCGACCAGCGCGGAAACTGGAATCTTCTCTTGTGACAAGTTCGCGTCTTCTCGGATACCGCCCCCAAGCCGGCCCCAATCAGCGCACGACTCATAGGCCAAATGGACTATGAAGGAAATAATAGGAACCACTTACGAAGGGGAAAAAGCAGGAGATTTGTCAGACAGGTTAAGGATTTAGGTGGACAAGCCATCAGCTCACTGGACGATTGATCAGTGTGCGGCGCCCTCTGCCATGCCAACTCTTCCGTTTCAGTCCTGTTACACAGCCATTCCGTACCGGCATCGGTCCGAAACAAAATCGCCTTACGTTCCGTATCAACAGGGAACCAGAGGCGATGACAATGAACGCCAGGATTGAAAATCTCAGTGAAGCGTCCGGCGCTCGCCGCTACGACATTCCTAAGCTCGAGTTGCGCCGCCGCTCCGACGAACATCCGATGGCAATGTTCGGCTTGATCGTCGCGGCCGCCTTCCTTTCGATGGGGCTTCTCTCCGTGCAGGCTCCGGCTGAAGCGGCAGTGACCGCGCCGGCGATCGAGCTCGCCGGCGAGCCGCTGACGACCGAGAAATCCGCGCGCCTGCCGCTCTCGGAAAAGGAGCGCGCCTGCCAGGGTCAGGCCTGGGGCGCGGAGTCGATGGACTGCCTCCTGATGATTGCCAAGGAAAGCAAGGGCGAGGCCCGCAAGATACGCCTCGTCTTCGCCGACGAAATCACCTCTTCCACGCCGAACGTGTTCTGACACTCCCCTCCCAAGCAGACCGTCCAGCGCAACGAAGACCCTCCGCCGTTTCCCCTGCCGGCGGAGGTTTTTCGTTGGTGAATAGTGAATGGTGAATAGTAAGCGGCCATTCACTATTGACCATTCACCATTCACTATCTCCCGAGATTCACCTGATCGTTGATCGCTGCCAGCACGCCGCGCACGTCGAGCGTGCTGAATGGCTTTTCCAGCACCTGCGGCCTCAGGTGCGGCGCCAGCGCCTCGATCTCGGCGCGCGCGCCGATCATGTCGCCGGTGACGAGCACAAAACGGCGCGCCAGCGACGGTCGGCCTTCAATCAATTCCTTGTGGATCGCCAGTCCGCTCTTGCCGGGCATTCTGAGATCGCTGAAGACGATGTCGGGCTCGACGCCGCCAAGCGACTCGGTGGTTGACGCCCATGCGGTGACGGTCGTCGACTTGATGCCCATCAGCTCCAGGATATCGGCGAGAGAACCCGCGACGTCCGGTTCGTCATCGATGATCAGTGCGCGGCGGATGTCCGCGACATTGCCGTTGGCGGCGGCCTTCGTCTCTTCGGCCTGTTTCAGCGCGGGCAGCGTGACGAGGAAGCGCGCGCCTTGCGGCTCGACATCCTCAAACCAGATCTTGCCCTTGTGTCGCTCGACGATGGAGCGGGAGATCGACAGGCCGATGCCGGTGCCGACGCCGGCCGGCTTGGTGGTGAAATAGGATTCGAAGATGCGGTCGCGGATCGATTGCGGAATGCCCGGACCGTTGTCCTCGATCAGGAAGCCGTTGGTTCCGTCGTCATTGCGGAACGTCTTCACCTTGATGCGGCGGTCGCCATTCTGGATCGACAGCGCGTGCTGCGCATTCACCAGGAAATTCGCGGCAACCTGGGTGATGTGGTCGGCGTCGCCCATCACCATGACCTGACCAGGCGCAAGGTCGGTTTCCACGCTGACGCCGGTCGAGCGCAGGCCGTAGGCCGTCACCTCCAGCGCCGCGCGGACGATCTGGTTGAGATCGG
>DATJTE010000130.1:0-31060 GCA_035503715.1 Rhizobiaceae bacterium | reverse complement strand
GGCAAGAACTACGTCGCCCATATCCGGGAGATGAACCAGGACGAGCGCGACCCGCCAGTGATCTTCATGAAGCCCGCCGACGCAATCGTCAGGAATGGCGGCGACATTCCCTACCCGGTCTTCACCACCAACTTCCATTACGAGTGTGAACTCGTCGTGGCGCTGAAATCGGGCGGCTACAACATCAAGGAAGCCGATGCGTCGAAGCACATCTTCGGTTACGCGGTGGGCCTGGACATGACGCGGCGCGATCATCAGGCGCAGGCGCTGGCCAAAGGCTTGCCATGGGAGGTGACGAAGTCATTCGACCAATCCGCGCCGGTCGGGCCGATCACGCGCGTGGAAGACTCCGGCGTGCTGAAGAACGGGCATGTGAAACTGAAGGTGAATGGCGACGTGCGCCAGGACGCCGACATCTCGCTGCTGATCTGGAAGATCGACGAGATCATCGCCAAGCTGTCGGAACAGCACAAGCTTATGCCCGGCGACATCATCATGACCGGCACGCCTGCAGGCGTTGGCGCGGTGGTAAGCGGCGATGTTCTCGACTGCTCCGTGGACGGCCTCGCGCCGATGCAGGTCAAGATCGGAGCAAAGGCCGCCTGAGGTAGAGAGCGGCGATACGGAGATCACGCCATGACTGCTGTCGGCATCGTCGGAACCGGACGCATGGGCACGGCCTTTGCGCGCCGCCTGATCGAAACGGGTCACGAGGTGATCGTCTGGAACCGCACTGCAGCGAACATGAAAGGCGCGGTCGAAGCCGGAGCGCGAGCGGTTGCCGACGTTGCCGGCATGGCCGAAGCGGATGTCATCCTGATCTCGCTGACCGACGCCGCTGCCGTCGAAGCCATCGCGAAAGAGCTCATCGCGATGGGGATAAAAGGTCGTCTCGTCGTTGACCTTTCGACGCTGCTGCCGAATGAGACGCAGTCGATTGCGGAGCAGATCACCGCGGCGGGCGGTGAGTTCGTCGACTGTCCCGTCGGCGGAACGGTCGCGCCGGCACTGAAGGGCCAGCTTCTCGGCATGGCGGGCGGCACGGACGCCGCGTTCGCCCGCGCTAAGCCAATCCTCGATCAGCTCTGCCGGCGTGTCGAACATCTTGGCCCAGTTGGCACGGGCGCGCAAATGAAGCTCGCGATCAACCTTCCGCTTGCGCTCTATTGGCAAACGCTCGGCGAAACGCTGGTGCTCCTGAATGGCGCAGGCATTCCGGCCGGGACGGCGATCAGTCTGATCGCCGACAGTTCGGCCGGGCCGACTGTGCTCAAGAACCGTGCGGAGGTTGTCGTGAAGGCGCTGACCGACACCGATCAGCCCGGAACCTTCGACATTGCAGGTCTCAGCAAGGATCTGAACCTCGCGCTTCGCTGGGCTGCGCAGAACAACCATCACTTGCCTTTATCGGAAGCCGCAAAGCAAAGTTACAATCGCGCGCTCGCTGAAGGCCTTGGCCGTTTCGACGGCGCAAGCCTGACACGAATGCTCGCTTCGTCGGCGTTCGCTTAAGCATCTCGTATCCGAGAGAGCTTCGTTACGCCTTGAGGTGCAGCGTAACTAGCACGGTGCTCTCGGCGCCATCGTCGAAGCGCGCAGCGACCCGCAGCCAGTTGCCAAAGTTCGTCAGCCGCGCCGCGGCGATCGCGTCCTTCTCTGACGGCATGTCAAATTCGGTGCCTTCCGCGATCCAGCGAATGCCGTCCGGGGATATCTCCACCCTGCCCTTCGGCTGTTTCCCGACCGGCTTCTTCAGCGCCCGGACGAAGAACACGGCTTCTTTCGCCCAACCCACCTCATGAGGTTCGGTCGCTGCCTCGCCTGTCCACCGTTCATTGCGCGCGACGATCGCGGTAATGTTCTCGGGCAGCATCAGAAATCTCCCGAAATGCAGACGGAATCGACGTAAAGGAAGGCGCGCTTGTCGACGTCTGTCTCGGCGAAGAGAGCGAAGTTCAGCATGCACCAGAGGTTTTTCATCGATGGGATGCGGATGGAATCGAAACCCGAAAGATCGAACGTCCGGTCATTGCATTGCAGGCCGGTCGCCTGCATCGATTCCAGGTCGAAATCGAAACGCAGATAGCTCCAGTTCACCTTGGTCGGTATCTCGTTGTAGCAAAGCCGCTGGCCGCCGTCGGGAAGATCCAGCCAGCCTTCCGGCGCAAGGTGATAGTGGCTGACGGTCTTGTTGTCCGTGCCGATCGGCACAAAATTGGTCGTCTCGTTTTTGTACTGCCATTTCTGGACATGCTGGCCGTCGAGCGCGTTCAAGAACCTCAGATGCGGCATGACGCGTTCGCTGTCGCCGTCGCGGTCGCCGCCCTGCAGATCGAACAGAAGACCGATGGAGCGCACATCGGTCTCTGACAGCCGAAGTTCGGTCGCTTCAGGCTTGAACGTGAAATAGAGCTCGAAGCGGATCGGTCCGCGCCTGCGGAACGTATGCCGCTTGATCGCGACATTGCGGGCGCCAACAATTGGACGCGTCGCCACCTTCAGAGCATAGGACGAATCCATGCCGCCATGCGAGCCGGCATCCCAATGGCCAAGCGTCGAGAGCATCGCGCTGGTGTGCTGCGCGTAGCCCGGCAGCATCGTGTCGAGATCGTCCTCGTAATTGCCGACGAGTTGCGACCAGCCGCAATGACCACGCGCGAAATTGTCGAACGAGATGATGCGCGGCAGCGGGTCGAAACGGGAGAGCGCGGGGTCCGCCCGCTGGATCGCGAGGCGCAAGGCCTCGGCTGTACCGTGAAGACCTGTGGTCATTCTGCTCGCATCCTCATTTCACCGTCAGTCTTTTCACGGCGTCCCAATCGACGTCGACCCCAAGCCCCGGTCCGGTCGGCACTGGCAGCATGCCGTTCTTCTGCCGGTCGGCGCCTGGTGCAGCGCCCGTGATCGCTGTCTTGAACGGGCTGGCATCCGTCTCGCATTCCATGGCGCGCAGATTGGGCATCGCGGCAGCAAGATGGATGCTGGCCGTCTCGCAGATGACGCCCGACATGCCGATGTGTGGCGCGTATTGCACGTCGTGCGCGGCTGCAAACTCCGCCATCCGGCGCGTCTCGGTGATGCCGCCTGAGCGCGCGACGTCAGGCTGCAGATAGGCAAGCGTGCGGTTAGCAACGAGGCGCATGGCCTGGTCGAGCGTGTAATTGCTTTCACCGGCCGCGAGCGGCGTCGCGCACTGGCGGTGCAATTCCTCGTATCCGTCTTCGTCCTCGGGCCTGAGCGGCTCCTCGAACCAGAAGTAATTGTTGTCGGTCAGCGCCCGGCCGACCTCGATCGCTTCCGGCAGCGTGTAAGCCCAGTTCGCGTCGACGCAGAGCTCGACGTCGTCGCCGGCGCGTTTGCGCAGTCGCGCGATCCGCTTCTGCGCCTCCCTCACAGGGTTCGCCACCTTGATCTTGATGCGCGGAAAGCCCTTTTCGAGATAGCGATCGAGTTCCTTGTCCATGAAAGCGTCATCGCCCCAGTTCACCGAAGCCGCGTAACAGGCGACCTCTGTGCGCCCGACGCCGCCGAGCAGCCGATGGATCGGCAGGCCAGCCACCTTGCCGAGGATGTCCCAGAGCGCGATGTCGACACCGGCGATCGCTTCGAACAGGATGCCGCCCGAACGCCCGGACAGGGCGCGGCGCATTGTGCGCCAATGCTCCATGATGTTGGTTGGATTGCCGCCGACGAGGCGCGGCTTCAGCGACCCGTGGATGAGTTCGGCATAGGCTTTGGGCGAGAAGCGCGCGAGCGCTTCGCCGACCCCGGTGATGCCGGCATCAGTGCGAACCTCCACGAGCACGATCGAAACCTCGGTGTAGCGACCCCACGACGTAACGGTCGGATGCGCTAGGGTTTGCGTCAGCGGATGCGCGATCACATCGGTGATGCGGATGTCCGCTTTCGTCGCGCCAATGGTCAACAATTCCTCCCCGGCTGACAGGTCGGACATGCTTCTATCCGGAGCAAAGTTACTTGGCAACTGATAAACTTAGTTGCTAAGTTTGCGATGGATGTGCTACCGCTTCGCGACTTCGAGGGCCAAATGATCGCTTCCTCCGACCGAAAACCCCTGTTTTCCGCCAAAGTCGCGAGCCCGGCACGACTTGCAGACTCGGTGACGGATGCGATCGCCGCAGCTCTCTTCGATGGGCGGATCGCCCCTGGGGAGGCGCTGCCGCCCGAAGGCGAGATCGCCAAGGAGTTCGGTGTTTCGAAGCCGATCGCGCGCGAAGCGCTGCGTCAGCTCACCTCCGCCGGCCTGATTTTCACGCAGCAGGGAAAGGTCGCGCGCGCCAAGGCGCTGAACGGCGAGCCGATCGAGCGGATCTACGGCTATGCGGTGCGATCCAGCCTCGGCCGGCTGCGCGAGGCCAATGAGATGCGCCGCGTCATCGAGACAGGCATCGCGCGGCTCGCCGCAGAGCGGCGCGACCCGGCCGGCCTCGACGCGATGAAGCGAGGCGTCGCCGACATGCGGAAATCCCTCAAGGAGCCGGCTGGCTTCACGGAGGCTGACATCCTCTTCCATCTCGGCCTCGCCATGGCAACCGGCAACGCAATGATCCGCATGCAGATGGAAGGCCTGCGCTCGGTGCAGCGCGAAGTGTCGGAACTGTTCTCGCGCCGCGCCAACCGCACGGATGCGGACTGGAACGCAACCATCGACCGCCACCAGGCAATCTACGACGCAGTGCTGGCCGGCGACGCGGACCGTGCGGAGCAGACCATCAGAAAGCATTTCGACGCGGCGGACATCGCTTCGTTTGAGGTCGCCGACAAGCTCGCGGCAGAGGACTCATGAGCGCGAGCCGCTTTTCGCTGAACGGGAGGCGCGCACTGGTGACGGGCGCGAGCTCCGGCATCGGCCGGGCCGTTGCGATCGGCCTTGCAGAGCATGGCGCAGATATCATCATCCATCACTTCAGCGACGCGGAAGGCGCGGCTGAAACGGCGAGCAGGATCGCCGGCGAGACGCCAATTCTCGAAGCCGACTTTACGGATACACTAGAAGCTGCGGCGTTCGCCGAGGACGTGGCCAAGAACAATGGCCCGATCGACATCCTTATCGCCAATGCGGCGATCGAACGGCGCCTGCCCTGGCAGGAGACCTCGGCCGCGCACGTCGAGGCGCATGTCGCGGCGAACTTCACGTCGCTTCTGACGCTGGCACGGGCGCTCGTTCCAACGATGGCGGAGCGCGGCTGGGGTCGCGTCGTTGCCACCGGCAGCGTGATGGCAACGCGGCCGCGTGCCGAGACGGTTGTCTATGCCTCCATCAAGGCCGCGCAGCTCGTCGCGATCCGCGCGCTGGGCCGAGAGGTCGCGTCGCGTGGCGTCACGATGAACGTCGTCTCGCCGGGCGCGATCGAGACGGAAGCAACCGCACCCCGTTACGCGGACGCTGCGTTCCGCCGCGCGGTCGTGGCGAAGATTCCGGCTGGCAGGCAGGGACGCCCTGACGATCTGGTCGGCGCCTTCGTGTTCCTGTGCAGCAATGCAGCCAGCTACGTCACCGGCGCCAATATTCCGGTCGATGGCGGCTGGACGATCGGCGATCCGCCCGGCGCGCTTCCAGGAGAAGCGGCATGAGCGTAGCGCCAAAAATCTCCGTGTTCCACGAGGGGCGCGACCAGGTCGGCGAGAGCCCGCTCTGGGACGCTTCGCGCAATGCGCTGTGGTGGGCGGATATCAACGGCAAGGCGATCTGCCGAAAGAGCGTAGGCGGAGCAATGAAGACTTTCCCGCTCGATCTGATGCCGGGTGCTCTGGCATTGGCTGAAGACGGCACGTTGATCACTGCCGCGGCCAATGGCTTCTTCGCGCTCGACGAGAGCAGCGGCGCGCTCAACGAACTCGCAGGCGTCACCTCGCCCTTGCCCGACATGCGCTTCAACGACGGCGTTGTCGATCCGGCTGGGCGCTTCTGGGCCGGAACGATGCACATGCCTGGCGAACGCAGGCCGGCCGGCGTCCTTTATGCGTTCGACGGCAAGAACGTGGTCGCCAAGCTGAATGGGCTGCGCACGCAGAATGGCTGCGCGATCTCGCGGGACGGCAAAACCTTCTACCTCGCGGACAGCCACCCCGACATCTGCACCATCTGGGCATTCGATTTCGACTGTGACGTTGGAGAACTGTCGAACCGGCGTGTGTTCCACAAACCGCGGCTTGGCCGCCCAGACGGCGCGAGCGTGGATGCGGACGGCTGCTACTGGTTCGCCGCGCTCGACGGTCATCGGATCGTAAGACTCGATCCTGCCGGAAAGGAAATGCTGGCGATCGAACTGCCGGTTTCCCGGCCGACGAAGCCGATCTTCGGTGGCATGGATCTGTCCACGATTTTCGTCACCTCGATGCGTGCTGGCCTCAACGCCGGGCAGCTTCAGCGCGAGCCCCTCGCCGGCTCTGTTTTTGCCATCGAGACCAGCGTGCGTGGCTTCGCTCAGACGCGCTTCAAACGAACACCCGCTCGGCAGCTTGCCGGCGCGGGCGCATAACCAACGGCTCTAGTACCCAGGGAGGAGATCCATGAAAGCCGCAAGGAAAAGTATGGCAGTCTCGGCATTGGCGCTCTGCTTGATGTCGACATCGGTGATGGCGGAAGAACTTCGCTTCACCATCTGGAGTGGCAACGAAGCCCATCTCAAAATGCTGAACGGCATCGCGGAGAGCTTCAAGGCGACTCATCCCGACGTAACGGTGAAGTTTGAGACGATCCCGCCGGCGGACTATACGCAGAAACTCACCTTCCAGATCGCCGGGGGCAACACGCCCGACCTCGGCTGGATGATGGAGGATGCTGCGCCAACCTTCGTGAACGCCGGCGTGCTGACGGATATTGGCCCGGTCGTGAAGGCGGCAGAAGGCTATGACTTCGGCGATCTCTCGCAGACCGCGATGGGTCTTTGGCAGGACGGCGAGAAGGTCTACGGCATCCCGTTTTCCACCTCGCCTTTCATGATCTACTACAACAAGGCAATGTTCGATAAAACCGGTCTTGAAGACCCGCTGGCGCTCGCCGCCAAGGGCGAATGGACCATGGACAAGTTCCAGGAGGTGGCGAAGAAGCTCACGGAAGCCAATGGCACCTGGGGCTTCGAGTTCAAGGACGGGCAGGGCTACGATTCACGCATCATGCACGCGCTGATGCCGCCGATCCGTGCCTATGGCGGCGATGTGTGGGCCAACAAGGAATGCGGTTTTGACAAGCCGGAGGCGATTGCCGCGGTGAAGCAACTGCACGACATGGTGTTCAAGGACAAGTCGATCGTGCCACCCGGCGAGTCCGGCGACTATTATTCCGGCAAGGCGGCCATGACGATCAACCAGATCTCCCGCGCCTCGAAAATGCCGGAAGCCGGTTTCGCCTGGGGCATTGCCCCGCTGCCGTCCGGTCCGGGCGGCGAGTCGCCTGTCATCGGCCAGGCCGCGATCGTCGTCTTCGAGCAAGGCAAGCAGAAAGAGCTCGCCGCCGAGTTTGTCGCACACATGACGAACAAGGAGAACACAGCCGCCATGGCGCAGTTCTTCCCGCCGGCGCGCAAGTCGGTGCTGGACTCCGATGCCTTCGTGAACTCGAACAAGCTGGTGCCGGCCGACCAGATGAAGAACCTCGCCGCGGCGATCGCCAGTGGCAAGGTGCTGCCCAGCCACGAAAAGAGCCCACAGATTCTTCAGGCCATGGCGCCCAAGATCGACGCGCTATGGAAGCCGGACGCGAATGTCGAAGAAGCGCTGAAGGCCGTCTGCACGGCGATCCAGCCGCTCCTCTAACGGACCGATGGCTGAGACCACCCTTCACCCAGAAACCACGGCGCGACGCAAGGACGCGCCGTGGCTCACATTGAAATATCGGGAGATGCTGGAAGCCTGGCTGTTCATCAGCCCGACGCTGGTCGGCTTCATCATCTTCTTCCTCGGCCCCCTTCTCGCGATCGTCTACTACTCGATGACCGAGTGGAACCTGCTGACCGGACAGGCGACCTATGTCGGGCTGAAGAATTTCCACAACGCGCTCTTCATCAACCCGGATTTCTGGCACGTCGTCCGTAACTCAGCGATCTTCGCGCTCGGTCTTGTGCCGCTCAATATGGCGTTGGCCCTCACGCTGGCGCTGGCGCTCTCGCGGCCCTTCTTCGGCGTGGTGTTCTTCCGCACCGTTTTCTTCGCGCCAGTCGTCACCTCGGCGATCGCCTGGGCGATTGTCTGGAAGTTCCTGCTGCAGGGCGAAGCGGGTGTGGTGAACCAGATGCTTGCCTGGGTCGGCATCGACGGGCCGAACTGGCTGCGCGAACCGAACTGGGCGATGGCTGCCGTCATCGTCACGCGGGTCATCAAGATGGTCGGGCTCAACATGATCCTCTACATCGCCGCGTTGCAGGCGATCCCGCGCGATTATGAGGAAGCGGCACGGCTCGAAGGCGCTTCGCGCTGGCAAGTGTTCAGCATGGTGATCTGGCCGCTGCTCGCGCCGACGACACTGGTCATCATGGTGATCACCACAATCGGTTCCTTCAAGGTGTTCGACCACATCTACCAGCTCACCGGCGGCGGGCCCGAGAACGGCACGCTGGTGCTCGCCTATTACATCTATCTGCAGGGTTTCGAGTTCTTCGACGTCGGTTACGCGTCGGCGCTGGCCATGATCATGTTCGTGATCGTCATGATGCTGACGATCGTGCAGGTCTTCTTGCGCCGCAGGGGCCTTGGATGACGCGCCGCCAGACCAACATTCTCTACCGCACTTGCTGGACGATCGCGCTGCTGATCGCCGCGATCCCCTTCATTTTCCCATTCCTCTGGATGGTGTCGGCCGGTTTCAAGAGCGTCACCGAGATCTTTGGCGCGCCGACCCTCATCCCGCGCGTCTGGCGCTGGCAGAATTTCGTCGAGGTGTTCACCTATCAGCCATTCGCGCGGCAGTACTTCAACTCGCTCTACATCGCACTGGCAGTGACGGCGCTCACCCTCGTGATTTCTTCGCTCGCCGGCTATGCACTGGCGCGCATGCGTTTCGCGGGTGCTGGGTTGCTGATGCTCTTCCTCGTCTCCGCGCTGATGGTGCCTGAGGAAGTGACGATCATTCCGAACTTCTTCCTCATCAAATGGATGGGGCTGATGGACACACACTGGCCGCTGATCCTGTTGCCGACCTTTGGGCCACACGGCGTCATGGCGACCTTCCTAATGCGGCAATATTTCCTCGCGCTGCCGAAGGAACTCGAGGATGCCGGCAAGATGGACGGCCTGTCGCGGCTCGGCGTCTGGTGGCGCATCGCCTTGCCGATGTCGCGGCCGGCGCTCGCCGCCGTCGCCATCATCACTTTCCTGTTCTCATGGAACCTGTTCCTCGAGCCGCTGATCTTCCTGAGTTCGCTCGACATGTTCACCTTGCCGCTGGCGCTTTCGAACTTCACCGACACATACGGGCTGCCGCTCTGGAACCTGCAACTCGCCGCGACGACGCTCGCGGTGGTGCCGATCCTGATCGTCTACCTCATCGCGCAGCGCCAGATCATGGAAAGTTTCGCGCTGTCCGGCGTGAAAGGCTGAGAAGAAAAATGACCGGCCTCGCCCTCAAAAGTCTGAAAAAGCGCTTCGGCTCAACGGAAGTCATCCGCGGCGTCGACCTGACCATCGATGACGGCGAATTCGTCGTTTTCGTTGGTCCGTCGGGATGCGGCAAGTCCACGCTGCTGCGCATGATCGCCGGGCTGGAGGACATCACCAGCGGCGAACTGTTCATCGGCGATCGGCTGATGAACGACGTGCAGGCGGCAAAGCGCGGTGTCGCAATGGTGTTCCAGTCCTACGCGCTTTATCCGCACCTCACCGTGCGCGACAATATGGGCTTTGGCCTGAAGGTGCGGAAGGTTCCGCTTGCCGAACGCGAGAAGCGCGTCGCTGAAGCAGCAGCAACCCTGAAGCTCGATGCCCTGCTGCACCGTTATCCGCGCGAACTCTCCGGCGGACAGCGCCAGCGGGTCGCAATCGGCCGTGCCATCGTCGGCAACCCCGACGTGTTCCTGTTCGACGAGCCGCTGTCCAATCTCGACGCCGAACTGCGCGTCCACATGCGCTCCGAGATCGCAGCACTGCATAATCGCCTCGACACGACGATGATCTACGTCACGCACGACCAGATCGAGGCGATGACGCTGGCAGACAAGATCGTCGTCCTGCGTGATGGACTGATCGAACAGGTCGGCTCGCCGCGCGAGCTCTACGAGCGCCCGGGCAACGTCTTCGTCGCACAGTTCATCGGCAGCCCAAGGATGAACATCTTGCCGGTGGAAGCGGCGCGCCAACTCTCTGCTGGAACAGCCGTTCCCGCAAATGCCGGCCGTGTCGGCGTGCGTCCCGAGCACCTGGCATTGAGTCCGGCCCTGACTGCCGGCCTGCGTGGAAAGATTACGCTGAGTGAATACACGGGCGCGGTGACGCTGACGCATGTCGAAACGGCAGGCGGGCAGACGCTGCTGGTCGTCAACGACGGAAACGGCGACCACCGCATCGGCGCTGAGATTGCTTTGACAGCCGAGGGGAACACCCTCCACTATTTCGACGAGCACGCAAAGCGCGTGGGCTGACGCGCTGCGACCTCAATAGCCGCCGGACATCACAATCGCTTCACCGGTCATGAAGCTGCAGGCGTCGGAAGCGAGGAACAGCGCGGCCCCGACCATTTCGTCTGCGTGAGCGGCGCGGCCCATCCAGTTGAGCGTCTTGACGTATTCGGGCCAGTTCGGATCGCCGTCGCGTCGCGCGGCGTTGCGGTCCGTGTCCACAAGACCCGGCGCAAGCGTGTTGAGCAGCACGCCACGCCTCGCATAGTCGCGCGCCAGGCTCTGAACAAGATTGTGCTGCGCGGCTTTCGTCGCCGCATAGACTGAGACGATCGATTTTGGCCGAAGCTGATTGATGCTGCCGATATTGACGATGCGGCCCCAGCGACGCTCGGCCATGCCCGGCAGAACAGCTTGCAGCATCTCGACCGTCGAACGCAGGTTCACATCGACCTGCGTAGAGAAATCGTCCTCCGTGACATCGACGAAATCGCCATTGATCTGCGCCGATGCGTTGATGACGAGGATGTCGAGCGGACCGGCCGCTTGTTCCGCCAGCGCGATCGTTTCGCGCCCTGCCCCGCTTACCGACAGTTCAGAGGCGATGGAGACGGCGTTCCCGCCGGCTTCGGCAATCGTGCGCTCTACCTGCGCGGTCGCGCCAGAAGTCTGGCCGTGCAAGACGACCTTCGCGCCATTCGCTGCAAAACCCCGCGCGATCGAGGCGCCGATGCCGCGACTGGAGCCGGTGACCAGCGCCGTGCGCCCGGCAAGCGAGAAGATCGTGCGATAATCGGTCATGCGGCAGCTCTCAATCGACGAATGGCGTCGGTAGCAGGCCGCGCATGCCCGGCTGGCACGCGAAGATGCCGCCAGACAGCGGCGCCTCTGAAAGCGTCGAGGCCGGAAGCCGCGTGCGGGCGCTGGTGATGAACAGCGTATCAAGATTCTTGCCGCCGAAAGCGACGCTGGTCGGGCGCGGCACCGGCATATCGATGACGCGGTCGATCCTGCCGTCCGGGAGGTAACGGTTGACGCGCCAGCCATCCCAGATCGCGCACCAAATGCCGCCCTCGGCATCGACGGCAAGACCGTCAGGCCGGCCTTCAGAATCCGGTACCGTCGCAAGCGTGCGGCGGCCTGAGATCGCGCCGGTGAGATTGTCAAAATCGTAGGCGTAGATGACGCCAGGCACCGTATCGACAAAATAGAAGGTGGCGCCGTCGGGGCTCCAGCCGAGACCGTTGGCGACGGTGATCCCAGTCTCCATGCGCGCCACCGACTCCCGCGACAGACGGTAGAGGCTGCCGCCGGGCCGGCTGACGTCAAGCCGCATCGAGCCGACCCACAGCCGGCCCGCGGGATCGGTCTTGGCGTCGTTCAGCCGGTTCTCGGAAAGGCCGGGCTCCGGCTCGGCGTAGGCGCTGAAGCTGCCGCTGTCGAAATCGAAGCGCTCGATGCCGTCCTGCGAAGCGACGATGAAGCCGCCCGAACTGGTCGGGACCACGGCGCTGACCAGTTTCGTAACGTTGCGGCTTTCGTTCTTCCCCGTTTTCGGGTCGAAGCGGTGGATGGCCGGATGCAGGATGTCGACCCAATAGAGCTTGTTTTCCTCCGCAACCCAGACCGGCGCCTCGCCGAGCTGCGCGCCCCATGGGAGCGCGCACTCCACCTGGCTGACCGCGCCATTGCGGCTGCGCGGCCGAGGTCCGGAACTGATCGCCACCGATCCGACCGCACCCGTGATGCGACGCGCGGCCGCCATCAGTTCACGACCCACCGGATGGATGCTAGCGGCATCGAGCCGCGATGCGGGTCCGAGCGCGACAAGGCAACCCAAGGGCACGCCGTCGCGGCCGGCAATCGGCGCAGCAACCGAATTCACACCGCGCAGATGCTCCTCATACGAGACCGCATAACCGCGCGCACGCGTCAGCAGAAGATCGGCTTCAAGCGCTTGTTGGTCCGTAATGGTCTGCGGCGTAAAGCGCTCGAAGGCGATGCGCGAGGCGAGCGCGCGAGCGAAGGACGGCTCCTGGAACGCGAGCAGAACCTTGCCCGCCGCGGTGCAGTAGACAGGCACACGGCGACCCACGTCGATCAGGACACCGAGCCCATCGCCGGACCTTTGCTCCAGATAGACAACGTTGCCGCCGTCGAGACGGCAGAGCGCGACCGTCTCGCCGAGATCGGCCGACAGCCGGTCCAGTTCGGGGATGGCCGCGCTGACGAGATCGAACTTGTCCCAGACCCGATGCGACAGCTCGAGGAAGCGATGACCGAGCAGATAGGCGCCGCTCGTCTCGTCCTGGCGGATCAATCGGAAGGCGGTCAGCGTCTTCAGCATGCGCGCCAGCGTCGGCTTCGGCAGACCGCTGAGTTTTTGGAGATCGGCGAAACGCATCGGCTTCGAGGCTTCCGCGATCATGTCGAGGAGGCCGAGGCCCTTGGCAAAGGCGGCCGCACCCGCGGGAGCGCCGCGATCGTCCAGTCTGCCTAGCTTTGGCGTGTCGTCCATGCGTCCACCGCTTCGTCGAGCATGCGCCGGATCGGCCATTCCGGCTCGAAACCGAGCGTCTCGCGGATGCGCCGGTTAGAGGTGCGATACCATACACCTGCCCCAGGAAGGTCCACGGTGACAAGCGGCAGGCCGGTCCGCTCAGCCATTGCGGGCAGGAGATCGGCGAAATCCACAGGATCAGTGGCGCCAAGGTTGAAAATGCCGCCCGCCGCCTTCGGATGTGTCAAGGCCAGAAGCACGCCCTGGGCCATATCGCGCGTATCGGTGATGTGCATCTGGAACGGGCGGCCAGCCTCGTTTCGCGACAGCACCAGCGCCTCGCCGCCCGGATCGGCCGCCTTCAACCGATCCACAGCCGCCATATTGCCGAAACCGTCCTGCTGTCTGACCTTCGGCCGGAGGAAGAAGCGCGGACCTGAAAAGAAACTTTGCGGGTCAAGCAGTTCGGTTGCGTTCTGCGTGTGAGAAAAACGCAAGATCACGGTCTCCATTTCCGACACGCGGCCCTGGAATGCGACGAGCTCTTCACCAAGCAACTTGGTCAGGCCGTAGAGCGAACGCGGCTTCGTCGGATGATCCTCAGTGAGTGGCTGGAACTCGGGACTGTTCTCGGGATAAACCTCGCCGGAACTGGCGAAAACGAAGCGCTTGACCTTGGCGCCAGTGGCGGCCTCGAGCACGATGCGCGTACCGTCAACGTTCGCGCGAAATAGTTTGTCGGCGTCGCTCGCAAGCCACGACATGAACGCGCCGAGATGAAGCACCGCATCGACACCGTCACAAGCGCGCCATGCAGCCTCTCGATTGTCAAAAGCGCCGACAACCTCATCAAAGCCCAGTGCATCTATGCCTGCGGACCGGAGATCGAAGCCGCGCACGCTATGCCCCTGGTCGAGCAATTGCTTGACAACAAACGAGCCGATGCGCCCGGCCGAGCCGGTAACCAGGACGTTCATGTCAGTTGATCGCCTTCTCGGTCATGGCGTCGAAGAGATGCAGTTCCGCCGGATCGAAAGAGAACGTGAGGTCTTCGCCTTCGGCAACCGGCCCGACATGCGCCAGCCGAGCGATCAAGCCCTTGCCACGCTGCTCATCACGCAAGCTGTCGGCGAGCGCGTGCTCGCCAGGATCAAAGTAAACATACTTCTCGGAACCGAGGCCTTCGACCAGCGTCGGTTTGACCGTGAAGCTCGCTTTGCCCGCGCCGAGCGCCAGGTGTTCCGGGCGGATGCCAACGATTACGTCACCGGGGGGCGCAGCGGGAACCGGCACACGCTGACCGAACAGGGAGATCATTCCGGCCTCGGCGTTTGCGCGCATGAAATTCATGCCGGGTGAGCCGATGAAGCCGGCGACGAACAGGTTGGCAGGTTTGTTGAACAGCGTGTCGGGATCGGCAATCTGCTGGATGACGCCGTCGCGCATGATGACCACGCGATTCGCCATGGTCATCGCCTCGATCTGATCGTGCGTCACATAGACGGTCGTCACGCCGATGCGCTTGTGCAGCGCGCTGATCTCCGCGCGGGTGTGGACGCGCAGCTTGGCATCGAGATTTGAGAGCGGCTCATCCATCAGAAAGGCGCTCGGCTCGCGCACGATCGCGCGGCCAAGCGCGACACGCTGGCGCTGACCGCCCGATAGCTGCTTCGGCCGGCGATCGAGCAGGTGTTCAACGCCGAGCATTTTCGCAGCGGCGAGCACACGCTGTTCGATCTCCGTCTTCGGCGTGCTGCGCATCTTCAACCCGAAGCCAATGTTCTGGGCGACCGTCAGGTGCGGATAGAGCGCGTAGTTCTGGAACACCATGGCGATGTCGCGGTCGCCTGGCGCCAGATCGGTCACCTCGCGGTCGCCAATCCTGATCCGGCCGCCGCTTGCCGGCTCCAGCCCGGCGAGGATCTTGAGCATGGTCGACTTGCCACAGCCCGACGGACCGACGAGAACGATGAACTCGCCGTCGGCGATCTCGAGCGAAAACTCTTTCAGTACGTTCAGCGCGCCATAGTTCTTGTGGACGTTCTGGATGCTGATGCCGGCCATGTCATTTCTCCGCGCCAGCGGTGAGTCCGCCGACGAGATACCGTTCGAGGAAGAGGTAGATCGCGAGGATGGGGAGCGCGACGAAGACGGCCGCCGCCGAGATTTCGTTCCAGTCGGTGACGTACTCGCCCTTCATCGTCGTGATGCCGAGATTGGCCGTCCAGCTATTCTGGGCATTGATGAGGAAGGTACGGGCATAGGCGTAATCCGCCCAGGAAAGCACGAACGCATAGAGCGACGTGGCCGCCAGGCCGGGCGTCGCAACCGGCAGCACCACGCGGAAGAGCGCACCGAGCGGCGAGCAGCCATCGACCATTGCGGCTTGCTCAAGCTCGCGCGGGATGGTGTCGAAATAGCCTTTCAGCATCCACGTGGTGAACGGGATGATGAGCGTGGAGTGCGCGAGCACCAGCGACCACAGGCTGCCGATCAGTCCGACCGAACGGAAGATGCCAAAGAGCGGGATGACGAGCAGCGTCGCTGGCAGCATCTTCGCGGTGAGGATGAACAGACCAAGCGGACGCGCGCCTTTGACGCTGAAGCGCGACAGGCTGTAGCCGGCCAGTACCGACACGCTCATCGACAGAGCCACCGAGCCGACCGCCACCAGCGTCGAGTTCCACAACCAGAGCAGCATCGGCCGCTCCTCGGCGACCTTGGCAAAGGTTTCCCACTGCGGGTCCGCCGGCCAGAACGATGGCGGCAGCGAGCGGATTTCGCTCAGCGTCGAGATCGCGGTGACGAACAGCCAATAGATCGGGAAGAGCAGCAGCGCACAGACGAGGATGACCCCGCCGTAGAGGAGCAGCGACTGAAGCGGCGTGCGTTTCATAACATCGCTCCTAATACATCGCCTGGGATTTGCGGCCGATCAGCGCCAAGCTGGCGATGACGCAGAGGATCAGCGTCACGATGCCGATCGCGGCGGCGTACCCCATCTGGAAGAAGCCGAAGGCCTGTTCGTAGGTCATGATCGAGAGGGTCTGGGTGGACTTCAGCGGACCGCCATCCGTGAGCGTCTTGATGATCGAGAAATCGCGGAACACCCAGAGCACAACGAGGACCATGGTCACGCCGAGCACGGGCATCAGAACGGGAATGGTGATGTAACGGAAGCGCTGGAAGGCACTGGCCCCGTCGACCTTCGCGGCGTTGTAGAAATCCTCGGGGATCGACTGGAGCCCGGCAAGTGTCATGATCGACACGAAGGGATAGCCCTTCCAGATCATCGTTACCGCCACGGCCCAGAAGGCTGCCGTCGGGCTCGAAAACCAGTTGATCATCTGGTCGACAAGCCCAAGCCGCACGAGCAGCCAATTCATCAGGCCGAAGGAGGAATCGAAGATCCAGGCGAAGATGACGACGGCGATGATTTCGGGCACCGCCCAGGGCAGTGCGACGGCGAGCCGCGCCAGCGTGCGGCCCTTGAAGCGATTGTTGACAAGCAGCGCGGTGCCGAGCCCGACAGCGAAGCAGGCAACGGCAACGACAACGACCAGCTTGATCGTCACCCAGCAGGCGTTCCAGAAATCCGGCGAGGTGAACAGCTTCTCGTAATTGGCGAGCGTGAAAGGCTTGCGCGGCGCGGAAAGCGTCGCCATGCCGACCTTCTGAAACGACAGGTCGAGCGAGACGAACAGCGGATAGACGATAATCAGCGCAACCAGCGCCACCGCCGGCAGGAGAAGCAGGTAACCCAGCCAATGCTGCCGGCTCGGACGCGCCAGATCGAAAAACCGGCCACTCATGTCGTTTTGGCCTCCTCCGCCGCGAAACGTCCCCACATAAAGGCCTGAACATCCTTCTCGAAGGTCTGTTTGATCCACAACACCAGCGCGCCGTCGAACGGCGCGAGGATCGGACGGCCACCGTCGAAGGCGGCCGGCTCGCCCTTCGCAAAGGTGCGGAAGTCACCGGGTCGCGAGAGGAAGCTCATTTCGGCGGTCAAAGTCGGCTCCATATGCTCAACGACGATATCGCGATGGGGGCGCGGATCGCTCCAGTATCCGAGTTCCGCGAAGTCGCTATCCGCGATCATGTTGTTCAGCTTGAGGAGACGTGTGATCGCCGCAAGCGCTACATCAATGCTTTCCTTCGCGAAGAACAGGCCGCATTCGAGCGTGACGCCGACTGCGTCGGAAGCGGGATCGCTGAACTGCCGGTAGTTGGCGAGCGTCGGAGCGTGGGCGCTACCCTGGTTGAACAGGTAGCGCGTATGCGGCGAACCGATCCGCGCCGCGAGATCGACCGCGCGCGAGCCGGGCCGCAGCACGAAATAGGGGGATGCCTCATAGGGTGTCGCGTGGAGATCAAGCAAAATGTCGGCACTGGCGATCAGCGGGCGGATTTCGCGTGCCCGCGCACGTTCGATGCTGCCGCCGCTTTGGTCGAGCATCTCGTCCGACCAGACGCGGTTGAAATCTTCCTCGACGAAACGGGTGCCGTAGGGGTCAACACCATTTGTGCTCTCGTAGGCGGCGATGTTGCCGATCGCGAGCGACAGCTTGCCGCGCAACGGCGTCAGCCGGCGCTCGACCAAGGTTAGCACGGCCTCCAGTCCACCAGGCTCGTTGCCATGCGCCAAGCAGCTCACAACCAGATGTGGACCCGGAACCTTGCTCTCGAAAGAGAAGGCGTAGGGGATGCCGGCATTGCCTTTGCGCCAGGGCTCGAGATCGCGCTTGGCGATCTGCGCGTCGAACCGCTCGCGGTCCAGGGTTACAGTGACGCGAGCCGCCTCGGCGCGCAGATCGTCGAGACGACCGGCATCATCCGGCTGAATAGCCGCAACGGACATCGCTTTCATCCTCCCAATGCTAAATGGCCTCCGGCCTGGCGAATGCCGGCCGGAGGCAGGTCGCGCTACTGCAGCGCTTCGGCCTTTTCCTGCATGGTCTTGGCGACCGCGGCCGGGTCCAGATCCTCGATGATCATGCGCTGGACTTCTTCCTGCACCATCTTCGAGAATTCGTTGAACTGCACTTCGAGGCCAACCGGGATGCGATCGATGCCGGCCTTGGCCGCCGCCTGCTGCGATTCAACCAGAAGCCCGAAATGCGGGATGGCGGCTTTCGCCTCGGTCAAGTCCGCACGCGGGCTTGGCGGCGTCGAGGTCGCCAGTGTCGCAAAGCTCGACTGGAACTTGTCCGAGGTTGCGATGGCGATGAAGTCCCAGACCATCTGCTTCTTTTCGTCCGAAATCTCGCTCGGCATCGCCAGAATGTTGGACGAACCGCCCAGCGGCGGGTTGAACGGTACGGTCGCCAGCTTGAGCTTGTCCTTCGCCTCGCCGCCTTCCATGATCGGGTAGAGCCACGGACCGTCGATCTTCAGCGCGATCTTGCCGTCGGCGAAGAGCTTGCGCACTTCGCCCGCCGAAAGGTCGCGCGGCGTCAGGCCATCCTTGACGACCGTCTTCCAGCGCGTCAGGCCTTCGACCATCTCCGGCGTGTCGATAGTGATCTGGCCTTCATTGTTCGTGTAGCTCGCGCCAGCATCGATGATGTAGCTGGCCATCTCCGCCAGATACTGTCCGGCGCCGCCCTTGGTTTCGTGGCCGGTGCCGTATTGGTCGACGATGCCGTCGCCATTGAGATCCTTGGTCGTCGCCTTCGCGGCCGCCAGGAACTCATCGTAGTTGGTCGGCACGGCAACGCCGGCCTCTTTGAGGATCGCTTCGTTGTAACCGAAGATGGCGCCGTAATAGAGCATCATGATGCAGACGGTCGTGCCCTGAAAATTACAGGCTTTCTGCCCGCTCCAGCCATTCAGATCGAGGCCGCCCTTCTCGATCCAGGGTCCAAGGTCCTCAAGCCAGCCATTGTTGGCAAAAGCCGGGAATTCGAATGACGCGAGATGGACGATATCCGGCGGCGTGCCGCCGGCAAACAGCGTTGTCATCGTGTCGGCATAAGCGGCGCGCTCGACCTTGGTCCACTCGATCGTGTTGCCCGGATGGGTCGCTTCCCATTCCTTGATGACGGACGCCCACCAGTCGCCGACGCCTTTCTCATCCTTTTGCCAGGACACGAACTTGAGCACCTCGGCATTGGCCGAGAGCGGCATCGCCGCCAGCAGCATCGCGGCCGCCGAAGCGGTCGCCAGATATTTTCCAACTCTCTTGATCATTGGTTCCTCCACAGTGGTCGTTCGGATCAGTTTTTCTTGAGCAGTCGCAACGCTTCTTCCGACGGCTCGACGCCGAGCCCCGATCCGGTCGGCAGAACGTAGTGACCGTTGGCGCAGTCCATGTCGCCGACGAGCAGGCGGCGATTTGGTTCGAAAATGGAGTGCTGGAACTCGTGGCAATCGACATTGGCGAGCGCAGCACTTGCCTGAAGGCTGGCCACGAGAAATATCCCGGCGCCGATCGTGGCATGCGGAATGATCCGGATGTGATGCGCATGCGCGTATTCGCCGATGCGCATGAATTCGGTGATGCCCTTGTGGCCCATCTCCGGCTGCACGATCGCGACAGCCCGCCGCGCCACGCGCGGCACCATGTCGTAGACCGTGCGCCACTCCTCACCGACCGCGATTGCCGTCGCCACGGATGACGCGACCTTCGCCAGCCCGTCGAGATCCTCGGTGCGAACCGGCGCCTCCGCGAACCACAGGCCGTGCGGCTCCATCGCACGGATCAACGCAATCGCCTCGCTCGCCGTCTGCGCCCAGTGCATATCGCAGGCAATCCGTGCATCCGGCCCAAGACGCTCGCGCAGCGTCTGCATTTCAGCGGCGACGCCGTCGTCGGCCACGGGTGAGGCGAACTTGAATGCGTTGAACCCCCTGCCTTGCCAGTGCGCCGCGAGGTCGGCGCGTTTGGCGCGCGTGTCTTCCGGAAGACCTGAAACGTAGGCGGGAATGGTCTCGCGCCGCTTGCCGCCGAGCAGCTTGCACACCGGCAGGCCAGCGAGCTTGCCGGCAATGTCCCAGAGCGCGATGTCGACCGCGGCGAGCGCATCGAGATAGAAACCGCCTGTGTAACCGCGCACCCGCATCAAATCGTAGAGGAAATCGTGGATCGTCGCGGGGTCGGACGGGTCGCGGCCGATGACGAAGTCCGCGAGAAGATCGTCAATGATGGCAATCGCAGCGCCCGGAGCGACGATACCATACGTCTCACCCCAGCCGACGACGCCATCCTTCGTCTCGATCCGGACGAGGACGCTGCGGTCGAAAGTCGGATAGACTGTGCCGTTACCCTTGCGCACGAAATAACCGCGCGGGGTCGGCTGCTCACCGGGCCGCGTGCTGCCGAGATATGGCTTGTCGCGCGGCAGCGTCAGCGTGAAGGTTTCGACCCTGGCGACACGATCGTTCATCGAGAGGCTCCGGCCTTCCGCAAATGCGCCGCTTCCTCGGCGACCACGCCGGCTTCCGCGAGGCAGAGATCGATGTCGGCAATCGACACGACGTCCAGTTCCGGCGTCGGCGCCCGCACGATCAATCCATCCAGAACACCGCGACGGCTGAGCGCGTGTTTGGTGAGCCGCATGCGATAGACGGCCTGCAGCACGAGCAAAGGCAATGTCTCGACATAGATGCGTCGCGCGGTTGCACGGTCGCCGGCGCGGTAGGCGCGGTCGAGCAGGACGTGGCGATCGACGATCTCGGCGGCGGGCATCGCGGCACAAGCGCCACGGTCATATTCATCGAGAATGTAACGCGCGCCGCCTCCACCAATCACGCCTATCAGGTTGGAGGGTGCGTTACCCAGGATGGCGGTGATGGCGGGGCCGGCCGGCAGCGTCTCTTCCTTGACGTAGCGCACGGCCGGCACCTTGCCGACGACATCCAGCACCGCCTGCGGCGACAGATCGGAGCCGCGCGGCGCCGGCGCATTCTGCAGGATGATCTCGATGCCCGGAAGCTGCGCGGCAGCCGCCGCGAGAAAATCCGCGACCGCATCCGCGCCCGTTCCCAACGATTTCGGCGGCTGAACCATCAGGTGCCGGACGCCAAGCGACAGGGCCTGGCTGCCGTGGCGGACCACCTCGTCAACCGTCGCGGCGCTTGCACCAGCAATGACCGGAACGCGTCCGCCGACCTCGTCAACGACGATGCCAAGCAGAAAGGTCCGCTCGTCCGGTGACAGGGTTTCGACCTCGCTGGCAAAACCAGGGAACACCACGCCATCAACGCCTGCATCGAGGACGAAACGCACCAGGCGGCGCATCGCTTCGCCATCAACTCCGTCGGCAACGAACGGCGTCGGCAGGACAGGCAATATCCCCTTAAGCTTCATTCCATAGGTCCATATTATGAGACTTTTTTCTATATTGTGGATCGTAGACGACGATGCTAACCCCTGTCAATCGGGAATGAAGGAGATCCGTCTTGTCTGCATCCGACGTTACGGTGGTCCTCGATTGGGGCACCTCAAGCTTTCGAGCTTTCCTTGTCGACGGGAATGCAACGCTGCTCGATTCCAGCGAGAGCGCCCAAGGCATCCAATCGGTTCCTGCGGGCGAGCACGCGCGTGTTCTTTCGGACGCACTCAAGCCATGGCGTGGCCGGCATGGTGCGCTGAAGATCGTTGCCGCAGGGATGATCGGCAGTCGCAACGGCTGGATCGAGATGCCTTATGTGCCGGCACCGGCAACGCCGATAGACCTGGCGGCGGCTTCACGAACGATCGAACTGCCTGAAGGCGACCGGCTGACCTTCGTGCCGGGTCTCACCGACCGCACCGCCTACCCGTTCCCGGACGTGATGCGGGGAGAAGAAACACAGCTCGTCGGCTTCGGCCTCGACAGGCCGGCGACGGTGGTGCTTCCCGGCACACACTCGAAATGGGCTCGCATCGAAGACGGAGCAATCCAGTGCTTCCGTACGTTCGTGACCGGTGAGGTGTTCGCGACGCTCGCCAACCATTCGTTTCTCGCCAAGGTGGCGACAGCGCCGGCCGACCATCGCTCGGCCGCGTTTCGCGAGGGCGTGAGCCTCGCTATGGCCGATGGCACAGAAGCAGGCGGATTGCTCACGCGCCTCTTCGCGGTTCGGACTGGCTGGCTTGCCGGCAAGGTACAACCTGCCGAGATGAAGAGCCGGCTTTCAGGGCTGGTTGTCGGCTGGGAGTTCCGCGAGGCGCGCGACACAGGCTGGTTTCGCAAAGGCGACAAAATCGCTGTCGTCGGCGATGACGACCTCGTCGCCGTGTACACCGCCACCGCCGAATTTTGCGATTTGAGTGTCGAAGCTGCTCCCGCTGACGCCGCCATCCGCGGCGCACTCAGAATTTCAGAACTGGCCCGTCATCCAGCAGAGTGAAGAGCCGCCTAGACGACTAGGTCCTAGGCGACCTTCGCCCGTCCCTGCACGCGTGCCCAAGCGGGAATCCATTCGCCATGCGCGGCCAGCAGGTCGTCGACAAGGCTCCATATCTGGTCCAGGTCGAGTTCGGCCGCGGTGTGCGGGTCCATCATCGCGGCGTGGTAAAGATGCTCGCGGTTTTCCGTCATCAGCGCCGCGACGGTGAGTTCCTGCACGTTGACGTTGGTGCGGATCAGTGCGGTGAGTTGCGGCGGCAGTTCCCCGACGAAAGTCGGCTGGATGCCTGACGCATCGACCAGGCAAGGCACTTCGGCCGCACAGTTCGCCGGCAGCGAGGTGATGCAGCCATTGTTGCGGACATTGCCATAGATCACCGACGGTTCGCCGGTCCAGACCGAGTTCATGATGGATGACGCGTATTCGTGGCTTTCACCGACCTCGATCGTGTCGGCGCTGCGATACGCGGCCGCCTGGTCTTTCCAGCGCTCGACCTGTTCGACGCAGCGCTTCGGATATTCATCCAGCGGAATACCGAATTTCTCGATCAGATCCGGCCGGCCATCCTTGATGAAGTACGGTGTGTATTCGGCGAAGTGCTCTGAACTTTCCGTGACGAAATAGCCGAGGCGGGTCAGCATTTCGTAGCGCACCTTGTTGGGACAGCGCGGATTCGAGCGATTGGGTTTTGGGAACCGACCCTCGCGATAGCCGCGCAGCAGGTCCGGATAAAGATCGCGATAAGAGCCGTCGGCCTGGCGATGCTCGAACTTCAGGTAGAACGCCATGTGGTTGATGCCCGCGGCCCGGTAGCGGATTTCCTCCCCCGGAATGTCGAGGTCGCGCGCAAGTTCCCGGGCGGTGCCCTGAACGGAGTGGCAAAGGCCTACCTGCTTGATCCGCGGATACTTCTCCGCGATCGCCCATGTATTGATCGCCATCGGGTTGACGTATTGGAGCATGATAGCGTCCGGGCAGACTTCGAGCATGTCCTCGCAGATCGACCACAGATGCGGGACGGTCCTCAGGCCGCGCATGATGCCGCCAACGCCGAGCGTATCGGCGATCGTCTGGCGCAGGCCATATTTCTTCGGCACCTCGAAATCGGTCACCGTGGCTGGCTCGTAGCCGCCAATCTGGAAGGCGACGACGACGAAATCTGCTCCCTCCAACGCCTTGCGCTGGCTGGAGTACGTCTCGATCCTTGCAGGAACGCCGAGCGTCTTCGCCAGCTTGCCGGCGACAACCTCGCTCTCTTCGAGACGCAGCGGGTCGATGTCCATCAGTGCGACGGTCGCATGCGCCAACGCGGGGCGCCGCAACGCGTCACCGATGATGTTCTTCATGAACACCGTCGAACCGGCGCCAATGAAAGCGATCTTGGGTCGTCTCTTCATACTGGCATGCCTTGCGGTCTGTTTTGATCTTGGGTCAGTCACGCGCAGCGAGCGTGGACTGGCCAGCACGCACGTCGCGTCGGAACACCGAGGGGCTCATGCCGGCGAGCTTGCGGAAGGATTTGTTGAAGGCGCTGAGCGATCCGAAGCCGCTTTCCATCGCGACCGTCAGCACCTTGGCGTCGCGGTGCATCAGCATCGCCTGCGCATAGCTCAATCTCAGCAGATTGACATACTCGTTGAGCGTCATGCCGGTGGATTTCTTGAAGATGCTCATCGCGTATTTCGGATGGATTTCCGCAGCCGCGGCGATATCGACGCAATCGATCTCGTAGAGGAAATTTTCGGCGATGAAATCGCACATGCGTCCGACATTGCGCGACGACTGCTGGTCGAAATGCCCGGCCACCTCACCGGCATTTGACCCCGGCGTCAGCCGATAAGGCTCGAAGCGAAACCGCTCGAGCCTCAGCAGCAATTCGTTGACGGCGTGTTCCACCATGGCCGGATTGCCTGAACGCGCATAGCGGTTCCAGCGCTCGAAATTATGCTCGTCGGAGCGGTCGGTGGCGTCGGTGATCAGCGTTGCGCCGGTCATCAGCCGGTGGCGCAGATCAGCCGGCAGATGCAGCCGGAAGAAGTGCACCAATGGCAAGTGGACGCCGGCATAGATCGCGTCGTCCGAAGCGTCGTCCATCTGGTGCGGCAGCCCGCCCCAGAACAGGCACATCTCGCCCGCTTTGAGCGAAAGTTCGTGATCGTTCATCAGATAGTGAACATGGCCGTGGACGATGAAATTGACCTCGACCTGCGCGTGCCAGTGCGGCTTCAGCATGACCAGGGGCCGGTTGTGGAACATCTGCAGCGCCAGCGGCAGTCCTTCGACGCTGCTCGCACCCGGCTGGTAGAACTGGCGCTCCGACATCTTACTTTCGGCCAACTTCGTATTCCCTTTTTCCGGGACAGCCCTTCCGCCTGCCCTAGTCTAGCCCGGCTCGCAAAGAGAGCAAATGAAATGGGAGGATTTCAATGCGCAACATTTTGACTTGCGCCGCGCTGGCGCTTGCCCTGAGCTCAGGCTCGGCGCTGGCGCAGTCAGGCGAGATCTCGATCTGGAGCTGGAATATCGCAGCCTCGTCGCTGAAGTCGACCGTGGCGGGCTTCAACAAACAATTCCCCGACGTGAAAGTGACCGTCGAGGACCTCGGCAATCAGCAGACCTTCGACAAGATGCTCGCCGGCTGCGCGGCGGGCGGCGTCGGACTTCCCGACATCATTTCCGTCGAAAACCACGAATCCGAGATTTTCTGGAGCCAGTTCCCGGACTGCTTCGCCGATCTGAAGACGCTCGGCTATACCGACGAGATCGCCGCGAAATTCCCTGACTTCAAGCGCACCGAACTCGAAGTGAACGGCAAGGCTTACGCGATGCCTTGGGACTCCGGCCCCGTCGCGATGTTCTACCGGCGCGACTTCTACGAGAAGGCCGGCATAGATCCAGCCTCGATCAAGTCCTGGGACGATTTCATCGCAGCCGGCAAGAAGCTGCAGGAAGCGAACTCCGGCGTCACCATGACCCAGGCCGACATCAACGGGGATTCCGAGTTCTTCCGCATGATCGCCAATGAGCAGGGATGCGGCTACTTCGCCGCCGACGGGCAGTCGATCACCGTCAACCAGCCCGGTTGCGTCACGGCGCTGGAGACCGTCAAGAAGCTAAAGGATGCCGGCCTGCTGATCGCCGGAACCTGGGATGAAAAAATCCAGGCCAACAAGGCAGGCACGGTTGCCACCCAGATGTATGGCGGCTGGTACGAAGGCACGATCCGTTCAACTGCGCCTGACATGGCGGGAAAATGGGGCGTCTACCAGATGCCGAGCGCCAGCGCCGACGGTCCGCGCGCGGCCAACCTTGGCGGTTCGGCACTCGCGATTTCCGCAAGCTCGCAGAACAAGGAGGCCGCCTGGGCCTACGTCAACTACACGCTGGGTACGAATGAGGGCCAGGTGACCATGCTGAAGGATTTCGGCCTGGTGCCTTCGCTGCTCACCGCGCTGGATGACCCCTATGTCAAGGAGGCCCTTCCTTATTGGGGTGGCCAGGCCGTGTGGGTAGACATCCTGTCGACGCTGCCGAACGTGAAGCCGTCGCGCGGCACGCCGTTCTTCCAGGATGCCGACAAGATCCTGGTCGCGACGCAGCTCAAATACCTCAATGGCGAGTTCGCGGATGCCAAGGCCGCGCTCGACGAAGTCGCAAACCAGGTGGCTGGCGCAACCGGCCTGCCGATCGCACAATAATGACAGTCTGACGGGCAGGTTCGCCTGCCCGTCTCCATCCGGGTTTGAACCATGCGGCTGCGCACACGGACGGCCTACGCCTTCCTGACGCCTTACATGCTGATCTTCCTGGCGTTCTGGATCTGGCCGATCATCAACTCGTTCTACCTGTCCTTCCTGAACACCAGGTCGGCCAACTGGACGTTCAATCCGCAGGTGACCTGGGGTCGTTTGCTGGTCGACCCGGCTTTTTCCAATGCGCTCTGGAACACGCTGATCATCCTGATCATCCAGGTCCCGATCATGATCGCGCTGGCGATCGTGCTCGCTTCACTGCTCAACTCGCCCATGCTGAAGGCGCGCGGTCTTTTCCGCTTCGCCTTCTTTGCGCCCGTCGTGGTCGGCGAGGTCGCCTATGCCGCGATGTTCCGGCTGATGTTCAACGAGTTCGGCATCGTCAACAAGTTCGGCGTTTCGGCCGGTCTTCCAAGCGTCTCATGGTTTTCCGATCCGACAGCGGCCATGGCCGTCATCATCATCGCGGTCACGTGGCGCTGGGCCGGATACAATGCGATCATCATCCTCGCCGGACTGCAGTCGATCCCGGACGATGTTTATGAGGCCGCGACGCTCGACGGCGTCTCCAAGCTCAGGCAGTTCTTCTTCATCACGCTGCCGCTGCTGAAGCCTGTCATACTGCTCTGCGTCGTGCTGTCCGTGATCGGCACCATGCAGCTCTTCGCCGAGCCGTTCCTGATCACCAATCGCGGCGGGCCCGGGCAGGAAACTGAGACGCTCGGCCTGTTCCTCTACCGCATGGGCTTCAACACGTTCAATTTCGGCTACGCATCGGCCATTGCCTACACCATCGCTGCGCTCGCGATCGCCATTTCGCTGCTGAACCTGTGGCTCGGCAAGGAGCGGACGCAATGAGGAAATCGACGGCAGAACGCCGGCGGGGGCTTGCCCTTCACGCGATCATGACGCCGCTGGCACTGATCTGGCTGTTCCCCTTGTGGATGATGTTCGTCTTCTCGACCATGGACGACAACGGCATCTTCAGCCCGGGCATCGTACTTGCTCCGTCCGACCAGTTCGCCAACAATTTCCGTGCCCTGGAGGCCGACACCGGCTTTATCCGCGCCACGACGATCTCCGTCTGCGTCGCCATGATCTACACCGTGCTTTCCGTCGCGCTGACATCCATGGCCGGCTGGGCGCTGGCAAGCTACCGCTTCGTCGGCAAGGGTATCGTGATTGCGACCATTCTCGGCACGCTGACCTTGCCCTACTTCGTCGTCGTCATCCCGCAATATGTGATGGTGGCGCGCGACTTCCAGCTCGGCAACACCTGGTTTGCGCTGATCGTGCCGCCGCTGTTCAACTCGCTCGGCGTGCTGTTCACGCGGCAGACATTCCAGATGATGCCTCAGGAACTGTTCGACGCGGCGCGCGTCGAGGGCGTCAAGGAGTGGCGCATCTTCCTGTTCGTCGCGCTTCCCCTCGCCCGCCCGACTCTCGCGGCGCTTGCCATCATCCTGTTCCTGCACAGTTGGAACAACTATCTGTGGCCGCTGCTCATCAACAGCCAGCCGGCGATGATGACGGCGCCGGTGGCGCTGGGCAGCCTGATCGGGCTCACCAAGGTTTCCTGGGGCGGCATCATGACCGGCGCGGTGATCCTGACCGCACCGATGCTCATCCTGTTTGTCGCGCTGCAGCGCCATTTCATCGCCGGCATCACGACCGGCGCCGTCAAATAGGACCAGCGATGGCGAGCGTATCCCTCAAGAACGTCGTGAAGCGCTTCGGTGCCGTACAAGTCATTCACGGTGCCAGTCTCGATATCGAAGACGGCGAATTCGTCGTGTTCGTCGGCCCTTCGGGTTGCGGCAAGTCAACCCTCCTCAGGATCGTCGCCGGCCTGGAAGACGCCAGCGAAGGCGAGGTGATGATCGGCGGCAAGACAGTCAATGATGTGGAGCCTGCCGACCGCGGTATCGCCATGGTCTTCCAGTCCTACGCGCTGTATCCACACATGACCGCGCGCCAGAACCTCTCCTTCGGTCTGCGCATGACAGGCCACCCGAAGGACGACATCGAGCGCCGTGTGAAGCGCGCCGCGGACATCCTGCGCATCGGTGAGCTTCTGGAACGCCGGCCCGCACAGCTTTCCGGCGGCCAGCGGCAGCGCGTGGCGATCGGCCGCGCGATCATGCGCGAGCCGCAGGTCTTCCTGTTCGACGAGCCGCTTTCCAATCTCGACGCGGAGCTGCGCGTGCAAATGCGCGTCGAACTCGCAAGGCTGCACTCCGAACTCGGTGTGACGATGATCTATGTCACGCACGACCAGACCGAAGCCATGACGCTGGCCGACAAGATCGTCGTGCTGCGTGACGGCAGGATCGAGCAGATCGGCAAGCCGCTGCAACTCTATGACGATCCGATCAACCGGTTCGTCGCGGGCTTTGTCGGCTCGCCACGCATGAATTTCCTCGCCGCAGAACTCGTCGCGAAAGATGTCCGCTCGACGACAGTCGCGCTGGTCAACCAGAATGGCGCTCGCCTCGCGCTTCCTATCGCTTCCGACGTCGGGCTGGGTGCACCGCTTGTCATCGGCATCAGGCCCGAACATATCAAGCCGAGCGGCGCGGGCGACTGCGAACTTTCCGCCAACATCGACGTGGTCGAGCACCTCGGCGCGACGAGTTTCGCCTACGCCAACACCAAATCCGGCGAGCCGCTGGTCATCGAACGCGACGATCTGGCCGCTGGCGCGCGACCCGAGACATTGGCTTTCTCTATCCCCGCCGACCGGGCGTATCTCTTCGATGCCGGCGGCAAGCGCATCCGCTAATCCCGTCAGAAAGAGCATGACATGACTGAGACTTTGAAACTCCGGTGGGGCATTATCGGACCGGGCAGCATCGCCAAGTCCTTTGCCGGAGGGTTGGCGCACTCCACCACCGGCCGGCTTGCCGCCATCGGCACACGCAATCCGGGCAAGGCGGGTTTCGCCGAGGATTTCCCCGGTGCGCGTGTGCATGACGGTTACGCGGCGCTGCTCGCCGACAGGGATATCGACGCGGTCTATATCGCAACGCCGCATCCAGGCCATGCCGAATGGGCGATCAAGGCAGCCGAGACCGGCAAGCATGTGCTGGTCGAGAAGCCTATCGGGCTGACCGCCTTCGAGGCCGAGGCCATGTTCCACGCGGCGCGCAAGGCGGGCACTTTCATGGGCGAAGCCTTCATGTACCGGTGTCACCCGCAGACGAAGCAGCTCGCCGACCTGATTACCGCCGGCACGATCGGCGAGGTTCGCATGATCAAGTCGAGCTTCGGCTTTGCGATGCCGCGCTTCATGCCGGAACACCGCCTCTACGCCAACGACCTCGCCGGCGGCGGTATTCTCGATGTCGGTGGTTATCCCGTCTCGATGGCGCGGCTGATCGCGGGCGTAGCGACGGGCAAGCCCTTTGCCGAACCCGAAAAGGTACTCGGCACAGCACACCTCGGCAAATCCGGCGTCGATGAATGGGCGTCCGCCGTGCTACAGTTTCCCGGTGGCATCATTGCCGAAGTGTCCTGCAGCATCTCGCTCAATCAGGACAATGTACTGCGCATCTTTGGCACCAAGGGTCGCATCGAGGTGCCGGACTTCTGGTTCGCCGGAGGCGATCGCGACGTCGGCCCTGGGCGCATCGACTTGATCCTCGCCGACGGCACCCGCGAGACATTGAGCGTCAATGAGCAGCGCCACCTCTATTCCTTCGAGGTCGATGCGGCAGGCCAGGCGATCCGCGCAGGGCGCCAGGAACTTGCCTGGCCTGGCATGGCCTGGGCTGACAGCCTCGGTACGCTGCGCGTTCTCGACAAATGGCGCGCAGGTGCGGGCCTCGAATACGGCATCGAGAAACCGGCAGCGCGCACCAGGACGCTGCGTGGCGACGCTATTGCCAGGCGCTCCGACAGGATCAAGACGCGGTCCATCCCAGACCTTGCCAAGCCGATCTCGCAGCTTGTCGTCGGCTTCGAGGATTTTTCCACCTTTTCCAGCGCGGCGATCCTGCTCGATGCCTTTTACGAGCTTGGCGGCAACGCCTTCGACAGCGCTTTCGTCTATGGCGGGGGCAAGACGGACCGCGTGATTGGCGATTGGGTGAAGAGCCGCGGCGTGCGCGACTCTGTCGTCCTGATCGGCAAGGGCGCGCATTCGCCCCTCACCTATCCGGATGTCATCGCGCGCCAGCTCACCGAGTCGCTGGATCGCATGCAGACCGACCATGTCGACGTCTACTTCATGCACCGCGACAACACCGACGTGCCGGTTGGGGAGTTTGTCGATGCGATGGACGTGGAGGTGAAAGCCGGCCGCATTCGCGGCCCGTTCGGCGGCTCGAACTGGACACGCGAGCGCATGGACGCGGCGATCGACTACGCCAAGAAGAATGGCAAGACGCCGCCTTCGGCGCTCTCGAATAACTTCTCGCTGGCCGAGATGGTCAATCCGATCTGGCCGGGCTGCGTCGCCGCATCCGATCCGGAATGGCGCAAATGGCTGTCCGAGCGACGCGTCACCAATTTTGCATGGTCCAGCCAGGGTCGCGGCTTCTTTACCGACCGCGCGGGACGCGACAAGCGCGACAGCGCTGAACTGGTGAACACCTGGTACACCGAGGACAATTTCGTCCGCCGCGATCGCGCCGTCGAACTGGCCAACAAGCTCGGCTGCAAACCGATCCACGTCGCGCTTGCCTATGTGCTGGCCCAGCCCTTCCCTGTTGTCCCGCTGATCGGGCCACGCACGCTTGGAGAACTCGACGACAGCCTGCTGGCACTCGATGTGAAGCTCTCGCCGGACGACGTGAAATGGCTGCAAGCCTGATGGCATAAGCTTTTCCGGCGCCTCGCTCAGTTGAACGGTTCGCCAAAACGGGCCAGAGTGCGGCTTGTTTGTCGGGAGATGTCCGTGA
>DATJTE010000129.1:0-7399 GCA_035503715.1 Rhizobiaceae bacterium | reverse complement strand
TTTTTGCGCAGCCGCGTCTCCTTCATCGTGAAGAATGCCTCGAGGATGCGCTCCACTTCCTCAGGCGTCTTCGCTTCGAAGCGGCGGAACAGTCCAGCCGCCTCGAATTTTCGCATCTGCCAGCGGTGTTTCTTCTTCTTGCGCTTGCCGCTCGCACGCTTCAGCAACTCGTCGAAGCCACCGTCGAGGCGGACGGCCAGCGCGACGTTCGGGCTTGGCAGGCTGGGCAGCGCCAGCAGCGGGTTGCGAACCCCGTCGATCTCGTCGCTCAACCGCTCAAGCGAGAGCATATCGATGTCGGGCCGTGCTTCCTTCAGTGCCTGGACGAGCGACTGCATGACTTCCGCGTTGCGTTCGGCAGGAAATCCACGCAGGACCGGCGGAAAATTGCCGCAGGCATGGCTATCGCCCATGAAGCGCGCGATCCTGAACGGGCCTTGCGCGACAATCTCCAGCGCAAGCCCCATGACCGGCATGCCGGCGATCCGCGCGGTGGCGAAGATGCATTCGGGCCGGACGTTTTCCACCCAGGCTGAAACCCAACCGGCGGTTTGGGTTGGCGACACAACGGCGTCATCCGCAAGCCGTCGATAGCCGGCAAAAGCCTCGCCATCGCCATAGGAAATCGCCCACACAGGACTGAAAGCCGTGCCAGTGCCGGCTTCGGCGCGCGCGCTCCGCAACTCGCGGACGGGAACCGCCGCGTCAACCATACTTCAATCCTTCGGGCATATTCATCGAATGATGCGCTATAGGCTGTCCGTGGGTCCGGGTCGGGACCCTATCGGCAAAAGGTGAACGAATGCTCGACGGGGGGGAGGCGATCCGCAAGCTTGCGCTGAACGTAGCGCGGCTGAGCGGTTTTGCTCCGCTTGCCGGGCCGCTGGTTGGCGGCATCGGCGCGATTCTCATGCTCCACCGAGTGACCGATGCGCCATGTGCGTCGCTCGGGATCAATCGTCATCTCGCCATCTCGCCCAAATTTCTCGACGCACTGATCGCGGACATGAAACGGCGCGGCTACGTCTTCGTCACGCTCGACGAGGCGATCGAGCGGCTTGGCCAGAAAAGCCACCGCGAGCTTTTCGCCACGATCACCGCCGATGACGCCTATCGAGACAATCTGACGGAAGCGCTGCCGGTGCTGGAGAAGCATGGCACGCCGGTGACGATCTATGTCGCACCGTCGCTGATCAGCGGCACGGTCGATCTCTGGTGGGACCTGGTCGAGGAGGTGGTTTCCTCAAACGATTGGCTCCATCTCGATACGCCGGAAGGCCGTGTCTCCATCGACTGCACGACGTCCCGGAAAAAATACGACGCCAATGTCTGGCTGCATACGTATCTGACCGGAACTGTCGATGAAGAAGAACAGCGCAAGGTGCTGAGAGCGCTTGCGGAATCCTCTGGCATCGATCCTGATAGGCACCGGCTGGACGTGATCATGAACTGGGATGAGGTGCGCGAAGCCTCCGCTCATCCGCTGATCACCATCGGCGCTCACACGGTCAACCATTACAATCTGCGTCGGCTTTCGGAAGAAAAGGCACTTGCCGAGATGGTCAATTCGGCCAAGATTCTCGAGGCCGAGACCGGTCGGAAGCCGCGCCACATGGCCTACCCTTACGGCTATGCCAGAGCCGTCGGACCGCGCGAGGTGGCGCTATCGGCTGAGGCCGGTTTCGTTTCGGCTGTCACCACGCGGCACGGTGTCCTGAGGCCCGAGCATGCAAAACATCTGCACGCATTGCCGCGCATCTCGATCAATGGCCGCTACCAGCGGGTCGAGCACGTGCGCACAATGCTGTCCGGCGTGACCACGCCGCTCGCCAATGCCGGCAAGGTGGTGGTGACGGTCTAGGCCTTCGCCTTCGGCTCCTTCACCATCCAGCGGATGATGAGCATGGCCGGCAGGATCCATAGAAGTCCCGAGAAGACGAAAAAGGCGAGGTGGACGAGCGGGCCGGATTCGGCGAGCTGCGCCACGGCGACCGCTGTCGCGACCAGCGCATATACAAGGACGAGCACGATCAGGAGGATCGTCCCGATCAGCTTTTTCAACCGGACCGGCATGGTGGCTTACTAGGCGCTTGGCGCAGCTGAGGCAACGCTGCCCGGCGCGGCGGCGTGTCGCGTAGTCCCGTCTTGCAAGGTCTTCGGGCTTGGTCCATGCCACTCTAATGGCAGTCAGCACGGGTATAACCGCGCCGCTCGAGGCGCAAAATCGCGAGTTGCGCAACCGCGCAGCCTTGCGCGCCTGGCTTTACGTCATTTTGCTCATGATTTTCGCCATCGTCATGGTCGGCGGCGCAACCCGCCTGACCGACTCCGGCCTGTCGATCACCGAATGGAAGCCGATCCACGGGGTCATCCCGCCGCTCAGCCAGGCCGAGTGGGAGGAAGAGTTCGCCAAATACCAGCAGATTCCGGAGTACCAGCAGCTCAACAGCGGCATGACGCTGGATGAGTTCAAACGGATTTTCTGGTGGGAATGGGCGCATCGCATGCTGGCGCGCGGTGTCGGCGTCATCTTCGCGGTCCCATTCCTGTTCTTCTGGGTGACCGGACGCATCGAACGCGGGCTCTGGCCAAAGCTGGCCGGCCTGTTCGTGCTCGGCGGGCTGCAGGGCGCCGTCGGCTGGTGGATGGTCGCCTCGGGCCTGACAGAGCGCACCGACGTCAGCCAGTACCGGCTCGCCACGCATCTCGTCCTCGCCTGCTTCATCTTCACCGCCACGATGGTGGTGGCGCGCGGACTGGCGCCGCACAGCGAGCCGCCGGCCGACCGAAGCACGCAGCGCTTCGCCGGCTTTCTCGTCATCGCCGTGCTGATCCAGATCTATCTCGGCGGTCTTGTCGCCGGCCTCGACGCCGGCATGGCCTACAACACCTGGCCGCTGATGGACGGTGCGGTCATTCCGGAAAACCTCTTCGTCATCGATCCGCTCTGGCAGAACTTTTTCGAGAACGCCAAGACCGTGCAGTTCACGCACCGAATGGGCGCCTACGCGGTGCTGCTGCTCGCACTCTGGCACGCGATTTCCGTGCGCAGCCGTTTGTCCGGCACGACGCATGCGCGCCGCGCGCTGGTGCTTCTCATCCTAATCCTCGTCCAGGCGGCTGTCGGTATTGCGACGCTGCTGATGCAGGTGCCGCTGCACGCCGCGCTGGCGCATCAAGCGGTGGCGCTGATCGTGCTCGGCTTCGCCGCTGCCCACTGGCGCGGCGCGAAAGGCGCCTATCCTTTGCCAACAGCGATAGTGGTCGCTTAGCGGGCGAGGCTCAGCGTATGTCGACCAGTCCCATTTCGCGCATGCTGGCCAGCGTGGCTGTGTCCGGTTCACCGGTCGGCGGTAGCGCAAAGAGCATTTGATACTCCCGGAGCGCAGCGCGCGTTGCGAAGCCGGTGACACCGTCGAGCGGCACAGTTACATCGCCGAATGCACGCAGGCCTGCTTGAGCGGCTAGCGTCCGGCGGTAGAGATTATCCGCGCTCTCATTTTCAACCGGCTTCGCCAAGGCGATCATGGGGGTGTCGACGTTTGCCCGGCTACCTTCCGCGATAGCAGATCGTGTGGTCGGCTTGCGGAATTCTTCATCGACGGTTGCCGGCTCCGACGCCGCCAACTCTTCGGCGATCTGCTCGAATGTGCTCGAAAGCTCATTGCTGAGCGATCGCATGCCGTAGAGTGTAAGGCCGGTAGCCAGGACGGTCGCAACGAACAGACCAAGGGCAACGCCAGCTGCAATCTTCAGTACAAGTCTCATGTAGCCTCCGAGCCGCGAAACTATACTGTTTGCGCATTAATCGAAGGCGTTCTCGTTATTTCAAATTGCAGCTCAGCCAGTAACGATGCGTATAGCGCGCGCAATCGCCAACCCGGCCTGCTCGTTGTTCGTATCACCATCGCCTGCATGCCATGCCGACGACAGGCAGCCATAGGCGAATGCATGATCGAGGATAGCGCGCTCGCTCTGCCTGAGTGCACGACTAAACACGTCCGCCATATGCGCAATCCGCTCGTGCTCCATGGCGAGATCAAGACGATCGACCGGGTTGTAGAAGAGATTGGCTGCATCGAAGGCCGGATCGCCAAGCACGCCCTTCGGATCGATTGCCAGCCAGCCTCGGCCGCTCATCAGGATGTTGTCATGGTGAAGATCGCCGTGCAGCGGCTTCTCCGAGTATGGATTGGCGAGCAGCGCTTCCGCGACCTCAGCAGCTTCAATGTAGATGCTTTTACCGCCTGCGTTGCGGTCAAACCTTGCCTTGTTGAACAGCGCTGTGAAGCGTTCGCGTAACGGCTGTAGGTCGGGTGGGGCGGGGCGCTCTGACGGCGAATGGATCGCCGCCATTACCTCTGCTGCAATCTCCGTCGCATGGCGGTCGCCCTTTTCGTTCAACTCCTGCGTCAGCAGCCGTCCGTCGGCGTATTCGAGCAGCATCGTCTTGCCCTCGACTGCGAGGAGTTTGACCATGCCGACGCCGTCGCGCCAGTCGAGTAGATGCGCTCCTCGCAGTTCGTCCTCGTAGTCATCGAAATCCTTGAGCGCCTTGACGACGGCAAACGTCCCGTCCTCGCGCGTCACCCTCCATATCCGGCTGGAGAACGTGTCGGCGATGAGGGCCGGATCGGACAGTCTCCAGTTTGTCGGGAGGATCGGCGTGTCGCTCACGCCCTAAGGCCAAGCATCAGGTCCATGTTCTGCACGGCCGCCCCGGACGCACCCTTGCCGAGATTGTCGTAGACCGCGACGAGCAGGGCCTGGGCGCGTGCATCATTGGCGAAGACATGCACCTTCATGCGGTTCGTGCCGTTGTAGTGCTCCGGCTCGATTTCGCCAGAACGTTCCATTTCGGCGAGCGGCGCGACCTCGACGGCGCTGTTTTCGATCGCCGCATAATGGTCGGCGATTGCGTTGTGGAGCTGTTTGCCGGTCGGCACTTTCGCCAGTGCGCTGAGCTGCAGCGGCACAACGGTGATCATGCCTTGCGCAAAATTGCCGACCGCCGGCTGCATCAGCGGATCGTGCGCGAGCTTGGCGTAGGCTTTCAATTCGGGAATGTGCTTGTGCTTGAGCGTCAGCCCGTAGGGGAAGAACTCCGGCGCATCCTCACCCTTGCCGACATAATCCTCGATCATCTGCCGGCCGCCGCCGCTGTATCCGGAAATGCCATTCACCGTCACCGGGAAATCAGCCGGCAGGAGCCCGGCGGTCACCAGCGGCCGCAGCGTCGCGATCGGCCCTTGCGGCCAGCAACCGGGATTGGCGACACGCTTCGCCGTAGCAATCTCTTTCGTCTGTGCCCTGTCCATCTCGGGAAAACCGTACGCCCAACCGGAGGCAACGCGGTGCGCGGTCGAGGCGTCGATGACGCGCGTCGTGTCGTTGTCGATCAGTGAGACGCTCTCCTTCGCGGCATCGTCGGGCAGGCACAGGATCGACAGGTCCGAGGCGTTCAGGAATTCCTTGCGCGCGGCGGGGTCCTTCCGCCGCTCGGTCGGAATGGAGATGATCTCGAGATCGTCGCGATCGGCCAGCATCGCACGGATCTGCAGACCCGTCGTACCGTGCTCGCCATCAATGAAGATTTTCGGTTTCATGCTATTCCGCCTGCGAAAAATCGATCTGCTTCAATCTGTTATGAAGCGATCCGGACTCAATTTCCGAACCGCCCCGATCCTGCTCTTACCCTTGTTCGCGCGCCTTTCGTTCGGCCAGCAGCCCGAGATAAAGCTGCGCCACCGTCGAACCGGCGATGGCCGTTATATCGGCGTGATCGTAGGCCGGCGCAACCTCCACCACGTCTGCCCCGACAATGTCGATCTTGTTCAATTGCCGCAGCGCCGAAAACATCTTCGCTGACGACGGTCCGCCCGCCACCGGCGTGCCCGTTCCGGGCGCGAAGGCGGGATCCAGGCAATCGATGTCGAAGGTGACATATGTCTTCTTGCCGCCGGTGCGTTCGGTGATCGCGTAAGCGATGTCGGACGCCCGCATCTCCTCGACCTCGTGTCCGTAGAGGATCTTGATGCCGAAATCGTCCGGCGCGTGCGTCCGGATGCCGATCTGGATGGAGCGATCCGGGTCGATCAGCCCCGCGCGCACGGCGCGCGCCACGAAGGAGCCGTGGTCGATACGTTTGTCCTCGTCGAACCAGGTGTCCTGATGCGCGTCGAACTGCACCAGCGCCAGCGGCCCGTGCACGGCGGCGTGCGCCTTGAGCAGCGGCCACGTCACATAGTGGTCGCCGCCGAGTGACAGCAGGAACGCGCCCGATTTGAGCAGCTTCGTTGCTTCGCGCTCGATCGTCGCCGGCGTCTTCTGGTGATTGCCGTAGTCGAGCCGGACATCGCCATAGTCCACGACCGCGAGCGTCTCGAACAGGTCGCGCTGGAACGGATATTGCGGATCATTGTCGAAGATCGCCGAGGCGCGCCGGATCGCCTGCGGCCCGAAGCGCGCGCCGGGACGGTTCGACACTGCCGCGTCGAACGGGATGCCCCAGATCACGACGTCAGCGCCCTTGACGTTCTTGGTGTAGCGCCGGCGCATGAAGGACAGCGCGCCCGCATAGGTCGGGTCGGTGGCGCGGCCCGTGTTTTTCGTCGCCGTGAAGGCGTTGTCGATCGACGATCCCGGCATGTTCGTCCCCTCTGTCAGTCGCAAACGCCCCTTATTGGACATTCTTTTCCGAATTGCGACCCCCTGACGCATCGGGAAGTGCGGGCCAGCACGTGCCGGCTAAACTTCATGCCGCTGTCACACGGCATTCCTATGCGTGCCCGCGAAATCAACGGGCACGGAGCGATTCTGGTGCAATTGATTGGCCTTCGGGTTGCCCTCGCGGCGGCGGCGGTGATCGTCTCGGCGAGCGCCTTCGCCGAGGAAGCCCGCGTCGAGGAAATCCGCGAGCGCCTGGTGAACGCCAACCAGTGGCGCGATCACGTGATGGTCGTCGCGCATCGTGGCGGCGGGCTGCAGGCCGGCAAGACCCTGTTTCCGGAAAACTCGATCGCCGCTGTCGTCGACGCAGTCGAACTCGGCGCCGAAATGGTCGAGCTCGACGTGCAGAAGTCGCGCGACGGCGTCTATGTCGTCTTTCACGATTCCTGGCTGAACCGCACATCGACCTGCAAAGGCATTCTTGCCGAGAAAACGCTCGCCGAACTGAAGACGTGCAATCTGGTGGTTGAAGGCACCGGTGAGGTCACGGCGGAAACCGTTCCGACGCTGACGGAAATGCTGGCGGTCACGCGGGACAAGATCTTCGTCAATGTCGACAACAAGCTCGGCATCGAGGAGCTGCCTGCCATCGCTGCCATCGCGCGCGAAGCAGGCGCTGCGGATCAGATCGTCATCAAGCAGAATCTCTGGAACGTCGAAAAGCTTGCCG
>DATJTE010000128.1:0-9950 GCA_035503715.1 Rhizobiaceae bacterium | reverse complement strand
TGACGTCCCAGAGATGGATCAGCAGCGCCGCGGTCGCAGCGATCGCGACGAAGAGCCGGATCTGGATCGGCACGCGTGCGCTGGAAAGCCCCGGCATCACGAGAAAGCACCCGCCGACGCGGCAGAAGGCGAGAAATGCCGCCAGCACCACGCCGTCGAGTTCGATGATCACGAGATGGTGCCCAGCACCCTGATCTCGACGCCCCGCGCGATCTCGACATGGGAGAGGACTGGCAGCGTCGGGAACAGCCGCTCGATGATCATGCGCACATAGGGCCGCGCATCGGGCGCGGTGACCAGCACGAAGCGTTCGCCGGCGTCGAGGTGCGCCCGGATCGCCTTCGTGGCGTCCTGGCCGAACTCCTCGAGCTGGCGGGGATCGATGTCGAACTCGCGGATTTCGCCCTTGGCGTCGCGCTTCAGGCTCTGGTGGAAGGCGAGATCCCAGCGATTGCCGAGACGCAGCACCTTCAGCATGCCGTTCTCAGACAGGTCGCCGCAAATCTGCTGCGCCATGCGAATGCGCACGTGCTCGACGATCTGCTCGGTGCGGCGCACATGCGGCGTGATCTCGGCGATCGCCTCGATGATCAGGTGCAGGTTGCGGATCGACACGCGCTCGGCGAGCAGCAGTTTCAGCACTGCCTGCAGGCCGGGATAGGTGATGTGGGTCGTGCAGACGTCGTCGGCGAGCTTGCGGTATTCCGGATCCTGCCGCTCGATCAGCGCCTTCATGTCCTTGTACGACAGGAGTTGCGGCAGGTTGTTGCGGATCACTTCCGAGAGGTGGGTGAGCAGCACGGACATGTTGTCGGCGAAGGCGAAATTGTCGCGGCGCAGGTCTTCGGCGAATGTCTCGGGCACCGAATAGGCGCGCATGCCGAACGCCGGCTCGCGCACCTCCTCGCCTGGCATGTCGGGTATCTTGCGATTGCCGAGCAGCACCATGACTTCGCCGACGCGCAACTGGTATTCGGCGACGACGGTGCCGTGAATCTTGATCTGGTAGCTCTTGGCGGGAATCGAGAAGTCATCGGTCAGTCGCACTTCGGGGACGACGAAGCCGTACTGCGTCGCGAACTTCTTCCGCATCTTCGACATGCGGAAGGCGAGTTCCTGGTGCGCCGTGAGCAGCTTGGTCGAAAGCTGCTTGCCGATCAAAAGCTCGATTTCGGCCGTCTTCAGGGACGACTTGACCGAGTTGCGCTCTTCTTCCTCCTTGTTCGCCTGCTTCTGATCTTCCACCTGCTTCGCTTCCGCCACGCGCTGCCTGTGACGCATCGGAATGACGTAGCCGATTGTCGCCATGGACCCCGCCAGGAACAGGAAAGGCAGCATCGGCAAGCCGGGCATCAGCGAGAGAACGAGCAGCAGCAAAGCGGCCACATAGAGCGCCCGGGGATAAGCGCCGAGCTGGCCGAACACCGCCTGATCAGCCGAGCCGCGTGTGCCGCCCTTCGACACCAGCAGGCCGGCGGCGAGCGAAACGATCAGCGCCGGGATCTGCGTGACGAGGCCGTCGCCGACCGAGAGCTTGATGAAGACATCGGCGGCCTCGCCCATATTCATGTCGTGGCGGAAGTAACCGATGGCGATGCCGCCGATGATGTTGATGGCGGTGATGATCAGGCCGGCGATGGCGTCGCCGCGCACGAATTTGGAGGCGCCGTCCATCGAGCCGAAGAAGGAGCTTTCTTCCTCCAGTTCGCGGCGGCGGAGCTGCGCAGTCTTCTCGTCGATGACGCCGGCGGACAGATCCGCGTCGATCGACATCTGCTTGCCTGGGATGGCGTCAAGGGTGAAGCGGGCGCCGACCTCCGCGATACGGGTCGCGCCCTTGGTGATGACGATGAAGTTGACGACGATCAGGATCAGGAAAACGATCAGGCCGATGACGAAATCGCCGCTCATCACCAGCTTGGAGAAACCGCTGATCACATATCCGGCCGCGTGCGTTCCCTCATTGCCGTGCGACAGGATCATGCGCGTCGTCGCGATGTTCAGCGACAGGCGCAGCATCGTGGCGATCAAAAGCACGGTCGGGAACGACGAAAAGTCGAGCGGCCGCTGAATCCACAGTGCGACCATCAGGATCAGCACCGATATGGCGATTGAGAACGCCAACCCCATGTCGATCATGAAGGCAGGAATCGGCAGGAACAGAACCGACAGAATGATGATGATGCCGATCGCGAAGCCGACATCGCGGCCGGCTTTCGTGACTTCTGTCGTGGCGATGCTGTCGGTTACAGCCATGCGCTTTCCCAATCATAACCTTGACCGCAAGGGTACGGGGCGAAGCTTGTGCGAGGTGGGAGAAGTGGGCCTAGAACCCGGTTTCGATCCGTTCGAAGACGACGTTCGACAGCGCCGAGATCTGGCCGCCGACGAAGGGGCCTGAAAACGCCACGACCAGCAGGATCGCGACGATCTTCGGCACGAAGGTCAGCGTGATTTCCTGGATCTGGGTCAATGCCTGGACAAGCGCGATTCCGACGCCGACGATCATGGCGACCGCGACCGCCGGCGCGGACGCCGTCAGCACCGTCCAGATCGCGAACTGGACGATGTCGAGGGCATCGGCCTCGTTCATGCGTTGTCCGGCTCCTCGGCCCGGATCGTGATGCCAGGCTCGATCGTCACTTCCTTGCCGTTCTCGAGCACGGCGATCGTCTTGTCCGACTTGATCTTGACCTCTTCGACGATGCCGGATGTCTTGCCGTCGGCCGAGGTGATGTGCCGGCCGATAATCGCATCGGCCTGCGACAGCGCATTCGCCTGCAGCATCTGATCCAGCTTGGTGTTGATCTGGATCTGCTGCTCGACACCCGAAAACGTCGCGAGCTGTGCGACATAGTCGGTCGATTCCATCGGCGCGGTCGGATCCTGGTTCTTCATCTGGGCGACCAGCAGCTTCAGGAACGATTGATAGTCGACCTGCGATTTGCTCATCGTGTTGTTCGAGGTCGACGTGGTCGTAGGCGGCGGCGTCGAACCAACGAAGGGGATCGTCATCATCTTTCTCCTACGGCGATGGCGCGCTCGGGCTTCCGAACCGCTGTGACTGGAGCGCTGTGAGTGTTCCTGAGAATACCTTCTTCAACCGGGTAGAGCGCGCGGATCGCTTTCAGCGCTTCGTAGACATGGCCTTCGCTGACCAGCCTGTCGATGTTCTTGAGCGCGACCAGCACATGGTTGTCGCTGAAGCTCGCCAGGAGCAGCGGCAGCGACTTGCGGAACATCGTCCGCGCTTCGTCGGCGCCTGTCGGGTTCATCAGCATGATCTGCACGATGAAATAGAGCTGGCGGATCGGCGTGGAAGCCTCATTGGCCTGCAATACGTGACTCTCCAGCAGGAACTGCACGTCGTTCAGGAGTTCGAGGCTGACCTTCCGGTCGACGCGGACAACCGCGCCGTTGATGAAGATTTTCTCGCCGGGCTTCAGTGAAATTTTCAGTGACTGTTTCATCTGATCCCGTCGTGAATGATCTGCGAAATCTCGATGAGGCCTTCGAAATTGTCCGACCGACCTTGGCGGATGTCCTCAGCCTCACGCAGTAGCCACAAGCCGATCGAGATCAAATTGGCCCGGAGCTCCGGCGGCAAGGCATTCTCAGAACTGGCGAGGTCGTCGAGGAAAATCGTCCAGGCCCGGTTGAGGAACAGTAGCGCGTTGACCGCTTCGAGCGAGTTGTGCCCCTTGTCCCGTGCCGAGAGCAGCAGTTCGATCGACCGGGAAAGCACTTGCCTTTCGCGGTCCTTCGCGTCTGCAACGGCGTCAGTCTGAATATCGGCGTAAGAGAACTGATACATGTCGCTTCCGTAGGTTGGATGCCGTTGCTGGTTAGGCCAGGAACTTCACGAGACTTAATTGCTGGATCCGCGCAGTGAGCGCGTAGGACATTTCGATTTGCGTAAGCAGTGTGTCCACGCGCGTCTTCGCTTCGTAGGGATCGACCCCTTCCATATCGAGGATATTCCTTTCGAAGAGGTCTACTTGCATTTCGAGTCGTTCGCTGGCGCGCTTGACCCTGTTTTCGACCACGCCCGTTCGCGACTGGAGATCGGCAAGTGCGCTCAGACCCTCGCCGACCATCGACAGCGCCTTGGAAGACAAGGCGTTCCGCGCTTCCTGGCTCAGCTCTGCCGAAAACAGATCGGCGACGACGGCTGCGGCGACGACGAGCTTCTTGATTCCGATTTCGTTGGCGCTCACGGACGTTTCCGTGGTTTCGTTCAGGGCGATCCGCGTTTGGATGCCTTGATCGCTGGCGCTCGACCAATCGGTTTCCCAGCCGGTGCCGAGGATTTGCGGTACGACGACGGCGTCGATGAAATTATCCATCTGCGCACCGGTGATGTTGGCGGCGGCAGGTGCGGTCTGGGCGAACCCGAAATGCCCCAGGAAGGCTGCGTCAAAAGCGGCCTTTGCCGTCGATCCGGGCGCGTTGAAATTGTCGACTGGCTTCACGTCGGTGTTGATGCCGGCAAAGAGGTATTCGCCGTTCAGGGTCGTGTTGAGCACTGACGTCAGCGCTTCGACGGTACCGCGCGCGTCGGTCAGAACTATGGACTGGGAGGCATCTCCTGAGACGCTCGCTGTCAGCGTTTGCAGAAACGTCTGCGCGACGGTGGTCATCTGGTTCATCGCTTCTTGCGTCGACTTCAAGCGAGCGCTGACGAGTGTGTTTGAGTCGATGATGCCGCTCAACCGGTCCATGTCGCGCTTGAAGGAAACCGCCTCGCCGGTTTTCGACCCGAGCGCGAGGCCCATGTCCGCCACGCGGCCGGTGGAAAGCTCTTTCTGCGATGAAATCAGGTTCGTCTGCATGCGCAGAAGCGAGTGTCGCACAGCTTGTGTGACAGACGATGTGGAAACGAAGGGTGAGGTTTTCATTGTGTTACCTCACGGCCGCGAAAAGCGCGGCAAGCATGTCGTCCACGGCCCTGATCAGGCGTACCGACGCTTCATAGGCATTTTCAAGATCGAGCAGGATCGACATCTCCTGGTCGATGTTGACGCCGGTCGCGTTGGATAGCGCTTCGGCTGTGTGGACCATCAGCGCGTTCTTGGTCTCGGCAGCGCCGGCGGCCGTCTGGCGCATTGCTTCCAGCCAGCTGATCGCGCCGGCGGAATAGGTTCCGACAGTGCCGCCGCTGCCCAGGCCTGCCGCGAGATCGAAGCTCTGGTCGTCGTCGAGCTTGGCGTTGTAGCTGTTCAGCAGGTCCGAATACGATGCCGCGCTGAATGTGTTCCAGATATAGGCTGCGCCGTTCGCACCGCCATCGCGCAGCAGAACTGGGTCGCCGCCAATGGAAAAGTCCATCGCGGCGTTGATCGAGATCGACGCGGCAAGACCGTCGACGACAGTTCCTGCAGGCGGAATCGCCGGCGCACCGGACCAGGTGAAGAGGCCGGCAGCCGGTGGCTGAACGCCGTTGGGATCGGTCTCGGCCATCGCCGTGATCATCGCGCGCGCGATCTCGTCGAGCTGGCTCTGCATGGTCGGCGCAACGTTGTCGCGGAGCTGCATCATGGCCGCGATCGTGCCGGACGCGCTTGTGTTGCCGCCCTGACCGCCGACAATGGCGACACCGTCGACATAAACGGCGTTGCCTGTCGCGCCGGGCGAATAGCCTGGAATGGAGTCGAACGTGATCGTGCGCGGCAGCTTCTCGTAAAGCATCGCGCCCTCGCCGGTCATGATGACCATGTCGTTGTCGGCGCGCTTCAGCGTCGTGATCGGAATGAATTCGGAAATCTTCTTCAGCACCGCGTCGCGCTTGTCGAGCGCTTCGCTGACGTCGCGCCCGGCGCGCGTGCCAGCCACGACCTCGGAATTCGCGGCATGGAAGTCCTGCAGCAGTGAATTGAGGCTGGTGACCGCCTCGGAAATGGATTTGTCGATGTCGGCACGCGCTGTCTGGATGGCGGCAGAGCCGTCATTCAATGCGCGCACGACCTGGCGCGCGGCATCGACCGCGTTCTCGGCCAGCGTGCGGTTCGATGGCGTCGTGGCGAACAGATGCAGCGCTTCCTGGAACTGGCCGATGACGGTCGCGGGCGAAGTCGCGTTGTCGACGCCGTTGACGCTCATCGCCAGGTCGTCGAGGCCGGCGAGCAGTGCGCTCTGGCCGGTGAAGGATGAGAGCGCGGCGAGGTTCTGCCGGAAAAGCTGTTCGTTGGCCGAGCGCTGGATCTCGACGACCCTGGCGCCCGGCGCGTAGCTCGCGATGACTGCCTGCCGCCGCGAGTAGTCGGGATTTTGCGCATCCGAAATGTTGCGGGAGACGATGTTCGTCTGCCGCGACGTGTTCAGAAGCGCCGTCTGCGCGATACTCAATGCGGATGTCAGGGACATCAGTCTGTTTTTCAGGCTTGCGCCTTACTCCTTACCGCTTGAGGTTGACGAGGATGTCCATCAGGTCCGCGCCGGTCTGGAACACTTTCGAGTTCGCGGTGTAGCTGCGCTGCGACTCGATCATGTTGGTGAGCTCTTCGGCGATATCGACGTTGGAGTTCTCCAGCGCTCCGGAGACGACGCTGCCCAGGCCGCTTTCGCCAGCGAAACCAACGCGCAGATCGCCCGACTGGTCGGATTGCGAGAAGACGTTGCCGGGCAGAACCCGGAGCTGGTCGGGGCTCTGCACCGTAGCGATCGGGATGCGGTAGAGCGGCTTGAACGTGCCGTTCTCGTATTGCGCGTACATCGTGCCGTCTTCGCCGATAACGACGCTGTCGATGCCGCTCGGCGCCTCGCCGTCGACATAGGCGTCGAGGACTTTGTAGTTGCCGCCGAGCTCGGTCATGTTCGACAGGTCGAGCGTCAGCGTCTGGCCGCCCGGAACCGGGATCGCCAGGCTGCCGCCGGTGAGCAGCTGCCCGTTGGACGGATCGAAGGTCATGCTACCGGAAATCAGGTCGCCGCCGGTATAGGGGAAGGATGTTCCGGGCGTCGCATCGGCTTGGTTGAACACCGCGACTTCCCAGGTGTTGGCGGCGGTCTTGGTGTAGTAGATGTCGAGGATCACTTCGCGGCCGACATCGTCGTAGACGACCATCGACGACTTTGCCGTGTACTCCGCGGTCGGTGAGTTGGTCGAGGGCAGCGGCCCGGCCGGTGCGACCGCGTCAACCGGCAGGTTTGCGGTGAACACGCCATTCTCCGAGGGCAGGGCGGTCAGCTCGGTTTGCGAGACCGACACCATCTCCAGGCCGCCGAAGCCGTTGGTGACCGGGCTCGGCGTGCCGTTGGCGAAGTTGTACCCCATCAGGTAGAAGCCGGCGGCGTTGACGAGGCGGCCTTCGCCGTCCGGAACGAAGGAGCCGGCACGCGTCAGGAAAGGCGTTCCGCTGGCGTCCTGGACAACGAAGAAGCCGTCACCGTTGATCGCCAGGTCGCTCGCCGAATTGGTGTAGCGCAGGTCGCCCTGCTGCGAGTTCGAGTAGCGGATCGCAGTGGTGACGCCGCCCGAAGTGTAGTTGCCGGTGACGCTCGGGATGATGAGCGAAGAGAACTCGACGGAGGCGCGCTTGTACCCAGTGGTGCTGGAGTTGGCGATGTTGTCCGCGGTGGTCGACAGGCGGTTTGCCTGAGCATTCATGCCGGACACGCCGGTACGCATCATTCCATAGAGGCTCATCGAGAGGTCTCCTCATTGCCTACGCAGAAGGACCGCAGAGTAGCCAATTTGACTTGCGCGAGGCTGGCTTGGGCCGGGCTGCTGAAGGGCTGCTTCAGCGTCGGCCGGCGCCCTTGCGCCGGTCGCGTGCATCTCATCGCCGGATCAGTCGATGATCAGGCGGTAGCCGAGGAAGCGCTTGGAATCGATCGGGTCGTAGCCGAGCCGCTCGCGCAGCTTCTTGCGCAGCTTCGAGATGTGGCTCTCGACCACGTTCTCCTCGACCTCGTCGTCGAAGATGCCGTAGATCGCGTTGAAGACCTGGGTCTTGGTGACGCGGCGGCCGCGATTATCGGCCAGGAATTCGAGGATGCGGCGCTCGCGGCGCGGCAGCGGCAGCGGCTGACCGTCTACTTCGGGGTCACGGCCGTCGACGAAGATGCTGAGCGACCCGACCTGCGTGTAGCGCGCCTCTTCCTGCTGGCCACGGCGGCGGATCGCGGTGATGCGCGCCATGATCTCGCGGATATGGACCGGCTTGCGGACGACGTCGTCGACGCCGAGCTCGAACAGGCGAAGCGTGTTTTCCAGCGAGTGCTGTTCGGAGAGCGCGATCACCGGCGCCTTCGTGCGGTCCTTGATCTTTTGCGTGGAGAAAGATCCGGACGCGCATTCGCCGATCAAAAAGGCGTGGACAGAGCCGACATCCTCGTCGGCAGCGCTTGACACCCATTCGCCGAATTCGGACGGGCCAAAACCCGCCGCCGCGACGCCTTCGCGGCCAAAAAGCGAATAATATCCATCTTTTACGAGCTCGCGCTCGTCTACAATCACTATCATCGGCCCGCCCTCCGAATCAGTAAATTCTTTATGTTTCAAACGCGTAATCGTTCGTCAGAATCCTGACTAATCCTCACTTCTTGTATGGGATTTTTCGGGAGGGCTGATCGCTCCGATTGCGCTGGTTGCCTGGCAACAGTTCATCGAAACATGGTTAACAAAGCGTTAAACGGCGCAGGCAGAGGAGCGGCGCTACGCTATTGGATTCGCGGCGAAATGCCGTGCCTACTGGTTGCAGAAAGCAAGCGCGTTGGAGGTCCAGCGGCCAAAGCCAGTCGCCACCATGTTGGCGATCACGCGACAGACATAACGCTTCTGCGCGGGGTCATTGTCGGGGCCAGCATGATAGCGGGCGACGGCCATCGACCAGCTCTCGTGCTTCGCCTTCAGCTCGACCAGGAAGCGGGCCGCATAATCTACATTTAGTCGCGGGTTCAACATCTCGTTTACACTGCGAAATTCGCCCGCATGGTAATAATGGTTGATCTGCATGCAGCCGATGTCGATCAGTTTCGAGCCGCTGCGGCGTGCTTCCCGAAAGGCGTCGAGGGCCGCCTGCGGCGATTTCGGAAACACCGCACGCCCTTCAATATTAAGAGCATTTGGCTGAAGGCTGCCTTTGCGGCCGGTCTCGGTCAAGCCGACCGCGTAGAGAATCCCGACCGGCACGCCGTAGCGCTCCGAAGCGCGCAGTATCTCCGGCTCGCACGGATTCGATGCCGCGTCGGCCGCGAAAGCCAGGCCACTATATATAGATGTCGCTGCCAGCGCTATTTTGACGAACCGGAGCATTCGCTTCGTGCCGACCGCCGCCATTTTCACGTCCCCTGCCGGCTGCCTGACCGCCTGTTCCGCTTTCGCCATTCGATGATCCCCACGACTGGAACGAGGAGGCGTCGCGACCAAAACTGCCCGCCGAGTTGCCGCCGATATCGGCGCGCGCGCTGGCCGTCGTGACTATTTGCGGCTGCTGGATCGACACATGGTCGACCTCGAAACCGAGCGTGCGGAGCGACTTGGCGATCGTCTCGGTATCCATCGAAAGCCGGTGATAGGCCTCCGCGTTTTCGACCTTCAGCTCAACCGACAGTTGATCGCCGGCAAAGTTCAGCTGTGCCGTGACGACGCCGAGTTCGGCCGGATGGAGCTGAATTTTCAGGGATTGAACCTGTCCGCCATGCGAAGACGAAAGCCGGAGTAACATTTGAGCAACAGTTTCGGTGCCCGGGCGCAACCCTTCGACGCCGGCAATCGCGTTTGTGATGGCATTTGCATTGACGGATGGGGCCGGCGGCGCGGCGGTCACAGCCGGATCGACGAAAACGCCGGCGCGTGACTGGATCGCGGCCGGCTCCACGCGGCGCGTTTCGGTCGCGGCGTTCTGACCGTCGTCGGGATTCTGGTCGATCTGTCCGTCGGCCGACGCTTCGCTCGCCGCAGGAACCTTCGCTGGGGCGGTTGTGTCGATCGTGGTCAGCCGCGAGTC
>DATJTE010000127.1:0-47343 GCA_035503715.1 Rhizobiaceae bacterium | reverse complement strand
GCACTGTTCCTTCACGGAGCCGTTCTTCTCGATCGACTACGATTCCAGCACCGGAAAGGTCGTCTATCTGTCGCCGGATGAGTTCGATGACGATGGCAAGCCTGTACCCAAGACGATGGCAGAAAACGCCAAGCTGGTACGCGAAGAAAACCCTGGCGAGCACCAGATATTCTATCTCAAGGCCGGAGAGAAAACACTGCTGACGCTGAAGCTCACCGGGCAAGGCAGCGATGGGATGAGCGACATGATGTTCCCGTTCGAAGCTACGAGCATGGGTCCTCATGCCGGCGGCTGCGAGACGAACAAAGCGCAGGCCCACAATATATCACAGTTCTACGAGGACTTCGGCATTTCCTACTGAGCGGGCGTCAGCCACTCGACGCCGAACCGGGCGCCGCCATCTTCTCCCAGAATTTTCGCCAGCGCTGGCAAAAGCACGTTCAGTTCGGATTCCAGCGTGAAGGGCGGGTTGACGACGACGAGGCCGGAGCCGTCAAGGCGCGGCTCGGGCGAGGGGGGACGGATCTCGAAACGGATGTCGACAATCGTCGGGATGCCCGTTTCGGCAAGGTCCGTGCGAAACGCATTCACCGCTCGGCGATCCTTGATCGGGTACCAGAGCGCGTAGATGCCGCCCGGCCAGCGCTTATGCGCCTTCGTCAGGCCGGCGACGAGGCGGTCGAACTCGCCAGGCTCCTCGAACGGCGGATCGACCAGCACCAGCCCGCGCTTTTCCTTCGGCGGCAGGTGCGCGCCCATGGCCAGCCAGCCGTCGAGCTCGATGATGCGGGTCTGGATGTCGCCCGCGAACTGCTCCCTGAGCCGCGCGGCATCCTGAGGGTGCAGCTCGATCGCGGTCAGGCGATCCTGCTTGCGCAGCAGGTGGCGGACGATCCAGGGGGAGCCGGGATAGACGTTCAACTCCGTGCCTTCATTGGCGGCCCGTACAGCGGAAAGATATGGTTCGAGCAGCTCGGCCGCCGGTTTCGGCAGCTTTGCCTCCATCAACCGCCCGATTCCCGCGCGCCATTCTCCGGTCCGCGAGGCCTCGTCGCCGGCAAGATCGTAGAGGCCTACCCCGGCATGCGTGTCGACTACGCGAAAGGCGGCGTCCTTGCGCTTCAGATAGTCGACGATGCGCGCCAGCACCGCATGCTTGACGACATCGGCGAAATTCCCGGCATGGAAGGCGTGGCGGTAGTTCATTGGTGGCGCAGTCTTTTCAGGTGCTGCGCTCTACACCTCGCCGGCCAAAACCGCTAGATTCGCCCGCATGAACCAGCATATCACGGTGAAAATCGGCCATTCGGCCTGCCCGCACGACTGTCCTTCGACCTGCGCGCTCGATGTCGAACTGCTCGGGCCGGATCGCATCGGCCGCGTGCACGGCGCCAAGGAAAACAGCTACACGGCCGGTGTGATCTGCGCCAAGGTGGCGCGCTATTCCGAGCGTGTCCACCACCCGGACCGGCTGATGAAGCCGCTGGTCCGCGCCGGCGCCAAGGGGGAGGGCGTGTGGAAGGAAGCGAGCTGGGAGGCAGCCCTCGACCTCGTCGCCGAAAAGTTCGACGCGGCCGAAGCGAAGCACGGCAGCGAGACCGTTTGGCCGTACTACTATGCCGGCACCATGGGGCTGGTGCAGCGCGACGGCATCCACCGGCTCAGGCACGCCAAGAAGTATTCAGGCTTCTTCGATTCCATCTGCACCAATCTCGCCTGGACCGGCTGGATGATGGGCGCGGGCAAGCTTGCCGGCGCCGACCCGCGCGAAATGGCGAAATCCGACTGCGTCGTCATCTGGGGCACCAACGCGGTGGTGACGCAGGTCAATGTGATGACGCATGCGGTGCGTGCGCGGAAAGAGCGCGGCGCCAAGATCGTCGTCATCGACGTCTATGACAATGCGACGATGAAGCAGGCCGATATGGGCCTCATCCTCAAGCCAGGCACGGACGGCGCGCTGGCCTGCGCAGTGATGCATGTGCTGTTCCGCGAAGATCTGGCGGATCGCGCTTATCTCGAAAAATACACGGACGATCCGAAGGGCCTCGAAGCGCATTTGGAAACCCGCACGCCGGAATGGGCTTCTGCCATCACCGGCCTGTCGGTCGAGGAGATCGAAGCGTTCGCGCGGTTGGTCGGCACATCGAAGAAGACATTCTTCCGCCTGGGTTATGGTTTCGCGCGCCAGCGCAACGGTTCGATCAACATGCATGCTGCACTGTCGATCCCGGCTGTGACCGGCGCCTGGCAATATGAAGGCGGCGGCGCGTTTCATTCGAACTCAGGCATCCTGACTCTCCACAACGAGGTGCTGAAGGGCGACAAGATGCGCGACCCGCGCATCCGCCACCTCGACCATTCGCGCATCGGTCCGGTGTTGATGGGCCACGAGGATGCGCTGTTCGGCGGTCCGCCGGTGACGGCGCTGCTGGTCCAGAACACCAACCCGGCCAACGTGGCGCCGCAGCAGCGGCTGGTTGTGGAGGGTTTCAAGCGGGAGGATCTTTTCACCTGCGTGCACGAGCAGTTCATGACCGATACGGCCAAGCTTGCCGACGTCGTGCTGCCGGCGACGATGTTTCTGGAGCATGACGACATCTACAAGGGCGGCGGCAACCAGCACATCACGCTGGGGCCGAAGCTGATCGATCCGCCGAAAGGCCCCCGCACGAACCATTTCGTCATTGAGGAACTGGCGAAGCGGCTGGGCGTCTCGCACATGCCGGGCTTCGGTCTGACCGAGAAGCAGCACATCGACATCATGCTGGAGAAAAAAGGCCTGCCGGATTTCGACACGTTCAAGGGCGAGCGCTGGGCTGACCTGCAGCCGGATTTTGAGTCGGCGCATTTTCTCAAAGGTTTCGGCCATCCGGATGGAAAATATCGTTTCCGGCCGGACTGGATGAACCAGCCCGCGCCTAACCGCCCGCCGAAATCGATGGGCCTGTTCGGGCCTGTCGAGCGGCTGCCGGAGTTCCCGGACCATGTCGACCTGATCGAGGTGGCGGATGCGGAACACCCATTTCGGCTGGCGACCTCGCCGGCGCGCTCGTTCCTCAACTCGAGCTTTGCCGAGACGCCGACTTCGGTGAAGCGCGAGGGCCGGCCGGAGCTACTGGTCCATCCAGACGACGCGACAAAGCTCGGCATCGCGGAGGGCGACCGCGTCGAACTGGGCAACCGTCGTGGCGAGGTCGTGCTGCACGCGAAAATCTTCGACGGCGTCAAGCGCGGCGTGGTGATCGCCGAGGGCATCTGGCCGAACTCGGCGCATGAGCGCGGCGAGGGCATCAATGTGCTGACTGGCGCCGACGCGCCGGCGCCATATGGTGGCGCTGCGGTCCACGACAACAAGGTTTGGGTGCGGGCGGCCTGAACGCGGGCCGCCACCTTACCTTGCGCGAGGCTTGCCGTAGAGTCAGCCCGCTCGTTCCGAGGTTGCTTTCCTCCTGCTACAACCAGGGCATGAGATTCGTCTGTTAAGAAATCTCGAGAGCGAGTGTCCCGGACGCGTTCGATCTGTCCGATAGGCAACCGAGGCGACGGCAGGGGAGGATTTTGATGGACCTCGCACAGGAAAGCTCACGACTGAACAATTTGCTGCTCAAGGATTTGCAGGGCGCTGCGCTGCCCAAGAACGACACCGTCGTTCAGTTCGCGATGACGCCGGCAAAGCCGATGTCGGAAAAGCCGAAAGCGCAAAACAAGGTTGACTGGTCGGCGACGGTCGATCTGATCCGTGAGGCGACCGAGGCGATGCGAGCAAGCGAAGAGCGCGCCCGTGATCTCGAAACACGGATCACCAATACGATCCTCGAGGCGAGTCACGACATCAACGCGCTGACTGCTCAGCTTGCCACCGCGGACAGGACGATCGAGCAATTGCAGGATCGCGCGCAGCTTGCCGAGGAGCGCGCCGAAGAGGCGGAGGCATGGCTCGCACGCCTGCATGAAACCATCTCGGCCTCGTTCGTTCCAAAGCAGCGGCGAGACGCGACGACCGAGATCAGGGCGGCCGCGAGCCGTTAACCTGAAACCATTGGAGCGGGTGGGTCGCTAGCCGCGCGGCTTTGGCGGCCGACCGCGCCGCGGCGGTTTGTTGCGTGCGCGGTGCGTCAGCGCCAACGCAACGCAGTGCGCCAGTTCGTCAGTCGGAACCGGATCATCGGGACCGAAATGCAGCGCGCGATTCCTCTCGGCATTGAAGACGCCTGGATAGAGCGACACAAAACTGTCCACCAGGTTGGTGGTGCAGATGAAATAGACGGCAACGCCGCCTGCGTTGCCGCTGGCATCGATCCGCACCGTGCTGCCGCTGCCGCTCTCCGTCGTCAGGTAGCTTGGCTGGCCCCAACGCAAGCCTTCCTCGAGTTCGCCGACGCCTTCGGTTTTGGCGGCGACGTCAAAGATCAGGTTGCGGATATCCATCAGCCTGCGGCGCGTCGCCTTCGGATAGGACGCAAAGAGCGACGCAACCGCCGGATCGGCAAATGGACGTTTTGTCGAAACGCTCATGAAGAAATCCCTGCCTCAGCGAGGTCAGCATATTGGTGGCCGATTGTCAGGGTGGTGTCAGGAGAATTTTTACGGCGTGAAACGCGCCAGATCCTCGAGATTGCGCAGATCGTCCGTCAGGTCGGGCGCGAGGACGGACTGGATCGCGTTGCGCTCGGTCGCGCCGCGAATGTCGAAGACCGCGCGGCCGCCCTCCATGCGCGCCCGCCCTTCTGCGACCAGCGCCAGTGCGAGCGGATAAAGCTTGTGCTCGGCCTTCAGGACGCGTGCCGAGAGAGTTTCTTCCGTGTCGGCCGTCAGCACCGGCACCGCGGCCTGCGCGATGATTGGACCTTCGTCGGTCTCGAAGGTAACGAAATGCACCGTGCAGCCATGGATGCGAACGCCGGCTTCGAGCGCGCGACGAGGCGCGTCGAGGCCCTTGAACAGCGGCAGCAGGGACGGGTGGATGTTGATCATCCGGCCTTGCCATTTCTCGACAATGCCCCGGGTCAGCAGACGCATATAGCCAGCGAGCGTGACGATATCGGGCTTGAGCGACATCAACGCCGCGTCGATCGCAGCGTCGTGGGCATCCTTGGACGGGTGATCCCGGCGCGACGCGACTGCCACGGGCAAGCCACGGCCCGCAGCGAAGGTGAGGCCAGGCGCTTCGGGATTGTCGGAGACGACGCCGACGATCTCGGCGGGATATGACGGTTCCTGCGCGGCCTCGATAAGCGCGGCAAGGTTCGAGCCCCGCCCGGAAATCATCACTGCGACGCGTTTCTTCCCGCTCATAGCGCGATCTTCCCGCGATAGATGACGCCCGCGTCACGGCGCGGCACGATGCGGCCGATCGGCGTCACCGTCTCGCCTGCCTCCTGCAGCACGGCAGCGACCTGCGCGGCCTGGCCGGCCGCAACCACCGCCAGCATGCCGATGCCGCAGTTGAAGGTGCGCATCATTTCTTCCGCCTGGACCCCGCCCGTCGATGCGAGCCAGGAAAACACCGGCGGTACGTCGATCGCGTCGAGATCGAGTTCGGCCGAATAGTCCTGCGGCAGCACGCGCGGAATGTTGTCGGGGAAGCCGCCGCCGGTGATATGGGCGAGCGCCTTGATGCCATGTGTCTCGCGCATCGCGGTCAGGATCGACTTGACATAGATGCGCGTCGGTTCGAGCAGCGCCTCGGCGAGCGTCACGCCGTCGGCGAAAGGAGCCGGCGCGTCCCATGCGAGGCCGGACAGTTCGACGATGCGGCGCACCAGCGAAAAACCGTTGGAGTGAAGGCCGGAGGACGCGAGGCCGAGCAGCACGTCGCCCTCCACGACGTCGTCCGTCGGCAGAAGCTGGCCGCGCTCGGCCGCGCCGACGGCAAAGCCGCCGAGGTCGTAATCGCCATTGCGGTAGACGCCCGGCATCTCGGCCGTCTCGCCGCCGATCAGCGCGCAGCCGGCGAGCCGGCAGCCCTTGGCAATGCCGGAGACGATCGAAACGCCCTGGTCGGGGTCGAGCTTGCCGGTGGCGAAATAGTCGAGGAAGAAGAGCGGTTCCGCACCCTGGACCACGATGTCGTTGACGCACATGGCGACGAGGTCGATGCCGATCGTGTCGTGCTTGCCCGAGGCGATGGCGATCATCAGCTTGGTGCCGACGCCGTCATTGGCGGCGACAAGAACCGGATCGGTGAAGCCGGCGGCCTTCAGGTCGAACAGCCCGCCGAAGCCGCCGATCTCGCCGTCGGCGCCGGGCCGCCGCGTGGCGCGCACCAGCGGCTTGATCTTCTCGACCATGGCGTTGCCCGCGTCGATATCGACGCCGGCCTGGGCATAGGTCAGTCCGTTTTTGCCGTCGCTCATCAAGCCGTCCAGAGAATGCAGGGCGCTCTTCGCACGAAGTTCCCGAGCGGGCAAGAAAGCGAGTCCCTCTATCATCGATAGCCGGCCAAAATCCGTGGATAGAATGGCCATTTTCTCTGATATCTTGCGCCTTTGGCGGTGGCCGACCATCTAACAAAACGGCAACGACTGGCGAAGAAAGGAGGTTCCGCACCGTGACCATCCCCAACATGATCACGATCATGCGCTTCTTCCTCGTGCCGGCGGTCGTCTTTGCGCTGCTGTCGGGACGGTTCGATCTTGCCTTCGCCGGCTTTCTGATCGCCGGCATTTCGGACGGCGTCGACGGCTTCATCGCCCGCCGCTATCCGAGCCAGCGCTCCGAACTGGGCGCCTACCTCGATCCGGCCGCCGACAAGCTTCTGCTGGTCAGCGTGTTCGTCGTTTTGGGGTTCATGGGCGAATTGCCGCTCTGGCTGGTCATTGCCGCGGTGTCGCGCGACGCGCTGATCATCGGCGCGGTGCTGCTTTCCAGCATCATGGGCAAGCCGGTGGCGATGAAGCCGCTCTACGTCTCCAAGGCGAACACGGCGGTGCAGATCGTTGTGGCGGCGGTCGTCATGGGCGATCTGGCGTTCCAAGCCGGTGTCGAGAACACGCGCTTCTGGCTCGCCGTTCTCTCCGGCCTCTTGACCATGGCTTCCGCCGCGGCCTATCTCGTCGCCTGGCTGAGACACATGACAGGCAATGGCGAAGGCGAAATCCAGAACGGATAGTTTGGCCGCGGACGAGGCCGTCGCAGCCGCATTTCGCCGTCAGATCCGCTTCTGGCTGATCACCTCCGTCATATTGGCGCTCTTCATCTGGCTCTTCAGCGACATTCTGCTGCCTTTCGCGGCGGGCATGGTGCTCGCCTATTTCCTAGATCCCGTCGCGGACCGCCTGCAGCGCTGGGGCCTGTCGCGCTTCATGGCGACGGTGATCATCCTGATCGCCTTCATCGTGATCCTGACGCTCGGATTGGTCATCCTGATACCGATCCTCGCCACGCAGCTGACCGACTTCATTGGACGGCTGCCGGATTACCTGTCGCGACTGCAAAACCTCGTCACGAATATCGATCCGCAATGGCTGAAGGATCGTTTCGGCGTCGACCCCGAGAATCTGCGCGAAGGGCTGAACTCGCTGCTGACCTCGGGCTTCGGCTTCCTCACCACGATCATGACGTCGATCTGGAGCTCAGGCATGGCGCTGGTGAACATCGCCGGCCTATTCGTCGTGACACCTGTCGTCGCCTTCTACATGCTGCTGGACTGGGACCGTATGGTCGCCAAGGTCGACAGCTGGGTACCCCGCGAACACGTCCAGACGGTCCGCGAGATCGCGACGGACATCAACAGCGCGACGGCGGGTTTTGTGCGCGGGCAGGGCACGCTCTGTCTTATCCTTGGTGTGCTTTACGCGATCGGGCTCACCGTCGTTGGATTGAACTTCGGCATTCTGATCGGCCTCTTCGCCGGGCTGATCAGCTTTATCCCCTATGTCGGCTCGCTGGTCGGCCTCGTTCTGTCGGTCGGCGTCGCGCTCGTCCAGTTCTGGCCGGACTATTACATGATCGGCGCCGTCGCGATCGTCTTCTTCGTCGGACAGTTCATCGAGGGCAATATCCTGCAGCCGCGCCTGGTCGGCAAAAGCGTCGGTCTGCATCCGGTCTGGCTGATGTTTGCGCTGCTCGCCTTCGGCGCGCTGTTCGGTTTCGTCGGCCTGCTGATCGCCGTTCCGGCGGCGGCAGCGGTGGCCGTGCTGGTCCGCTTCGCCATCAACCGTTACCTCGACTCGCCGCTCTACAAGGGCCATGTCGACGACGAACCCGAGGACGAACCGGAACCGGCGGCGCCAAAGCCGCGGGCAAGGGCGGCCCGGGTCAACAATGCCCGGAAACAATAGCCCGAGGCAGCTGCCGCTGGCGCTTTCGGTCGCGGAAGGCAGGACGCGCGACGATCTAGTCGTCACCGACGCCAATCGCGAGGCGATCGAGCTGATCGACCGCTGGCCGGAATGGCCGTCGCCGGTCGTCGTTCTGGCCGGACCGGCGGGCGCTGGCAAATCCCACATCGGTTCGGTGTGGGCTGATTTTTCGGGCGCTGCCAAGCTCGACCGGTCCAAAATTGGTGACGACGCGATCCAGCTCGCCGAATCGGGATCGGTTTTCCTCGATGCTGCAGATTCGGGTGGACTGGACGAGACCGGCCTGTTTCACGCGATCAACGCGGTTCGGCAAAACGGTACCCGTATGCTGGTCGCCGCTCGGCGGTTCCCATTGGCCTGGGGTGTAAGGTTGCCGGACCTGTCGTCACGGCTGAAGGCTGCAGCGACTGTCGAGATCCGCGAGCCGGACGACGAGCTGCTGGCCGGCGTCATCACCAAACTCTTCGCCGACCGGCAGGTCGAAGTCGAGCCGCATGTGGTGCAGTTTTTGGTGCGGCGGATCGAACGGTCGCTGGCGACCGCGATCAGCGTGGTGGAAAAACTCGACCGCATGGCGCTGGAGCAGAAATCGCGCATCACGCGCGGTATGGCGGCCGATGTGGTCAGCGCGCTGGATCAGGGGCAGGGCGAGTTCAACCTGTAGCCGACCGAGTTCGATCAGCCGGGATATTCGGAGCAGTATTCCGGCGCGTCGGTGCCGAGCAACGAGCAGCCGCGTGCGATCTCGTCTCTGATCAGCTCACAGGCATTTTCCGCATTGCAGGGCGGGCGGGTTGCCGGCGACACTTCGAGACACTGGCTGACGTAAACCTCGGCCTGTTTTTCGCCGACTTCCTCGTTGCAGGTCTGAGCAAACGCCGGACCGGCGAATGCGGCCGAGGCAACCAGCGTCGCGAATCGAAGGGTGCGAATGGAAACCATGGGCGTCGTCCCTCTGGCGTCGGAATGGCGGAATTCGAATGTTGGCCGCCGACTGCAAGCGCCTTGTAGATCAGCTTCAACCCGGCAACAAGGACGTTGCCTTTTTGCAACCGTTTGGCATAGGGATGCGCGCGCAAAACGCGCCGACAAAGCAGCAGGGACAAGGATCAAGCCGCGACCGGGACGGGCGGGAGGTCCGCTTGGACGGAACCGGTATGACGCGAAAGATCAAGGTAGCTCACGTCACGTCCCTTCATCCTCGCGACGATATGAGGATTTTCCACAAGGAGTGCCGCTCGCTCGCCGCTGCCGGCTACGATGTCACGCTTGTCGTGGCAGATGGCCTGGGGAACGCGGTATCCGAGAGGATTGAAATCCTTGACGTAGGTAATCCGAGCTATGGCCTCCGCAGGCGATTTATGAAGTCACGCCTGCTTTGGGCGCTGCTCAGCCAGTCGGACTTCGATATCGTGCATTTCCACGATCCCGAGCTGTTGATCGTGGGCTATTTGCTTCGACGGAAGGGCTACACCGTCATCTTCGATTGCCACGAGATCGTGCCGCTGCAGATGGCGAACAACATCCGCAGGTTCGGTTGGTTCGGCAGGACGATCATCCCCCGCGTCTACAGATTGGCCGAGCGTTTTGTCGCTCGCAGGCTCGACGCCGTCATCGTCGTGCAGGAATCGATGATACGCCTTTTTCCGTTCGCGAAGACGACAGTTGTCGTTGAGAACTTTGCGCTGGACGCGGCGCTCGCAAGCGAGGCCATCGCCAGCCACCCGCCTGTCGAGCAGGGTTTGAAGCTTGTCTACGCCGGCGCCAATTCCGCTCATCGCGGCTTCTTCAATATGCTCGATCTCGCATCACTGCTGCGGGACGGGGAAACGTTCACAATTGCCGGCAACGCAACGCCGCAGATGCTGGAGCAGGCAAAGGCCCATTCGGCCTGGCATAAGATCGAGTTCCTCGGCCGCATCACCCCGGCCGAGGTTGCGTCCTGCTACGACCGCAGCAACGTTGGCGTCATTCTTTACAACAATGTCGGCCAGTACGGTCTGTCGTACGCGGTAAAGCTTTTCGAGTTCATGGCGCGAGGGTTGCCGGTCATCATGCCTTCGCATGGAGAGTGGGCGGCTTTCAATGCGCGCAATCAGTGCGGGATTTGCGTCGATGTCGGTGACATCAAACAATACGAGGCTGCGCTGAATACAATACGGCAAGGTGGGCCGGCGATCGAGCGAATGCGACGGAACGGCCGCGAGGCCGTGCGGGAGCGCTATAGCTGGTCAGCGGCGGAGAAAGTCCTGCTGGAGCTCTACGAGAAGCTCGCAGCCGGGTTGCTTGGGGCACGGAGGCGGTAAGCCTTCTGGCCCGAAACTCGTTTCGCGCCGAACCTCGTGTCGCAACCGGTGTTGCGATTGGCAGGGTGCGGATGGAACGATGGCATAGTCCCCGTTTGGCGAAGATCATACATATTTTATGCAGTCCGCCTTCGCCCTTCGGGGTCCGTCGTGACATCCGCTTCGCATGCTCCGGCTTAGATTGGGTTACACTCCAATCACGCCGTAGCTAAATTTTGGCTCGCCAAAATTTGCGAAGGCGGATGGTCGGAGTGGCAGGATTCGAACCTGCGACCCCCTGATCCCAAATCAGGTGCGCTACCAGGCTGCGCTACACTCCGCCGATCGCGACGCTTCCCTATTGGCTTGCCGTCGATAAGGCAAGCCTTGACGAAAGCTCGCACTTGCGCGAATCCGTCGCTGGATCAGTCAGGACGATAGAGATGGCCGCCCGCATTTTCAGCCCCGCCAAGACCGCAATGCAGTCCGGCAAGTCGAAGACCGGCCATTGGCTGCTCGAATTCGACCCTGAAAAGCCGCGCAAAATCGACCCGCTGATGGGCTACACGACCTCGGGCGACATGAAGAGCCAGATCAGGCTCGCCTTCGAGACGAAGGAAGAGGCGGTTTCCTATGCCGAGAAGAACGGCATCGCCTACCGTGTCGAGGAGCCGAAAGAGGCCAAACGCCGGCAGATTTCCTATTCAGACAATTTCCGGTATGACCGGAAAACGCCCTGGACTCACTAGCCGTCCGGTCCAACGGTCCCGTAGCTCAGCTGGATAGAGCAACAGCCTTCTAAGCTGTGGGTCGCAGGTTCGAGCCCTGCCGGGATCGCCATTTATTGAAATAAATAAATGCCTTAGGCGGAGTTCTTAACGGGATCAGCCCGCCGCGGCCGCCAGCCCCTTGGCGATATCGGCCTTAAGGTCTTCGACATCCTCCAGCCCGATCTGCAGGCGCAGGATCGGCCCCTCATAGGGGCTTTTCGCGACGGTGCGGTCTGCCAGGCTGACATGCACCGCGAGGCTTTCATAGCCGCCCCAGGAGTAGCCGAGGCCGAAGATCTCGAGTGCGTCGAGGAAAGCGTGCGCTTCCTTTTGGCCGCCGCCTTGAAGCACGATGGAGAAAATACCGCTGGAGCCGCAGAAGTCGCGCTTCCAGAGCATGTGGCCTGGATGGCTTTCGAGCGCCGGGTGGAGCACGCGCGCCACACCGGGTTGGCCCTCCAGCCAGCGCGCGATCTCAAGCGCGCTCTGCTGGTGGCGCTCGAGCCGTACACCCATCGTGCGCAAGCCGCGCAGCACCTGATAGACATCGTCGGGTCCGGACGGGATGCCGAGCGACACGAACGTGTCCCAGAGCTGCTTCCAGGTGCGCTCGTTTGCCGATACGAAGCCGATGAGAACATCCGAATGGCCGGCCGGATATTTGGTCGCTGCATGGATCGAGATGTCGACGCCGTAATCGAGCGGCTTGAAATAGAGCGGCGTCGCCCAAGTGTTGTCCATCATGACGATCGCTCCGCGCTCATGCGCGGCCCTGGCGATCGCCGGAATGTCCTGCATCTCGAACGTGTTCGATGCGGGCGATTCGGTGAAGACGACTTTTGTATTCGGCTTCATCAGCGCGGCAATGCCTGCACCGACGTGCGGATCGTAGTAGTCGACCTCTACGCCCCAGCGCTTCAGCATTGTGTTGGCGAAATTCCGCGTCGGCGCATAGACGGAATCGACGATCAGCACATGGTCGCCGGCCGACAGGAACGCCATCAGCGGCAGGAACACCGAGGCGAGGCCGGACGGCACGATGACGGTGCCAGCGGAGCCTTCGAGCGCGTCCACAGCCGAGGCAAGCGAGTCGGAGGTCGGCGTGCCGCGTGTGCCATAGGTGTATTTCTGATTGCGCGCCGCCATGGTCGCGGCATTGGGGAAAAGTACGGTCGAGGCGTGCACCACCGGCGGGTTCACGAAGCCGAAATAGTCGTGCGGCTCATTGCCCAGATGCGCGAGCCGGGTGTTGACGCCCTTGTCTTTTCCGGAATTGTTCCGTGCCATGAAAAATAGCCCTGATCAGAAGGAAGCCACGCTTAGAGAGGCAGGCCAAAACGCGCAACAGTCCAAGGGGCCGAACGCGGGCGGGCCAAACCTTGCCTCCGATCCACTGGCGCCGGCGGTCTTCTGGTGGCATGCCGCCGCGGCAATCGTTCTGACGGCACTGGCAGCGCCATTTGACCTTGCGGCATCGAACGCAGTGCGCGCCAGCGACGCGACGATCCTTTCCTGGATGGTTCTGATCACCGATATCGGCCGGAATTTCTGGTACCTGACCCCCGCCGGCGTTTTGCTGGTTCTGGCGCTCGCGGGGTTACGCACCAGAAGCGAGCCGCGCGAGCGGACCATCCTGAGAGCGATCGCCGGACACGCCGGCTTCGTCATTGCGGCGGTGTTCGGCGCGACCATCATCACCAACATCTTGAAACCGGTGATCGGACGGGCGCGGCCGGAACTGGCCGACCAGTTCGGCGCCTATCATTTCCAGCCCTTCACCTTCGACGATTTGTTCTACAGCTTTCCCTCGGGCCACTCGACCACGATCGGCGCGGTGACGATGGTGCTGATTCTGTGGTTCCCGCGCTTCAGATGGTTGCTGCTGCTTGTCGGCGCGTTTCTTGCCGCGACCCGCGTCGCCGCGCTGGCGCATTGGCCGTCTGATGTGATCGCCGGCTTTTCGATCGGGGTCGGCACCACGTTTCTCGTCGCTCGCACCATGGCTTCGCGCGAACTCTTCTTCCGTCTGTCGCCCGGAAAAATCCTTCCCGATGTGATCGGCTTTTCGCTGCAAAAATAGCCTGCCGGCTCACTTTTTCATCGTGTTTTGCCGCGTTCAGGGCGAAAACTTGGCCGTTTTTCCCCTATACTTGGCCGGATTGGGCCAAGCCGGTCATTCTCACTTGACCAGCGCAGAATAATCGCCTTCGATAGAATTCGTGAACGGGAGGGGAGCGCGCGCTTTGCCGGCGCGATGTTCCGGCGCAGGCCGGGACGGCATCAGGCTTCCGCACGAGAAAACAGGGCCTTGTCCTGAAACGAGAAGAGGGTTTGTAAGAATGAAAAACGGTCTCAAAATCTTGCTCGGCGTATCGGTGGTGGCCCTGGCCGCGCCGGCTGCGTCCGCGGCAACGCTCGACGACGTGAAGGCGAAGGGATTCGTCCAATGCGGCGTCAACACCGGCCTCGCCGGTTTCGCCTCGCCGAACGACAAGGGCGAGTGGTCAGGCTTCGACGTCGACTACTGCAAGGCGCTGTCCGCCGCGATCTTTGGCGACGCGACCAAGGTGAAATACACGCCGACCACCGCCAAGGAGCGCTTCACCGCGCTGCAGTCCGGCGAAGTGGACGTGCTGATCCGCAACACCACCTGGACGATCAGCCGCGACACCGCGCTCGGCTTCAACTTCACCGGCGTCAACTATTATGACGGCCAGGGTTTCATGATCAACGCGAAGAAGCTCCAGGGCATCAATTCCGCGCTGCAGCTCTCGGGCGCCTCGGTCTGCGTGCAGACCGGCACCACGACCGAGCTCAACCTCGCCGACTACTTCAAGGCGAACAAGATGGAATACAACCCGGTCGTCTTCGAGAAGCTCGAGGAAGTGAACGCCGCGTACGACTCCGGCCGTTGCGACGTGTACACCACCGACCAGTCGGGCCTCTATGCGATCCGTCTGACGCTCAGCGCTCCGGACGATCACGTCGTTCTGCCCGAGATCATCTCGAAAGAGCCGCTCGGCCCTGCCGTCCGTCAGGGCGACGACCAGTGGTTCGACGTCGTCAAGTGGGTGCACTACGCACTGCTGACGACTGAAGAGCTCGGCATCACCCAGGCGAACGTCGAGGAGATGAAGAACTCCGACAATCCGGAGATCAAGCGCGTGCTCGGCATGGAAGCCGACACCAAGCTTGGCACCGATCTCGGCCTCGGCAATGACTGGGTCGTGAACATCGTCAAGGGCGTCGGCAATTACGGCGAGATTTTTGAGCGCAACATCGGCGCCAGCAGCCCGCTCAAGATCGCCCGCGGCATCAATGCCCAGTGGTCGAAGGGCGGCCTGCAGTACGCTCCTCCGATCCGCTAAGCTGAACAGAAATCCCGGGAGGCGGAAAACCCGCCTCCCGGCGGCTTACCGCGGAAGGGGACCGGGATGGCGAGCCAGGAAACGATCCGTCACGTTGAACCCGCGAAAGCGTCGTTCATAAACGATCCCAAGGTCCGCGGGATCATCACGCAGGTTGTTGCCGTCGTCGCGCTGACGCTCTTCGTCTGGTGGATCGTCGACAACACGATCGAGAACCTCAGACGGGCGAACATCGCGTCGGGCTTCGGCTTCCTGAACGGCCGCGCCGGTTTCGACGTCGGCCAGAACCTGATCCAGTATTCGTCCGACTCGACCTTCTCGCGCGCTCTGCTGGTCGGGCTGCTGAACACGCTCTTGGTCGCCGTGACCGGTATCATCACCGCGTCGATCATCGGCTTTCTCATCGGCATCGGCCGGCTCTCCAACAACTGGCTGATCCGCAAGCTGGCGACCGTCTATGTGGAAGTCTTCCGCAACATTCCGCCGCTGCTGGTGATTTTTTTCCTCTACCTCGGGGTGCTGTCGGTCCTGCCGCTGCCGCGCGATTCGATCAGCCTGCTCGACACCGTCTTCTTGAACAGCCGCGGCTTCTATTTCCCGCGCTTCCTCTGGGGTGACGGGTCTTGGCTGATCCTGGCTGGCTTGATCATCGGCATCGTGATCGCCTTTTTCGTCTATCGCTGGGCTCGGGCGCGGCAGATGCAGACCGGGCAGCAATTCCCGGTGCTGTGGACATCGCTTGCGCTGATCATCGGCCTGCCGCTGCTGGCCTTCTTCATCCGCGGCATGCCGCTGACGCTCGAATATCCGCAGCTCTCGACCTTCAACCTGAATGGCGGTTTCCAGATCAAGCCGGAGTTCATCGCGCTCTATCTGGCGCTCTCGGTCTATACGGCCTCCTTCATCGCCGAGATCGTGCGCGCCGGCATCCTGGGTGTGGCCAGGGGGCAGACCGAAGCAGCAAACTCGCTTGGGCTGCGCTCCGGCCCGACGCTGCGCCTGGTGGTCATTCCGCAGGCGCTGCGCATCATCATTCCGCCGCTCACCAGCCAGTACCTCAACCTGACGAAGAACTCGTCGCTGGCAGTCGCCATCGGTTATGCGGATCTCGTCGCCATCGGCGGCACCATCCTCAACCAGACCGGCCAGTCGATCGAGATCGTGGCAATCTGGATGGTGGTCTATCTCAGCATCAGCCTGGCGACGTCGGCCTTCATGAACTGGTTCAACGCCAAAATGGCGCTGGTGGAGAGGTAAGATGCAAGAGCACGACCTTTCCTGGGTTCGTACCGAGATGGCGCTGGCGCAGGCCGCGCCACTGAGCGAGCGTGGTTTCGTTGCGTGGGCGCGCAAGAACCTGTTCGCCTCCGTCGGCGACACGATCCTGACCGTAGTCGCGCTGCTCTTCCTCGCCTGGCTGCTGCCGCCGATTCTCGACTGGCTGTTCTTCTCGGCGCAATGGACCGGCACCGACCGCACCTTCTGCGCCACCGTCGTGCAGCAGGGCACCCAGCCGGAAGGCTGGTCGGGCGCCTGCTGGGCCTTCGTCTCGGCCAAGTTCTCGCAGTTCATGTTCGGCCGCTATCCGATGGATGAGCGCTGGCGCGTCATCCTGACTGGCATCCTCTTCGTCGCTCTGCTCGTACCGCTGATGATCCCGCGCATCCCCTACAAGGCGATCAACGCGATCCTGTTCTTCGGCGTCTTCCCGATCGTCGCCTTCGTCCTTCTGGTCGGCGGCTGGTTCGGGCTGGAATATGTCGAGACCGCGCTTTGGGGCGGCCTGCTGGTGACGCTGGTCCTGTCCTATGTCGGCATCTCCGTTTCATTGCCGCTGGGCATCGCGCTGGCGCTCGGACGGCGCTCGAAAATGCCCGTCGTGAAGATGCTCTGCGTCATCTTCATCGAGGCCGTGCGCGGCGTGCCGCTGGTCACCGTGCTCTTCATGGCAAGCGTCATGCTGCCGCTTTTCCTGCCGCCGGGCACCAGCTTCGACAAGCTACTGCGCGCGTTGGTCGGCGTCGCGCTGTTTGCCTCCGCCTATATGGCGGAAGTGATCCGCGGCGGCCTGCAGGCGATCCCGAAGGGGCAGTACGAGGGCGCGGATTCGCTCGGCCTCGGCTATTGGCAGAAGATGGGCCTGATCGTGCTTCCGCAGGCGCTGAAGCTCGTCATTCCAGGTATCGTCAACACGTTCATCGGCCTGTTCAAGGACACCAGCCTTGTATCGATCATCGGCATGTTCGACCTGCTCGGCATCGTCCGCCAGAGCTTCTCGGACGTGAACTGGGCAAGCCCGCAGACACCCATGACCGGACTGATCTTTGCCGGTTTCGTGTTCTGGATCTTCTGCTTCGGTATGTCGCGCTACTCGATCTACATGGAACGCCGGCTCGATACCGGCCACAAACGATAGAACAATTCGAAGGGGAATCGGCCGATGGCCACAGAAAACGCAGTCAGCGCGGAAGAGTTGAGGGTCGACCGCGCAAAGATGCAGATCTCGGACACGGATGTGGCGATCGAGATCGCCAACATGCACAAATGGTATGGTGACTTCCACGTCCTCAAGGACATCAACCTGAAAGTCATGCGCGGCGAACGCATCGTGATTTGCGGCCCGTCGGGCTCCGGTAAATCGACGATGATCCGCTGCATCAACCGACTGGAGGAGCATCAAAAGGGCAGGATCGTCGTCGACGGCAAGGAGCTCACCAACGATCTGAAGAAGATCGACGAGGTGCGCCGCGAAGTCGGCATGGTGTTCCAGCACTTCAACCTGTTCCCGCATCTGACCATCCTTGAAAACTGCACGCTGGCGCCGATCTGGGTGCGCAAGATTCCGAAGAAGCAGGCCGAGGAGACGGCCATGCACTTCCTGAAGCGCGTCAAGATTCCGGAGCAGGCGAACAAATATCCCGGCCAGCTCTCCGGCGGTCAGCAGCAGCGCGTGGCGATCGCCAGGTCGCTGTGCATGAACCCGCGCATCATGCTCTTCGACGAGCCGACATCGGCGCTGGATCCGGAGATGATCAAGGAAGTGCTGGAGACCATGGTTGGCCTGGCCGAGGAAGGCATGACCATGCTGTGCGTCACCCACGAGATGGGCTTCGCCCGCAAGGTCGCGAACCGCGTCATCTTCATGGATCAGGGCCAGATCGTCGAGCAGAACACGCCGGTCGAGTTCTTCGATCATCCGAAGCACGAGCGCACCAAGCTCTTCCTGTCGCAAATATTGCACTGACGAAAAGGGCCGGCTCAGCCGGCCTTTCTCTTTCCATCATGCGCGTCCTCAAACGGGTTTCTGCCGGCATCGCCATTGCCGTGCTTGTTGTCTTCCTTGGCACGGTCGTGCCGCGGCCGCTGTTCGAGCAAGCGCGGGCCGGCGAGGCGACGCGGCACATCCTTGTCATCGCCAATCCGATCCACACCGATATCGTGTTGCCGCTCGATGCGGATGTCGGCGAACGCTTCACAAACCTTGCCGCTGCCAGCCTTCCCGTCACCCACCCGAATGCCGAATGGCTTGTCTTCGGCTGGGGCAGCCGCGCCTTCTACATCGAGACGCCGACGTGGTCCGAACTGAAGCCGGGACCGCTGTTCAAGGCGCTGACGCTGGACAGTTCCGTTATGCACGTGGCGGTGACCGGTGCGATCGACACGGCGTTGCCGCAGGTGAAGGAATACTGGCTGAACGACGCTGAATTCGAACGGCTGATGACCGTAATCGAAGCGAGCTTCGTGAGGGGCAGCGACGGCCAGCCAATCCATCTCGCCGGCGAGTCCTACGGCCCGGACGATGCCTTCTTCGAGGCGCATGGTTCGTTCAATGCGCTGGTGGGCTGCAACACCTGGACGGCACGGGCGCTGCGCGAGGCAGGGCTCCAGACAGGCTGGTGGAATCCGCTGCCGCAATCGCTCGCCTGGTCGCTGAACCTGCACAACTAGACTGATTTTACCGGCGGGGCGGGGTCCCAGCCGTACAGCCAGTCGAGATCAGCCGCTAGTTTTTCCGGCCCGCGTGCTTTGAGGAATACGTTGCGCGCGATGGCGACCGGCCCGGCAGCGTGCCAGGCGAACCGGTTGAGCGCCCCGCGCTTTAAGACACGCGCGAGGCGCGGGCGGCGTTCGGCCTCCCAAGCTGACAGCGCGGCTTGGACGTTCGCCGGTTGTGCTGAGACATGCTCGGCGAGCGTCACGGCATCCTCGATCGCCATAGCAGCACCCTGTGCCGCGAAGGGCGTCATCGCGTGCGCTGCATCGCCGATGAGCGCGATGTTGGGCGCGGTCCACGGTGCATTTGTCGCTCCCGTATGGAGCGGCCAGGCGGTCCAGAGCCCCGCCTCTCGTATGTTGGCCCTCAGCCGGGGCTCCATGCGCGCGATTGCGTTAAAGAGCAATTGCGGGTCCTCTCGGGAAGCCCAGTCCTCTGTGCGGATAGCGCCGGAGGTGACGGCAACGAGATTAATCGCGCTGCCGCTGCGTAAGGGATAGGCGACGACGTGCGCCGCCGGGTGCAGGAAGGCGGAGACACTTTTCATGTCGGCGATCTCGGCAAAGGCGCGACCTGCCGGGCTCTCCGTACGCACCGTCGAACGCCAGGCGATGCGGCCGATCGGCTCGCTCTTTGCGCTGGGGCTCAGAAGGGCGCGGGTGCGCGACCAGACACCGTCGGCACCGACAAGGAGAAGCCCGTTCGCCTCGACTGCTTGCCCGTCCATCTTAACCGACGCGGTGATGCCGCTCTGACCCGCACTGACGTCGCGGACCAGCGCACCGAGCGTCAAAGTGATATCGGGATGTCGCGTCACCTTTGCCGCGAGCGCGTTCTGCAAGTCAGCGCGATGGGCGACGAGGTAGGGCGCGCCCCACCGTTTCTCAGCGGCATCGCCGAGCGGCACGCGGGTGATTGTCCTGAGCGTCCAGCCATCGATCAACGCGATCGCGGCGGGCTTGGCCGCCGGCATCAGATCGTCGAGCACGTCGAGTTGTCGCAGGAGCCGTGTCGCGTTGGGCGAAAGCTGCAAACCAGCGCCGACCTCTGCGAGCCGAGCGGATCGCTCAAAAATCCGGACGGAAAACCCTTTGGCCGCGAAGGCGAGCGCCGCAGTCAAGCCGGCGATGCCGGCGCCGGCGATCAGAATTTGCTGTGACCCGGAAGCCTCCATAGCGGCTCCCGCAACGTCAGGCGGCGCGGTTCAGGTAGAGGCAGCCTTCAGGCTTGGTTTCGGTGGCCTTGAGCTTCGTGCTGTATTTGTAGAGCGTCGAGCAGTAGGGGCAGACCTTTTCCTTGTCGGCGCCCATGTCGAGAAAGACGTGCGGGTGGTCGAACGGCTGCGTGGCGCCGACACACATGAATTCCTTCACGCCAATCTGGATCACCGGATGCCCGGCATCGTTCTGGAAATGGGGGATCGAGCCGCCGGCCATGTCGCTCTCCAGTCGAATTCCAGAGCAAACGGAAGGCTCCGGGACGGCTCAAGCGTTTGGAACAGTTGCGTGCCCATTGCAAGACTTGTGATATGAAACTGTCGCAAAAGGCTGTCAGGAAGGGGTTTGACACGCCGGTTGCCGAAATCGGCGCGAACGCGCTTGGGGAACTGTTTGCAATGAACGAACTGAGGCCGGTCAAGACTGAATTCGCCAAGGCGGACAAGCCGACTGCCCCGGACGGCGGCAATCCCGACCGTTTCGTCAACCGTGAATTCTCCTGGCTGCAGTTCAACCGGCGTGTGCTGGAGCAGGCTGAAAACGCCAATCACCCGCTGCTGGAGCGCGTCCGTTTCCTGTCGATTTCGGCGGCGAACCTCGACGAATTCTTCATGGTGCGCGTCGCCGGCCTCGCCGGGCAGGTGCGCGAGGGCATTTCCATGAAGAGCCCCGACGGCCGCACGCCCGACCAGCAGCTCGACCAGATCCTGCTTGAAGTCGGCCGGCTGCAGAACGATCAGCAGGACATCCTTGCCCGGTTGATGGAGCTCCTGAAGGCGGAAGGCATCGAGACCGTATCGGCAGGCTCGCTGTCAAAGGAGGACAAGGCGTGGCTGGAGGAGCATTTCCTCGACGCCATGTATCCGGTGCTCACCCCGCTTTCGATCGACCCGGCGCACCCGTTCCCGTTCATCCCGAACCTCGGTTTCTCGATCGCGCTGCAGCTCTTTCACAAGAAGACCAAGGAGGAGATGACGGCGCTGCTGCGCCTGCCGGTCGCGCTGAAGCGTTTCATCCGTCTGCCGGACCGCAAGGGGAGGGTGCGTTTCATCACGCTCGAGGAAACGGTGAGCATGTCCATCGGCAAGCTTTTCCCGGGCTACGAAGTCAAGGGTTCGGGAACGTTCCGACTGATCCGCGACAGCGATATCGAAGTCGAGGAAGAGGCCGAGGATCTTGTGCGCTTCTTCGAAACGGCGCTGAAGCGCCGCCGGCGCGGCTCTGTCATCCGCATCGAATTCGATTCCTCGACGCCGGACGAGCTGCGCGAGTTCGTGGCGGGTGAGCTTGGCGTGTCGGCCAACCGCGTCAGCGTGCTGCGAGGCCCGCTTGCGGTGAACCAGATCTCCGAGATCGTCGCGGTGCCGCGCGAGGATCTGAAGTTCAAGCCCTACAATCCGCGCTTTCCCGAGCGCGTTCGCGACCGCGGCGGCGACTGTTTCGCCGCGATCCGCGAGAAGGACATCGTCGTCCACCATCCGTACGAATCCTTCGACGTGGTCGTGCAGTTCCTGCGTCAGGCGGCGGCGGACCCGGAGGTGGTGGCGATCAAGCAGACGCTCTACCGGACCTCGAACGACAGCCCGATCGTGCGCGCCCTTGTCGACGCAGCGGAAGCCGGCAAGTCGGTGACGGCGCTGGTGGAGCTGAAGGCGCGCTTCGACGAAGAGGCCAACATTCGCTGGGCGCGCGACCTGGAGCGCGCCGGCGTGCAGGTCGTGTTCGGCTTCATGGAGTTGAAGACGCATGCGAAGATGTCGCTGGTGGTGCGACGCGAAGAGGGCAAACTCAGGAACTACGTCCACCTCGGCACGGGCAACTATCACCCGATCACGGCGCGCATCTACACCGACCTGTCGTTCTTCACGACCGATCCGCAGATCGCGCGCGACGTGTCGCAGATATTCAACTTCATCACCGGTTACGCCGAACCGGCCGAGGAGATGAAGCTGGCGCTGTCGCCCTATACGTTGCGGAAGCGCCTTCTCGATCACATCGCCGCGGAAGCCGAGTTCGCCAGGAAGGGAAAGCCTGCGCGCATCTGGATGAAGATGAATTCGTTGGTCGATCCCACCGTCATCGATGCGCTCTACGACGCCAGCCGCGCTGGCGTGGAGATCGAGCTTGTCGTGCGGGGCATTTGCTGCCTCAGGCCACAGGTTCCCGGCCTCTCGGAGAACATCCGCGTCAAATCGATCGTCGGCCGCTTCCTCGAGCACAGCCGCATCTACTGCTTCGGCAATGGCCACGGCCTGCCGTCGGACGGTGCGATCGTCTACATCGCGTCGGCCGACATCATGCCGCGCAATCTCGACCGTCGTGTCGAGGTCATGGTTCCGATTACCAACCCGACCGTCCATGAGCAGGTTCTGGGGCAGATCATGCTCGGAAACATCATGGACAATCAGCAGAGCTTTGAAGTATTGGCGGACGGCACCTCGCGCCGGGTGACGCTGGACGAGGGCGAGGAACCGTTCAACGCCCAGGAGTACTTCATGACGAATCCGAGCCTTTCAGGTCGGGGCGACGCTCTGAAGTCGCATGCGCCGAAACGGATTGCGCAGTTCACGCGCAAGAAAAAAGCGGCTGCAGCAACCAGCGCATGATTTTGAACTCCCAGGGCAGGCTGCAGGATCGCCGGCCGCTCTCCATCATCGACATCGGATCGAACTCGATCCGTCTTGTCGTCTATGAGGGAATTGCGCGCTCACCCACCGTGCTGTTCAACGAGAAGATGCTGGCCGGCCTTGGCCGCGGCATCGTCTCCACCGGCAGGCTCGATCCCGAAGCGGTGAAGCGTTCGGTGGAGGAATTCCGCCGTTTCCGCGCTCTGTCCGAACAGGCGGGTTCGGAGCAACTTTATGTCATCGCCACCGCCGCGGCGCGCGAAGCGGAAAACGGTCCTGATTTCATTCATCGCGCCGAAGAGATTCTCGGCACGGAGATCCGCGTGCTTTCCGGTCGCGAGGAAGCGTACTACTCGGCGCTGGGCGTCATCTCCGGCTTTCATCCTGCCGACGGCATTGCCGGCGACCTCGGCGGCGGCAGCCTCGAACTGGTCGACGTGGCCGGTGAAAGGATCGGCGACGGCATCACGCTGCCGCTGGGCGGCTTGCGCCTGCAGGACCAGTCGAAGAACTCGCCGGCGGCCGCGGTCAAGTTTGTGCGCGAACAGCTCGAGCGCGCCAAGCTGTTGAAGGGCGGCAAGGGCCGCACCTTCTACGCGGTTGGCGGCACCTGGCGAAACCTCGCTCGGCTGCACATGGAAATGACCGACTATCCGCTCGCGGTCATGCACCATTACGAACTCGACCCCGAAGGTTCCGCGCCATTTCTGAGACAGGTCGCGCGCGGCGAGTTCGACAAGATCAAAGGTATCGACCGCGTGTCGAAGAGCCGCCGCGCGCTGTTGCCTTACGGCGCCGTGGTGCTGCAGGAAATCGTCGACGCGATGAAGCCGGCCCGGATCGTCGTGTCGGCGCTCGGCGTGCGCGAAGGTTTCCTCTATTCACTGCTCTCGCCCGATGAGCAGAAGGCTGATCCATTGATCTCGGCGTCGGAGGAACTCGCGGTGCTGCGCGCCCGTTCGGTGGCGCATGCGCGCGAGCTCGCCGACTGGACCGGCCAGACTTTCGCTGCTTTCGGCATCGAGGAGACGGACGAGGAAGTGCGGCTGCGCCGTGCTGCCTGCCTGCTCGCCGACATCGGCTGGCGCGCGCATCCCGAATATCGCGGCCGCCAATCGCTGAACATCATCGCGCATGCGTCGTTCATCGGCATCGACCATCCCGGCCGCGCCTTCATCGCGCTCGCCAATCTCTACCGGCACGAGGGTATCTTCGAGGAAGCGATCGCGGCCGACATCAAGCGGCTGGCAACGCCGCGCTACCTGGAGCGGGCGCGGCTGCTCGGCGCCATGCTGCGCGTCGTTTATCTGTTGTCGGCATCGATGCCGGGGATCATCCCAAAGCTGCGCTGGGAACGGCGCGACAGCGGCGCGCTGGCGCTGGTCATCCCGAAGTCGCATGCCGGGCTGGATGGCGAACGGCCGGCCGGCCGGCTGGCGCAGCTTGCGCGCTATGCTGGACGAGATCTGGTGCTCGTTACGGAGTCATAACAAGGACGGCAGCCAACTGCTCGGCTTCAAGCCTCATTTCCCTTTGCACGTATCGGGTGTCGGGCTTGCTGTCGTCACTGTAGTCATCCTGTGAGAACAGGAGATCGATATGACAATGGCCGACACCACGAATGACGGAGCGGAAGCGCTCCTGGCAAACATGTTCGACGTTGAGATGCGATTTATGGAGGCAGGATCGAATGATCTGTCGCTGCTCGCCACCGCATTTCACCCCGACGTAACCATCCACGAACCTGCATCCCTGCCTTATTGCGGCGACTGGTCGGGCCTTGATGGGCTGGCGCGCCTCTTTCGCCGGATGGGTGAGACATGGGATGGCATGACCGTTCAAAGCATGATTGCCGCGCAACGCGGCGATATCGTGCTGATGAGCTGCGATATCGTGATGACGTCGCGCACCACGCGCAAAACGGTAGCTCAACCCTTCGCCGAACGCCTGGTGTTCCGCGATGGCCTGCTGCTGGAGGGAACGCCGTTCTACTACGACACCGCCGAGATTGCGGCGGCGCTCGCCTGAGTTAGCAGTCGGCTGTGTGGCGATTGCCCTATATCGCCGTCTCGAACACCGCGATCTTGCGCTTCTCGAAGCGCAGCGCGATCTCGCCGCGCACGAGCTTCAGCGCCGTTTCGCCAAACACTTCGCGACGCCAGCCGGTGAGGGCTGGGACGTCGGCACGCTCGCCTTCCGACGCGATCTTCTCGATGTCGTCGCTGCTGGCCAGCACTTTTGGCGCGACGCCTTCCTTTTCCGCGACGATCTTCAGAAGGACACGCAGCAGCTCGCCCGCGGCGCTCGAGCCTTCCTGAAGCTGCGGCTGCTTCGGCAGTTTCGGCAACTGCTCCTTCGGCACGTCGAGCGCGCTGTTCACCACCTGGATGAGCTGCGTAGCCGTCTGGGATCGTTCCCAGCCCTTCGGCGTGGTGCGCAACCGGGCAAGTGCTGCCGCATCGCGCGGCTGCTGCTGCGCGATCTCGTAGATCGCTTCATCCTTGATGATGCGCCCGCGCGGCACGTTGCGCTCGCGCGCCTCGCGTTCCCGCCATGCGGCGACTGCCTGCACGACGGCGAGCTCCTGCGGCTTGCGCACACGCATCTTCAGCCGCCTCCAGGCGTCCTCAGGATGCGGATCGTAGGTCTCGCGGGCGGTGAGGACGTCCATCTCCTCGTTCAGCCAGTGGCCGCGGTTCTCGCGCTCGAGCTCGCCTTTCAAATGGTTATAGACGTCGATCAGATGCGTGACGTCAGCCAGCGCGTAGTCGAGCTGTTTGTCGCTCAGCGGCCGGTGACGCCAGTCGGTGAAGCGGGACGATTTGTCGAGCCGCTCGCCGGTAATCTTCTGCACGAGTTGGTCGTAGGAGACGCTGTCGCCGAAACCGCACACCATCGCCGCGACCTGCGTGTCGAAAACCGGGTGCGGGATCAGCCCGCCGAGATGGAAGACGATTTCGATGTCCTGTCGGGCGGCGTGAAAGACCTTCGTCACGCGCTCATTGGCCATCAGCTCGAAGAAGGGCGTAAGGTCGATATCCGGCGAGAGCGGATCGATGAGCGCCGTCACTCCCGGCGCCGCCATCTGGATGAGGCACAGCTCCGGCCAGAACGTCGTCTCGCGGATGAACTCGGTGTCGACCGTGACGAACGCGGACTTCGAGAGCTCGGAAAGGACTGCCTCGAGGTCCTTTTGGGCAGTGATAAGCTGCATTAACGGCCTTGGTAACGCAATGACTGAGCTTCAATTTCAGGCGCGGAGCGCTTCGTCAACGGGTCAGGGCCGTGAATCGGTTGAGGATTTGCCACTTTCGCCGGTCCGCCGTGCAAGCCGCGCAAAGATAGTTGACGTGCGAAGTAATGCGATGAACCGCCCGCGGCGGCTCTCGGGCACTGCGGACCGCACCTGCATCCGGTAGAGAATGATCAGGATGAAGATCGCATACACCGACGCGTTGAACACGAACAGGGCCGGCGGCCCGTAACGCTGCATGGCCCAGGCTGCGGCGACCGGTCCGCCGATCGCGCCGATGGAATAAAACAGCATCAGCGCCGCGTTGATCAGCACGAATTCGCTCTTGTCGGCCCGGTCGTTGGCATGCGCCGCCGAGAGCGAGAACATCGGCATCGCGAACGAGCCGAAGATGAAGACGATGATAAAATTAGCGAGCGGGTCGCTGCCGGCGAACCAGGCGAGCGCGAGTGCCGCGATCATGGCGCAACTGCATGTGAGCAGCAGCACCAGCCGCCGATCCCAGCGGTCGGAGAGGTAGCCGAGCGGGTACTGGATCACCGCGCCGCCGATGATCGAGACGCTGACGAAGGTGACGACGTCTGTGACCGACAGGCCGATTTCCTCGGCGTAAACCGGCGACATGGTGCGAAAAGCACTGTTGGTGATGCCGACGAAGATGCAGCCGATTGCCGCCAGCGGTGAGATGCGCCACGCGCGGCCAAGGTCGAGCTTCACATTCTCAGGCGGGGAGGGGTTCGAGCGGTCGCCGAGCGAAACCGGCACCAGCGACAGCGTGATCATGATCGACATGATGGCGAATATCGTGAAGCCATCCGCGCCGAAGATCGGGATCAGGAACTGCGAGCCGGTGACCGCACCCAGGTCGATGATGCGGTAGAGCGCCAGGACCTGCGCCCGGTCGCGGTTGGAAACACCGGAGTTCAGCCAGCTTTCCATCACGGTAAAGAGCCCGGCGAAGCAGAAGCCGGTGAGGAAGCGGATTGCTGACCAGGCAATCGGGTCGATGACCAGCACCAGCATCAGCGTGCCGGCGGCGGCAAGGGCGGCCAGCGCCGAAAAGGCCCTTATGTGCCCGACCGATTGCAGCATGCGGGTGATCGCCAAGCAGCCGAGCAGGAAGCCGGCAAAATAGGCCGTGCCCATGAAGCCGATCGTGCTCGGCGAAAAACCCTCCGCCGCACCGCGCAACGCAATCAATGTGCCCTGGAGGCCATTACCGCCAAGCAGGATGCCTGCGGCAATCAGCAAGGGAATCAGCGGTTTGATGGAGGACATTCGGATGCTTAGCCGGAAGAGTGAGTCTTCTATAGGACCTGATTTGACCGCAAAGCCAGTCGCATTCGCGGCGCGGATTGGTCCAAAACCCGCTTATCCTTGACAAACCACACCTTTGATGCGCTTTTCGCGCCGATTTTTGGGGGCTGCGCGCGGTGTGCCGGTCCTGATCCTCACGCTACAGACCGGACAATTTCGATGCATCGCTACCGCAGCCATACCTGCGCTGATTTGAAGAAGACCGATGTCGGTGCCAATGTGCGCCTGTCGGGCTGGGTCCACCGCGTTCGCGATCATGGCGGCCTGCTCTTCATCGACCTGCGCGACCATTATGGCCTGACCCAGATCGTCGCCGATCCGGATTCGCCCTCCTTCAAGGTGGCCGAGACCGTGCGCGGCGAATGGGTGATCCGCGTCGACGGCGAGGTGAAGGCCCGCACCGCCGAGACCGTCAACGCCAAGATGCCGACCGGCGAGATCGAGATCTATGCGCGCGACATCGAGGTGCTGTCGCAGGCCAAGGAATTGCCGCTGCCGGTGTTCGGAGAGCCGGATTATCCGGAAGATATCCGGCTGAAATACCGCTTCCTCGACCTGCGCCGCGAGACGCTGCACAAGAACATCGTGATGCGCACGAAAATCATCGCCGAGATGCGCAAGCGCATGGGCACGGCCGGCTTCACCGAATATTCGACGCCGATCCTGACCGCCTCGTCGCCGGAGGGCGCGCGCGACTTCCTCGTGCCAAGCCGCATCCACGAAGGAAAATTCTACGCGCTGCCGCAGGCGCCGCAGATCTACAAACAGCTGATCATGGTGTCGGGCTTCGACCGCTATTTCCAGATCGCCCCATGTTTCCGCGATGAGGACCCGCGCGCCGACCGCCTGCCGGGAGAGTTCTATCAGCTCGACCTGGAAATGAGCTTTGTCGAGCAGAACGATGTGCTGTCGACCATCGAGCCGGTCATGCGCGGCGTCTTCGAAACCTTTGCCGACGGCAAACCGGTGACGCAGGAGTTTCCGCGCATCGCTTACGATGTGGCGATGCGCAAATACGGTTCCGACAAGCCGGACCTCAGAAACCCGATCGAGATGCAGGACGTGTCCGAGCATTTTCGCGGCTCGGGCTTCAAGGTGTTCGCCAACATCCTGGCCAACGACCCGAAGGCGGAGGTGTGGGCCATTCCCGCGAAGACCGGCGGCTCACGTGCTTTCTGCGATCGCATGAACTCCTGGGCGCAGGGCGAGGGGCAGCCGGGCCTCGGCTACATCTTCTGGCGCAAGGAAGGCGAGAGGCTTGAAGGCGCTGGCCCGATCGCCAAGAACATCGGCGAGGAGCGCACGGATGCGATCCGCACGCAGCTTGGTCTGGGTGACGGCGACGCCGTGTTCTTTGCCGCGGGTGATCCGAAAAAATTCGTTTCGTTCGCGGGTGCTGCGCGCACGCGCGCCGGCGAGGAGCTGAATCTCGTCGACCGCGACCGCTTCGCGCTCTGCTGGATCGTCGACTTCCCGTTCTTCGAGTGGAACGAGGACGAGAAGAAGATCGACTTCGGCCACAACCCGTTCTCCATGCCGCAGGGCGGTATCGACGCGCTGTCGGGGCAGGACCCGCTTACGATCAAGGCGTTCCAGTACGACATGGTCTGCAACGGCTACGAGATCGCGAGCGGTGGTATCCGCAACCATCTGCCCGAAACCATGGTGAAGGCCTTCGAGATCGTCGGTCTGAACCGAGAGACAGTTGAGGAGCGTTTCGGCGGCCTCTACCGCGCTTTCCAGTTCGGCGCGCCCCCGCATGGCGGCATGGCGGCCGGCATCGACCGCGTCGTGATGCTGCTCTGCGGCGTCAAGAACCTGCGCGAGATCACCATGTTCCCGATGAACCAGCAGGCGCTCGACCTGCTGATGGGTGCGCCGTCGGAAGCCAGTTCGCAGCAGATGCGCGAACTGCACCTTCGTATCGCGCCGACGACGAAGGCGAACTGACACGGGGTGGAGGGCAATGGCTGAGGGCGAGGGGAAGGGCACACCTGAAACGCCGGCGCCTGAGCTGACGCCGAACCAGCTCCAGTTTCATCTGGAGGAGTATCGCGGCCTGCGCGCCGAGATCACGACGAGCATCCGCTCACAGTTCGAGGCCTATCTCTATGCGCTGGTCGCCAATGGCGGCATCATCGCCTGGCTGCTCGCCAACCGCGCGGAACTCGAAGCGTACGGGTTCTGGGGACTGAAGCTTGCTGCGCTGGTGCCGCTTCTGGTGACAGTGCTCGCCTATTGCTGGACGATCTTTTACGGCAAGCACGTCCAGACGGTCGGCGGCTATTTGCGTAAGCTGGAAGAGCGGATCGGCGCAGCGAATCTGGGCTGGGAAACATTTCTCGCCGGCCAGCCTTACATCCCGGGAAGCCACTACCTGAAGCGCATGCATTACGGCAATCTTCTCTGGATATTGCTGTTCCTAGCGGACATCGGCTTCGCCGTGGTGCTCTAGGAGGGCAGCGCGCGCATGAAACCGCGCGTCCTCGTCACCGGCTTTGGCGCGTTCCCGGGAACGCCGGTCAATCCGACGGAAGCGCTGGTCGCCGAGCTTGAGGCGCGTAAAGGCGAGTTCACCGATCGCTGCGAGCTGGCGACGGCACTCTTCGATGTCGATTATCGCGCGCTGCCGGCCCGGCTCGAAGGACTGGCATCGCCGTTAAGTCCCGACATTGCCATCCACTTTGGTCTCAGCGCGCAGGCGGCCGGGTTCCAGCTCGAACGCCTGGCGAAGAACGAAATCCGGCCGAACTCACCCGACAATGCGGGCTTTATTCCCGGTCGAGGAACGATCTGCGATCTCGATGAAAGTTTCGGATCGACGCTGCCGCTGGAGGCGATCCACGCGGCACTGACGGCAAAAGGTTTGCCGGTCGCATATTCCGACGATGCTGGCGGCTATCTCTGCAATTTCCTGTTCTATCACGCGCGCTCCGGCCTTTGCTCCGCCTTCACGCCGCATATGGCGGGTTTCATCCACGTCCCGCCATTGCGCTCGCTGATGACGCCGAATGGACTGACGCTCGATCAGCTTGTCGACGGGGCACGCACGATCATCGCAGTCAGCGTCGATCGCTGGCAGGTGGAGACAGGCGAGGCGGCATAAAAAAGCCCAGCGCGAGGCCGGGCTTTTTTGTTGGCTCGGATGGAGCGGCTTATTCGCCGTCGTTCGCCTCGACGGTGACGCCAAGCGTCTTCACCAGATCCTGCGGTGAGGGCGACATCGCGCCCGCCATGATCAGCGCGAAGGGAACTGCGTCGGCCGGTTCGGCGACGATCTCGAGGCTCTGCGGATCGTCGAGATACTTCGTCACCGCCGCGGTGGCCTGCTGGGTGAGCTCCGGATTGTTCAACTGCGCCAGCAAAAACGGCACGACCGCCTTTGCCTGATTGGCAACGTCTGCCGCGGACATCCCCTGCGACTTGCCGACGAACTCCAGCACTTTGCCTGTCAGCGAATCGTCATCCCAGCGGATTGACGCGCTGTGGAAGGTGAGCTGCTGCATCAGGCCGAGCATGGCCAGCCCCTGGGCGGAGCTGTCGGCGCCTTCCGGCTGCGCGGCGATCTGCTTCTGCATCTCCTGGAGCTGCTTGATGAACTCCGGCGTGTAGCCGCCGAGGTCGAAGGTCATGCCGTAGGTGCCGGCGTTTTCGACGGTGATGTCGTATTGCGACAAAGCCATGCGGCCATCGCTCGGGTTCCAGGAGCCTTCCAGCTCGAAGAAGCCGTTGATCTGGCTGTAGCCGAGCGCCTCGATCACCGGCTTCGACTGCGGGTCTTCGATCAGGCTGAGATCGGCGGTGAATTTTTCGGCGGCACCCGAGAACTCCATCGCCTTGCCGTCGGCGGGCGGCGTCACCTCGAAATGTGTGTCCGTCATCTGGAAAGCGGTCTTGTCGCCCATCTTGAACGAGATGTTCGCAACGTCCGCCGTATCGTACATCATCAGGTTGGCGACGGGGTCGGTGGAGCCTTCAGCCGGCAGTCGGATGCCAGCCATCGTGACGCCGTTGATGTCCATGGTGACGCCGTCTTCGGTGTGGGTGTAGTCCGGCAGCGCAACGCCTCCAATCACCAGCCCGCCATTCTCTTCCTTGATGTCGGTCAGCGTGACGTTGCCGAGCGGCACTTTCTGGGCCTCGCCCGGAACGCCGAGCGTCGTGCCCTCGATCACCATTGAGGCGGCGTCACCGGTGACGCCGGTCCATGCGAGTTCCATGCCGTTGATGGCGAGCACGGCCTTCAGCCGCTCCGCGACGGCAGCCGCATCCTGTGCGTTTGCCTGGCTGAACGCGGCCACGACGAGGAAGGTCGAAAAGGCGAGCTTGCCGAGAGTTTTGCGATGAATTGTCATGACGGTTCCCTGAGAACGAAATGGATGACGGAATGAATAGCGCTTCCATGTCGCCAACGAACGCGACCGGAAAAAGGCGTATCTCCTACAATGGCCAAATATTTCAGAAAAAGGCAATGTGCCCCCTCCAACGACCCGAAGGCATGGTGAAAAGCCCGGAAATCCGGGCCTCTTGCCGCGAATCAGCATCCCGGCTAGTCCGCCTCCATGGGAAAAAGAACGCCACCGCCGCCGCCCGAGGGCGGAGATTCCATTGAACCTGTCGACCTGAGGAAAGCGCTGGAAGAGCGCTATCTCGCCTATGCGCTGTCGACCATCATGCACCGCGCGCTGCCGGACGTGCGCGACGGGCTGAAGCCGGTCCATCGCCGCATCATACATGCCATGCGGCTGCTGCGCCTCGATCCCGGCCAGCGCTTTTCGAAGAGCGCCACGATCGTCGGCGAGGTGATGGGCAAGTTCCATCCGCACGGCGACCAGTCGATCTACGACGCACTGGTCCGCCTCGCGCAGGATTTCGCCGTTCGTTACCCGTTGGTCGACGGGCAGGGCAATTTCGGCAATATCGACGGCGATAACGCCGCGGCGATGCGCTACACCGAAGCGCGCATGACGGAAGTCGCGTCCGACCTTCTCGAAGGCATTACCGAGGACGCGGTCGACCACCGCCCGACCTACAACGAGGTCGGCGAAGAGCCGACCGTCCTGCCGGGCGCGTTTCCGAATCTGCTCGCTAACGGTTCGGCCGGCATCGCGGTCGGCATGGCTACCAACATCCCGCCGCACAACGCTGCAGAACTTTGCACCGCCGCGCTCCTCCTGATCGACAAGCCAAACACGTCGGTCGAAGAACTGATGAGTACGTCCGAGGACGACGGGCTGGTGCAGGGGCCGGATTTTCCGACCGGCGGCATCATCGTCGAGGAGCGTGCGTCGATCCTCGAAGCCTACAAGACCGGCCGCGGCGGCTTCCGCGTCCGCTCGCGCTGGCACCAAGAAGATCAGGGCAGGGGCACCTGGAACGTCGTCGTCACCGAGATCCCCTATCAGGTGCAGAAGGCAAAGCTGATCGAGAAGATCGCCGAGCTTCTGATCGCCCGCAAACTGCCGCTGCTCGAGGACATCCGCGACGAGAGCGCGGAGGACATCCGCATCGTCATCGTGCCGAAGAGCCGCGCGGTTGATCCCGCACTCCTGATGGAGTCGCTGTTCAAGCTGACTGATCTGGAATCGCGCATCCCGCTCAACATGAACGTGCTGTCGCGCGGCAAGGTGCCGAACATCCTGTCGCTCAAGGGCGCGCTGCAGGAATGGCTCGACCACCGCCGCGACGTGCTGATCCGGCGCTCGAAATATCGCCTGGCCGAGATCGAACGCCGGCTCGAAGTGCTGGGCGGCTTCCTGATCGCCTACCTCAACATCGACGAGGTGATCCGCATCATCCGCGAGGAGGATGAGCCCAAACAGGTGATGATGGCGAAATGGGACCTGAGCGACGTTCAGGCCGAAGCCATTCTCAATCTGCGCCTGCGCCAGTTGCGCAAGCTGGAAGAGATCGAGATCAAGAAGGAGTTCGACGGCCTCACCAAGGAGAAAGGCGCGATCGAGAAACTGCTGAAGTCGGACGCCAAGCAGTGGCAGACGATCCGCTGGGAGGTCGAGCAGACCCGCAAGAAGTTCGGCAAGGACACGCCGCTCGGCAAGCGCCGCTCGACCTTCGCCGAGGCGCCGGAACATGACGACGCCGACATCCACCACGCGATGGTGGAGAAGGAGCCGGTGACGGTCGTCGTGTCCGAAAAGGGCTGGCTGCGCGCCATGAAGGGCCATCTCGCCGACAACTCGACGCTCGCCTTCAAGGAAGGCGACAGCCTGAAATTAGCCTTCCATGCGCAGACGACGGACAAGATCATCGTCTTCACCACCGGCGGCAAGTTCTACACCATCGGCGCCGACCGGCTGCCGGGCGGCCGCGGCCATGGCGAGCCGATCCGCATCATCGTCGACATGGACAATGACCAGGACATCGTCACGGCCTTCGTCCACGATCCGAAGCGCAAACTGCTGCTCGTCTCGCATCAGGGCAATGGCTTCATCGTTCCGGAAGCCGAGGTGGTCGCCAACACCCGTAAGGGCAAGCAGATCATGAACGTGAAGTCACCGGACGAGGCGAAGCGCTGCGTCGTCGCCGAAGGCGATCACGTCGCGATCGTCGGCGACAATCGCAAACTGCTGATCTTCCCGATCGCCGAAGTGCCGGAGATGGGCCGTGGCAAGGGCGTGCGCCTGCAAAAGTACAAGGATGGCGGCACGCTCGACATGAAGACGTTTGTCCTGAAGGAAGGGCTTGCCTGGCAGGATTCCGCCGACCGCACCTTCGTCAAGACGAAGGCCGAGCTTGCCGAATGGATCGGCCAGCGCGCTCAGGCCGGCCGGCTGGTGCCGAAAGGTTTTCCGCGAACGGGAAAGTTCGGCGGCTAGCCGCGCATCGAGGGTAGAGCGGCGATCGCCCTGATCTCGACCAGCCCGCCCGGCACGATCAGTTCGGACGCGCCGATCGCCGTCCAGGCGGGATAGGGCTCCTTCAGATAGCGCGCCCAGACGCGCATGAAGGTCTCCATGTGGCGGCCGATCTCCACATGATAGGTCGTGATCTCGACGATGTCGGACAGATCCGCGCCGGCTTCGCTCAGGATCGAGCGCAGCGCTTCGAAGGCGGTGACGAATTGCGCTTCGGGATCGCGCACGGCCTGCAGTGCGGCGAGCGGCGCATCAAGGTCAGCCGTCGTGGCGGTCGCGCCCGCGAGACCGCCGGAGAGATTGGCGGGCGTCTCGCCGCCCGGGCTCGTGCCGATGATACCCGAGCAATAGATCATGCCGTTCGACACGACGGCCGGCGCAAAGCGCCACTGCTCGTAAACGCCGCGCAAGGCGGTCGGTACGATCGTCTTGCGTTCGCTCATGCTGGTCCTCCGGATCGAGGACGATCATCGGGCGAGTTTGGCGGCCGGACAAGACCTCAGCCAGCATGACTGGCAATCAGCGTGAACTCGGCCTGCGCCGGCGCGTCGGCGGAGGCGATTTCAAGGAACGTGACAACGGCCACAAGCGCGACAACGGCCGACACTGCCTGGATGGACAGGCGCTTGTAGAACGGGCGGCTCGCGGCGGTCGGCTGCGGTTCGTCGCTTTCGATCCTCTTCGCCTTCTTCGAGTTGAGCGCGTTGGAGATCAGGGCAGCTTCGAGTACATGCATGGTCTTGATCCTTCGATTGAGCTTTGTTGCGAGAGGTTCCGGCTCATGTCCGTCGTCTCGCAAAGCAGTCGAAGAGCGGCGACGAGATTCGACACGGCGGACGAAAAAATTCGCGGCAAATATTTTTTCGAGCTGCTGTCGAATTGGGGATCGGGCGAACGACTAGAGGCATCCGACCCACACAAGCAGGAGAAGGAAATGGAGTTTCTCTGCCTCGTCTATTTCGAGCCGACGATCTTCGACAGGATGACGCCTGCCGAAAAGAAAAAGCTCGACAAAGACTCGATGTCGTATGACGAAGTCCTTGATAAGAAAGGACAATTGATCGCCGCCCGTGCGCTGGATTCGGCCGCGAAGGCCGCCACCGTGCAGGTGCGCGCCTCGAAAGTTTCTTCGACCGACGGCCCCTTCGCCGAAACCAAGGAACATCTCGGCGGGTTCATCCTCGTGAAAGCTAAAGACATGGCGGAAGCGAAAGCGATTGCCGCCGGCATCCCGCTCGCCAAATATGGAAAGATCGAGGTCCGCCCGATCTACGACGTCCCGGAGGCCTGAGATGGAATTCGCACTGTTGTTTTACATCGACGACGCCGATTTCGCGGATATCACGCCAGAAGCGGACCGCAAGCTCCAGGACGATTGCCGCGACGAAGACGCGGATCTCGAACGGCAGGGCAAACTGGTTGCCGCCCGGGCACTCCGGCCGACGAGCGAAGCCGTGACTGTCCGTATCCGCGGTTCGAAAGTCTCGCGCACCGACGGCCCTTTCGCGGAAACGAAGGAGCATCTCGGCGGGATCGTGATCCTGCGCGCCGACAGCATGGAGGAAGCGATTTTGCTCGCCGAGCAGTCGGCGCTGGCCAAATACGCCAAGGTCGAAGTGCGACCTGCTTACGATATCAGGAGCGCGCCATGAAATATGCCTGCCTGATCTATCTCAACGATCTACATCACCTCGATGGCTTCACCGAGCCGCAACGCGCAGCCTTCATCAACGAGGTGCTCGACAATGACGAGGCGCTGCGTCAGAGCGGCAACTGGCTCGATGCGCATGCGCTGGACCTGCCGACGCAAGCCGCGACGGTGCGCGTGCGGCAGGGCAAGCTCGCCACGACGGACGGACCGTTCGTGGAAACGAAAGAGCATCTCGCCGGCATCGTCATCATCGAGGCGCGTGACTTGAACGACGCGATCCGTATCGCTGGTACGATCCCGATGGCCCGCACCGGTGCGATCGAGGTGCGGCCGGTGAAATTCGTCGAGCGCCAGGACGCAGCGGCTTGAGCGCCGCCGCTGGCATCACGCTCGAAACGGTCTACCGGACCGAGAAGCGGCGTGTGCTGGCGACGTTGATCCGCCTGCTCGGCGGTTTCGAGCGGGCGGAGGAGGCGTTGCACGACGCCTTCGCCGCCGCTGCCGAGCAGTGGCCGCGCGACGGTGTGCCCAAAAATCCGTTGGCCTGGCTGGTGTCGGCCGGGCGTTTCAAGGCGATCGACCGGATGCGCAGGAATGCGCGCCACGACGCCTCCCTCACCGAACTCGCGATGCGGCTCGAAACCGAGGCCGCCGGACCTGACGAGATGGACGAACAGACAATCGCCGACGACCAGCTCAGGCTGATCTTCACCTGCTGCCACCCGGCACTGCCGGCGGACGCGCAGACGGCGCTGACTTTGCGCGAGGTCTGCGGCTTGACGACCGAGGAAATCGCGGCGGCTTTCCTGTCGAGCGCGCCGACGATCGCGCAGCGCATCGTGCGCGCCAAATCGAAGATCCGCGACGAGAAAATCCCGTACGAGACACCGGAAAAGGCCGAACTGGCCGAGCGGCTCGAATATGTGCTGCGCGTCGTCTACCTGGTCTTCAACGAGGGTTATGCCGCCTCGTCCGGCGCGTCGGTGACGCGCTCGGACCTCTCGGCCGAGGCGATCCGGCTCGGCCGGCTTCTCGTCGCGCTCTTGCCCGATCCGGAGGCGATCGGCCTTTTGGCGCTGATGTTGCTGCACGATTCCCGCCGCGCTGCCCGCACAGGCACGGACGGCTCGGTCGTGCTCTTTGACGACCAGGACCGCGCGCTCTGGAACCGCCAGCAGATCGAGGAGGGCACGGCACTGGTCGCCCGTGCCTTCGCCATCGGCGAGGTCGGCCCCTATGCGATCCAGGCCGCGATCGCCGCCGAACATGCGGCGAGCAATGGTATGCGCACGGACTGGAACCGCGTCGTCTCGCTCTACGATCTCCTGCTGCGGGCGCAGCCGTCGCCGGTCGCCGAACTCAATCGCGCCGCAGCCGTCGCCATGCGTGACGGGCCGGGCGAAGGCATCAAGCTTATCGAGGCGATCTTCGCGCGCGGCGAACTTGCGGACTATTACCCCGCGCATTCCGCCAAGGGAGAATTGCTGCGGCGCGCCGGGCGGACGGCAGAAGCCGTGGCTTCGTTTCGCCAGGCGCTGAAGCTCACCAAGCAAGGCCCGGCGCGCGATTTCATCGAGAAACGGCTAGCCGAGTTGTCCTAGACCGGATGTCTCACCGCGAGCACCGCGCGCCGCTTGCGTCCGTCCCAGAGCTGCCATGCCGAATGCGCGATCAGCGCGACGATCAGGATCACGCCGCCGATCAGCGCGTTTCGCGTCGGCTCTTCGGAAAAGATCAGCCAGACCCAGACCGGCGCGAGGATCGTCTCCAGCAGATAGAACATGGCGACTTCCGGCGCCGAGATCCAGCGCGGCCCGGTGGCGAGGAAATAGAAGGAGAGCGGCATCACGACCGCGCCGTTAAGCACGATCCACCAGGGCTGCTCGATCCGGTAGCCGGTTTCCATTGTCATGAAGACCGCCACCACGAAGGGCAGCAGCACGCCGGTCAGCGCGGTGAAGCCCATGTCCTTGCCGGAGGCGCGCGTCAGCGTCAGCGCGCAGGCGACGAAGAAGGCGGAGCACAGCGCCGTCATGTCGCCGAAAAAATTGCCGGCCTCGAGGCCGTCGGCGACGATGATGAGCACGCCGACGATCATCACCGCCATGGTGAGCAACGTCGCCGGCCTCGGCCGCTCCTTCAGGAAAATCCACGACAGCAGCGAGGAAAACACCGTGTTGAAGGCGAGGATGAAGACGAGGTTGGCGGTCGAGGTGTTGAACACGGCGAGCATGAAGAAAATCGACGTCATGCCGTAGAGCGCCGCGACCGCGACACCGGTCCAGCCCGGTGCCAGCGACGGCGCATCGCGGCTGATGGATCGCCAGATCGCCCAGATCACCACGGCGGAGGCAAAGGTGACGGCGCTGCGCAGGACAAGGATCGACCATGTCTCACCCTCGGCCAGTCTGATCAGCGGAATGTCGACCGTCAGCATCAAACCGCCGAAGGCGGTGAACAGAAGGCCTTTGGCGTGCTGCGAATGTGTCGAGGACAAGGTTGGAAACTGCTCCCGTGGCGCCGGCGGGAGCCGCCTGGCTACTCCGTGTAGCGTTCCCAACCCTTCGGGCCAAGATGCTCCTGCGGCTGGAAGCGGACCTTATAGTTCATCTTGCGCGAGCCGTTGACCCAGTAGCCGAGATAGACGTGTGGCAGGCCGAGCGCCCGGGCGCGGGCGATATGATCGAGGATCATGAACGTGCCGAGCGACCGGTCCTCGTGCTCGGGACTGTAGTAGGAATAGACCATGGAGAGGCCGTCGGCCATCTTGTCCGACAGCGACACCGCAATCAGTTCGCCCTGGCCGCGGCCGGTGATGAAGGTGTCAGGCCCGCGCCGGCGGTATTCGATGACCTTGGTGTCGACATGCGTGTCCTCGACCATCATGGCGTAGTCGAGCACGGTCATGTCCGACATGCCGCCCTTGCGGTGGCGGGCGTCGAGATAAGAGCGGAACAGCGAGTATTGTTCGGTCGACGGCTCGGCGTCATGCTGCACGCCGATCAGGTCGGAATTGCGCTTCATGACCCGGCGCATGTTGTCGCTGGGCTCGAACTCGCTGGCGAGGATACGCACCGAGATGCAGGCCCGGCACGTTTCGCAGGCCGGCCGGTAGGCAATGTTCTGCGAGCGGCGAAAACCGCCCTGGGTCAGCAGGTCGTTGAGTTCCGGCGCCTTTTCCCCGACGAGGTGCGTGAAAACCTTCCGCTCGAACTGGCCTTCCACATAGGGGCAAGGGGAGGGTGCGGTCAGGAAAAACTGCGGCGACTGGGTCGAATGGTGCGTCATCGACTGCGAGGTTTACCTACGAATCGTCCTACCTTGGCTCCGCGCACGGAAAATTCAACAGGAGAATGCGGCGGGAGCTTGCCCGCCGCATCACATCACAGGGTTCTGAACGAGAGGTTTAGTGCCCAGACTAAAGCTGGGCTAATGGTCGTCGCGGACGACGACGGTGCCGAGAAGCAGGTCGTGCAGGGTCCGCTTGCGGTCCAGAAACAAGGTCGCGAGCAGGATCAGCGGCGACAAAATGGCGTTGCCGGCCCAGAAAAGCACCGAATGGACGACCGCGAGCATGCCGTCGACCTTCTGCCCGTCGAGCCGCTCGAGGCGGATGCCCATTGTCCGCATGCCGATGGTCGCCTGGGTCGGCCCGCCCATGGTCATCCAGACATAGGTGAGCGCCACCAGGGGTACGAGGACTGCGAACAGCATCCAGCCGAGGCTGAACGTCAGCAAACCAAGCAGGAAAACGACGATAGCGGCCGGAATCAGCAGCAGGCCGACGATCAGATAATCGATGAAGAACGCCAGCACGCGGCGGGTGCGCACGCCGTCGTAGAGTCGGCTGTCCTCCAGCCTGCTTGGAATGATTTCGCCGTCGAGAATGCGCGTGTTCATCGGATTTCCCTCGCTTTTGGCGGTTCGCACCGCACCGGTGGAAATGGTGTGTTGCGCGCAAATTGCAAGATTTCGGTGCCGGAAACCGCGAGAAATCCGTCGAGAAGTTTCTTTCAGGCGGCTGGCAGTCATTGAACGGTAACCGGTGCTGTCGCATCTTGTTGTGCGGCGCGGCAGCGCCGGCGCGAGGGGAACGCGCGACGGGGAACAGGCGATGGATCGTTACGACATGCTGGTGATCGGCAGCGGGCCTTCGGGCCGCCGCGCGGCCGTGCAGTCAGCCAAGTTAGGCAAGTCTGTGCTGGTGGTGGACCGGGGCAGGCGGCTCGGCGGCGTTTCGGTGCATACCGGCACGATCCCGTCGAAGACGCTCCGTGAGACGGTGCTCAATCTCTCCGGTTTCCGCGAGCGCGGTTTTTACGGCCGCGGCTATCGCGTGAAACAGGACATCTCCGTCAGCGATCTGATCGAGCGCTTGCACAAGACGCTCGACCATGAGGTCGAGGTGCTGCAGCATCAATTCATGCGCAACACCGTGCGCCACATGCGGGCGGCTGCGAAATTTCTCGATGTGGGCCGTGTGGGTCTGACGACCGACAATGGTGAATACAGCGAAGTCGGCTTCTCCAATGCATTGATCGCGGTCGGCACGCGTCCTCACCGGCCGGACAACGTACCGTTCGATCGCAAGCGGATTTTCGACAGTGACGAGATGTTGGAGCTCGAGCGGCTTCCGCGCACGCTGACGGTGATCGGCGGCGGCGTGATCGGCGTCGAATATGCGACGATCTTTTCCGCGCTCGATGTGCCCGTGACGCTGGTAGAGCCGCGCAGCACCATTCTCGACTTCGTCGACCGCGAGATCGTCGACGATTTCATCCATGAGATGCGTGACCGCGGCATGACGATCAGGCTGGGCGGCGCGGTCAAGGACATTCAGTCGAAGGACACGCACGCGGAGGTGACGCTGGCCGACGGCCGCGCCATCCGCTCCGAGATCGTGCTTTACGCCGCCGGCCGGAGCGGCAACATCGACAGCCTTGGGCTGGATGCGGTCGGCATCGAGGCCGACAGCCGCGGCCGGCTGAAGGTCGATCCCAGGACCTTCCAGACCAATGTGCCGAACATCTATGCCGCCGGCGACGTGATCGGCTTCCCGAGCCTTGCCTCGACCTCGATGGAGCAGGGGCGTGTCGCCGCGTGTCACGCCTTTGGCGTGCCGCTGCCACCGGCGCCGGAAACCTTTCCCTATGGCATCTATGCGGTCCCGGAGATCTCGACGGTCGGGCAGTCCGAGGAACAGGTGCGCGAGAGCGGCGTCGCCTATGAATGCGGCGTGGCGCGTTTCCGCGAAACCTCGCGCGGCCATATCATGGGTGTCAATTCAGGTTTCCTGAAATTGATCTTCGCGCTGGAGTCGCGCCGCCTGCTCGGCGCCCATATCGTTGGCGAAGGCGCCACCGAGCTGATCCACATCGGCCAGGCGGTGATCAACCTGAAGGGCACCGTCGATTTCTTCGTCGAAAACACGTTCAACTATCCGACGCTTGCCGAAGCCTACAAGATCGCCGGCCTCGACGCATGGAACCGCATGGGCGCACCGGTCAGCGCCAAGGCTCTCGACCCCGCCGATTTGTCAGACTAATACTCCTCCGCTCCGCAGGAGGACTGTCATGCGCGTTGTTTTCACCGGGGGTTCGGGCAAGGCGGGCAAGCACGTCGTTCCGTGGCTAAAGGACAAGGGCCACGAAATCCTGAACCTCGACCTCAAGCCGCTCGATTGTCCCGGCGTGAACACGCTGATCACCGATGTCACCGACAGCGGTCAGGTATTCAACGCGCTGTCGATGCACTTCTGGTTCGACGGATACGAAAGCGGCAAGGGACCGGCCAAGGTCGATGCCGTCGTGCATTTCGCGGCCATCCCGCGCGTGTTGATGGCGCCCGATAACACGACGTTTTCGGCGAATGTCGTGTCGACCTACAACATCATCGAAGCGGCGGTGAAACTCGGCATCCGAAAAATCATCATCGCGTCGAGCGAAACGACCTACGGCGTCTGCTTCGCCGAAGGCGACAAGGATTTCCATCAGTTTCCGCTGGAAGAGGATTACGACATCGACCCGATGGATTCTTACGGTCTGTCGAAGCTGGTGAACGAAAAGACAGCGAGGGCCTTTGCGATGCGCACCGGCGCCGACATCTACGCTCTGCGCATCGGCAATGTGATCGAGCCGCACGAATACGGGATGTTCAAGGGTTTCCTGAAGAAGCCGCTGTCGCGCAAGCGCAATGCCTGGAGCTACATAGACGCGCGCGACCTCGCGCAGATCGTGCATCGTTGCCTGAAGAAGGATGGCCTCGGCTTCCAGGTGTTTAATGCCGTGAACGACACCATCACCGCCAACGAGCCGACGGAAAAGTTCCTGAAGAAGTGGGCGCCGGCGACGCCGATTACGCGCAAGATGGGCAAGGACGAAGCGCCGCTGTCGAACCGCAAGGCGCGCGAGGTGCTCGGCTTCAAGGAAGAACACGACTGGCGCAAATACGTCTGAGCGCTATTCGACCTCATGCGCCGGCAGCGTGACGATGAACAGAGCGCCGCCGCCTTCCGGCGCTTCGACCTTCACCCAGCCGCCATGATGTCCGGCGATCTGGCGGACCAGCGACAGACCAAGCCCCCATCCGCCTGACGCCTCGCTACTGCCGGGCGGCCGGTAGAACGGTTCGAATATTTTCTCTACCTGTTCGTGCGCGATACCCGCGCCGTGATCGCGCACGCGCAGCTCGGCGTTCTTGCCGTCGCTGCGGACCTCGATGTCGATTGGCGGCGCACCATGCTTCAGCGCATTCTGGATCAGGTTGCGGATCAGCCGGATCATGAGCGGCGGGTCACCAAGCACATAGGCAGGCGTTCCGCTCACCTGAAGATCGTTGCGCGCGGCTTCCTCGGCGGTGAGACCCAAAAGGTCGATCGGCTCGCTGCCGGCAAGGCCGACGTGATCGAGGCGGCTGGCGAGCAGGATCTCCTCGACCAGCCGGTCGACCTCGGTCAGGTTTCGGATGATCTCCTGCCGGCTGCCCTCGTCGCCCTGTTTTTCGTGCAGGTCGATCGCCATGCGCAGCCGCGCGATCGGCGAGCGCAGCTCATGGCTGGCGTTGGCGAGCAGCGAGCGATGCGCCGTGACGAGACGCTCTACCCGATCGGCCGCTTCGTTGAAGGTTTTCGCCACCGTCGCGACCTCGTCGGTGCCTTTCTCGGGCACACGCGTATCGAGCGCCCCGGCGCCCCATGCTTCGACGCCTTTGCGCAACTGTTCCAGCCGGCGCGTAAGGTGGCGCACGACCGGATAGGCGGCAAGCCCGATGACGGCCGCGATCATCACCAGATAGGCAAGCGGATTACGGCCGGCTGAGCCGGATGGCCCGTCTGTCCGCGCCGCGACGAGGCGGCCATCTTCAAGCGTCGTCACGAAACCGTGCCGCAGACCATCGCCGCGGCGTGCTGGGTCGGTCACGTCGGGCGGAAAAGGGCGGCCCGTGGACGCGATCAACCGTCCATCGGCCTCGAATACGGAAATGTCGGCATCGAAGGCGCGACCGAGGCGGTCGAGGGTCGATTGCAGCGTAGCTGCGTCCGAACCTGCCGGCAGCAGCGCCGCGATGAAGTGGTCGCGCCGGCCGCTCCAGCTCGTGTCGCGCTCGCGTTCGGAGACGAGGAAGAAGATTGCGCTGGCGATTGCAACAGCAACAAGGCTCGCCAGAAGCGTCATATAGATCTTCAGGAAAAGCCGGCTTCGCATACGGTCCTATCGTTCCTGATCCTGGAAACGGGCAAACACATAACCCACTCCGCGCACCGTGACGATCCGGCGCGGATTTTTCGGGTCGTCCTCGATCGCGGCGCGGATGCGCGACACATGCACGTCGATCGAACGGTCGAACGCCTCAAGCTCCTCGCCGCGCACCAGATCCATGAGCTGATCGCGCGATAGCGTCCGGCCAGCGTTCTCGGCAAATGCCACCAGCAGATCGAATTGATAGGAGGTGAGCGTGCAGTCGCTTCCGTTGACACGGGCCGTGCGTGAGCCCGGGTCGATCTCCAGCCTGCCGAAGCGCAGCACCCGACTGCTGGTAGAGCCGCCGCGACGGCGCAAAATGGCTTTCAGCCGCGCCAGCAATTCGCGCGGGTTGAACGGCTTTGGCAGATAGTCGTCGGCGCCAAGCTCCAGGCCGACGATCCGATCCGTGTCTTCGCCCTTGGCGGTCAGCATGAGCATCGGCACGTCGGATGACGTGCGGATGCGCCGGCAAGTCTCGAAGCCGTCAATGTCGGGCAGCATTACGTCGAGGATTACAGCATCGGGCGCCAGGCGGGACAATTCCGTCAGGCCTGCGCCGCCAGTGGCGGCAGTGTGGACCGTGTAGCCATTGCCGGAAAGATAGTCCGCCAGCATGGCGGAAAGGCGCGTGTCGTCGTCGACGATCAGGACCTTTTCCGCCATGCCGAAGCGCTCCACGATTCGAAACCTCAGATACGTTTTACCACCTGCGGCCGCGTTCCTGGAAATGCTCGACGATTTCGGCGCGCTGCTCCGGCGTCAGCACCTCGGCGATGTCGAGGATCGCGGTGGTTAGCTTGCGCGATGCCTCGTCGACTTTGGCGATGCGTCCGGCGCGCAGCGTTTCGGCCGCGGCGCGGTCGATCGTTGCGGCGCCGAGCAGTTCGGCGACCTGTCCACGTGTGTCGCGGAATTCTTCCGCCATCGGGAAGAGTTCGTCTTCGGCGGTGTCGATGATCGCCTTGATCTTGGTTTCCTGCTCTGGCGTCGCGTCGATCTCCTCCAGCACCCGGTCGAGCCGGCGCTCGCCAAAACCCATGCCGTGACGGCCGTGGAAGCCAATGCCGGGTCCGCCGGCATTATGCCAGCCCGGGCCGCCGCGGAAACCAAAATCGTCGCTCATCGCGGTAGCAAGTCCGATGCCGCCGAGGGCGGCAACAGCGATCGCGCCGATCGTCAGGCGCTTTGTCCAGTTTGCCGTTGGTGGGATGATTTCAACTTCGGGAGTCTCGTTCCTGGGGGTGTTCGGTTCCATTGCCGTTCCTTCCTCGCTGCAGCACCATTACTGCGATGAGAAAGGAATAGGAGAGGGGCGTTTCTGCCGTTCCGGGACAATGTAAAGAAATGTAAAGCCCGGCCAGCCGCTAGGATGGTCTTGCGGTCGAACCGCGCACGACGAGCGTGAGCTTCACCACCTCGCGCGTCTTTTCCTGTTTGGTATCGAGGATCATCCGGGCCGCACGGCGGCCCATGTCGAGCATCGGCTGGGCGATGGTGGTGAGCGGCGGGATCGAGCGCACGCCTTCCGGGACGCCGTCGAAACCGATGATTGAGACATCGTCCGGCACTCTGATGCCGCGCTCGGTGAGCCAGTCGATCGCCGTCAAGGCCGTGCGGTCGGACATGGCCAAAATCGCCTTCGGCTTTCGGCCGCCGGAGAACAGATAATCCATGCCGGCGCGCGTCGTGGCCTCGTCATTGTCGGTTTCGTAGATAGGCACCTGATCCGTATCGATGCCGTGCGTTGCCAGCACGTCGAAATAGCCGCGCATGCGATCCCGCGTGCCGGTGTAGATCGACCCGAGCAGCCGCTCGGCGCGCACTGGCCCGATGGCGCTTTCGGTTGCCGGCAGAGCAAGCACTGCGAACTCGCGATGGCCGAGCCCGATGAGATGCTCGGCGGCTAGCCGCGCTCCAGCCAGATCATCGACCCACAGCCCCGGCACATCGGGCTCGGCGGTGGGAAAGTCGAGTGCGACAAAGGGCAGTTTGCGCTCGCGCGTCATCTGGATCAGGTGCGAGCCGTGGTCCATGCAGAACAGGATGAAGCCGTCGACCAGCGCGCTCTGGATGCTCCAGGACACCTGGCGCTCGTCGAGCGCGGAGATCAGCGAAATGCCTGCGCCGAACTCCTCGCAGACGTCGCCGATCCCTTCCATAACGACGCGCGCGAATGGATCGTCGAAGAAATAGGAGAGGGGCCAGGCACCGGCAACGCCGATCGCATTGACCTTGCCCGCCCGCAGCATCCGCCCGCGCGGATCGGGACCGGCGTAACCAAGCTGCTTGGCGGCAGCGAGAACCTTTTCGCGCATTTCCTCGCGCACGATTTCGGGTCGGCTGAAGACGTTCGAGGCGGTCCCGCGCGAGACGCCGGCGGCTTTGGCGACATCCTGGAGCTTGACGGCTAGCTTGGCCAAAAGATCTCCTTGCGTGAAAATTCCACGGTGTTTTCAGTCAAATAGCATTTTTCTTGGATCGGTTCAATTTGTCCTTGACTTTTACCTCGGATAGGTTAAATTTGGATCGATCCAAGGCGGAAATGTTCCCTCAGATTGGATCGATCCAAAGAAGGAGGTTGCCATGCATCCCGTGAAGTTCTTGTTCGACGAAATCAACCGCGACTACTGGGGCATCCCGGAGAAGCGGCGGCGCGACGCTCGGGACTATCATGAGGCGCCGGTGCGCCCGCGCTTCCACCCGCTGCAGCGGCTTGAGAACCTGCCGCGGTGAGCCTGTCCCGTCAGACCTATTCGCGCCGTATCCAAAGGGCGGAAGCCGTAACGACAAGCCAGCCGGCGATTAGCAAAGTGCCGCCGGCTGGCGCTGCCATCGGGAACAGCCGCGTTCCCGCATAGACGCGCATCGCCAGGTCGCATGAGAAGAGGCTGAGACCGGCGAGCAGCAGCCAGAATCCCCAACGCAAGATCCGATCGCCCCGCAACAATCCGATCGCTAGAAACGCCGGCGCATGGACGAGCAGCATCGACGCGGCGGTACCGAGCAACGGGTTGGATCCATGCGCCGCTGCCGCGGACAGTGCGACGCCGGCAGCGCCGCAGAGTCCGCCGATCACGACCGCCGGTCTGTATCCGTTCACTTCGACAGCAGTTCCGCGACCTCGGCCGCGAAGTAGGTCAGGATACCGTCGCAGCCGGCGCGCTTGAACGCCAGCAGCGATTCCAGCATGGCGCGCTCGCCGTCGATCCAGCCATTGGCGCTCGCGGCCTTGATCATCGAATATTCGCCTGACACCTGATAGGCGAAGGTCGGCATCGCGAATTCGTCCTTGGCGCGGCGGATGATGTCGAGATAGGGCAGGCCGGGCTTCACCATGATCATGTCGGCGCCTTCGGCGATGTCCTGCTCGATCTCGCGCATCGCCTCGTCTGTGTTGGCGGGGTCGAGGTAGTAGGTCTTCTTGTCGCCCTTCAGCAGCCCCGCCGTACCAATCGCCTCGCGATAAGGTCCATAAAAGGCCGAAGCGAATTTTGTCGCATAGGACATGATCGCCACGTCCTGAAAACCGTTCGCGTCGAGTGCGTCGCGGATCGCGCCGATACGGCCGTCCATCATGTCAGACGGCGCAATGATATCGGCGCCGGCGGCGGCCTGCAGCACAGCGGCGGCCGTCACTTGCTCGACCGTCTCGTCATTGACGATGACGCCGTCGCGCAGGATGCCGTCATGGCCGTGGCTGGTGAACGGATCGAGCGCGGCGTCGGTTATGATTCCAATTTCCGGCACGGCCGCCTTGATGGCGCGCGTCGCCTGGTTGATCAGATTGTCCGGATCGAGAATGTGCGAGCCGGTGACGTCCTTCAGCGTGCCGTCGATATTGGGAAAGGTGGCGATCGCCGGAATGCCGAGTTTCGCCGCGCGCTTCGCTTCCTTAACCGCCGCATCGACCGACAGCCGGAATACCCCTGGCATTGCCG